>JAEZQR010000070.1 GCA_023413015.1 Pseudomonadota bacterium
ACGCGAAGATGAAGTTCATCACCAGCGACAGATAGTCGGCGATGGCCGGAAGCGCCGCGACCGACAGGTCACCGCTGGTCTGCTGATAGCCGAGGAAGAAGCGAAACGCCGTCGGCATCACGACATAGTAGGCGAGTGCCGCCCCCATCGTGAACAGCACCGGCGTCGCGAAGAGGAAGGGCAGTAGTGCCTTCTTCTCATGCTTGTAGAGGCCGGGCGCCACGAACGCCCAAATCTGGTTGGCGATGAACGGGAAGGCGAACAGGAAGGCGGCGAACAGCGCCACCTTCACCTCGGTGAAGAACGCCTCGTAGAGCTTGGTGTAGATCAGCTGCGAGGCACGGCCGGGGCCGACCGCCTCGACGTAGGGCTGCGCCAGGAAGCGGAAGATGTCGTCGGCGAAGTAGAAGGCGACGCCGAAGGCGATCGCCAGCGCGACGACGCTGCGCATCAACCGCTGCCGCAGCTCGATCAGATGGTCGAGGAGCGGCGCCTTGCTGTCGTCGATGTCTCTCATGATACCGGCGGCGGGGCTGTCGGTTTGTCGCCATCAACCGGCGGCGACACCTCCGGCTTGGCGACCGGAGCCGGCGGCAGGTCGGTCAGTTCGTCCATGTCGGCGTCGCGCTCCGGCTCGGGCAGGTGCCGCAGGTCGGGCGTGGCATCCATGATCGACTGATTATGCGCCGACCACTGCTTGTTCATCTCGTCGATCTCGGCCTCGCGCACCATCGTGTCGAAGCCGGCGCGGAAATGGCGCGCCATGGCGCGCGCCTTGCCGGTCCAGCGGCCGATCTGGCGCAGCAGGTTCGGCAGCTCCTTCGGACCGACGACGAGCAGCGTCACGATCGCGATGAGCAGAAGCTCGGAATAACCGATCTCGAACATGGGAAGCGCCGGCGTTTACGGCCGGTTCGCTTCCTCGCGGGCAGCCGGCGCCGGATCGGCGGCAGGCGCGTTCGTCACCTGGCGCGACGCGGGCGGCGCATCCTCGTCCGACATACCCTTCTTGAAGGCTTTGATGCCCTTCGCCGTCTCGCCCATGATGTCCGAGATGCGGCCCTTGCCGAACAGCAGCAGGACGACCAGCGCAACGATCAGCCAGTGCCAGATGCTCATCGAACCCATGGTGGGTCTCCTCAAATAACCAGGCCCGTAGGTGGGGCGTTCATGTGGCGGTTTCTACCCTAGCACCCGATGCAGTTCTAGTCGCCGTCCTCGGACTCTTCGTCGCTGTCGGCATCGCGGTCGGGTTGCGGCTGCCCGGCGATCGACAGGTCGAGCGCGTCGAGCAGCCCCGCCGCCTTCAGCTCGCCGATGCCCGGAAGGTCACGGCGGCTGGTCAGGCCGAAGTGCACGAGGAAGTTGGGCGTCGTCGCGTAGAGCAGCGGCCGGCCCGGCACCTCGCGCCGGCCGGCTGGGCGCACCCAGCCCGCCTCCATCAGCACGTCGAGCGTGCCCTTCGAGATCGAGACGCCGCGGATCTCCTCGATCTGCGCGCGCGTGGCCGGCTCGTGATAGGCGATGATCGCCAGCGTCTCGACGGCGGCGCGGCTGAGCTTGCGCACTTCCTCGCGCTCGCGGCGCAGCACATGGCCGAGGTCGGGCGCGGTCTGGAACTGCCAGCGCCCGCCGCGCTCGGCAAGGTTCACCCCGCGCGGCTCGTAGGAGGCGGCGAGCTCGGCGAGCAGCGCCTCGACGCCCGCGCCCTCGGGCATATAGGCCTCGATCTCGGCGACGGTGAGCGGCTTTTCGGCGGCGAACAGGATCGCCTCGACCATCCGGAGATGCTCGGGCTCGATCATCGCTTCGCCTTCACATGAAGCGGGCCGAAGGTATCGGACTGCGACAGGTCCGCCCGCCCCTGCTTCGCCAACTCCAGCGCTGCGACGAAGGTGCTGGCGAGCGCGGAGCGGCGGAAGGCCGGATCATCGGTTTCGGGCAGGAAGCGCGCGATCTCGGTCCATTCGATCGCAATGCCGAGCATGCGTTCGACGCGTTCGAGCGCCTCCTCGAGCGTGAACACGAGCCGCCGCTTGACCGCGTAGACGCGATGCTCGGCGCGGCCGCGCAGGTCGCCGTAGGCCTTGAGCAGCTCGTAGAGCGTGCAGTCGTAGGCCGAGGCACGCACGACGCGCAGCCCTTCGGGCGCGCCGCGCGTGAACACGTCGCGGCCCATCTGGTCACGCGCCATCAGCCGGGCGCCGGCCTCGCGCATCGCGTCCAGCCGCTGGAGCTGCATCTGGAGCCGCAGCGCCAGCTCCTCGGCCGAGGGCTCCTCCTGCGCCTCCTTGGGCAGCAGCAGGCATGACTTCAGGTAAGCGAGCCATGCCGCCATCACGAGATAGTCGGCGGCCAGTTCGAGCCGCAGCTTCCGGGCCCGCGCGATATATTCGAGATATTGTTCGACGAGCGCGAGGATCGACAGCTTCGTGAGATCGACGCGCTGGTGCCGCGCGAGGTGCAGCAGCAGGTCGAGCGGCCCTTCCCACCCTTCGAGTGCGACGACCAGCGTTTCCTCATCCGGCTCCTTGCGAACCGGCGCCTCGAAGGCTTCGATGGAAAGCTGCTCGGCCATCCTATCCGGTCACGCCAGCGCCAGCAGTCGGTCGCGCTTGGCGATCAACCCGGCGAGATCCGCCTCCGCTGGCCCATCCGCCCAGGCCATGGCGCGAGCGAGCCGGTCGCGGGCGGCATCGGTCATCTGAAGCCCGGTGCCCGCGATCTCCGCCATCTCCTGGAAATCGCCCGAACAATGCAGCGCCACATCGCAGCCGGCGGCGATCGTGGCCCGCGCGCGCTCGGCGAAGCTGCCACCGAGCGCCTTCATGCCGAGGTCAT
>JAEZQR010000095.1 GCA_023413015.1 Pseudomonadota bacterium
CAGTCGGAGATGAAGGGGCGATACCCCAAGCATCCCTGGCCCGACGATCCTGCCGCCGCGTCGGCGACGACGCGCACGAAAAAGGCCGCGGCGCGCCTGGAGCGCTGACCCGCGGCCTTGAACGGCAGATTAGACCAGCAGCTCGTTCGGCGGTAGATATGAGTTGTGGTGAACTGGATCGATGATGGCCGCGCTGCTACCGTGGCCGTCGCCGAACAGGTTCTGCGATCCGTCGTCGAGCGCCAGCGATTCGTGCGTCACCGCGGCCGCCGATTGTGCCGAGCTGGCGGCAACATAGGATTTGCTGCCATAGACGACATAGACGGCGCCGTTGCTGTTGGTCGAGCTGACCGCGCTGACCGCCACGTCCATGAGGCCGTCACCATTGAGGTCGCCGACGCCTGCCACGTCATGACCGGTGCCCGACGCGCCGCCGCTGATCTTGATGACGTTCGACGAGGTGGCGAGATTGTAGGTGCTTGCCGACGGGCCGGCGCTGCCGAGCAGGATATAGGCCGAGCCGTTAGTGCCGTCGGTCGGCGCGCCGACGACGAAGTCGCCGCGACCGTCGCCATTGAAGTCGCCGATGTAGGCGACCGAGTGGCCGAAGCCGCCGCTGCCGCTGATCTCGATCACCTGCGCTCCGCCCGGATTGGTCACGTCGATCGTGCCGCCGGCATAGTTCGCGGCACCCAGCAGGATGTAGACCTTGTTCGCGCCGGGCGCGCCGACGATCACGTCGGCCTTACCGTCGCCATTGATGTCGCCGACCGCGATCGACTCGCCGAAGCGGGCGTTGGCGGCGCCTAGCGTCAGCTTGACGCCGTTGGCGCCGGTCAGGTCCGAGTTATCAGTGGTGGAGGTGGATGGCGCGACATTGCCGAAACGGATCGCAACCACCCCGGCGCGAGCATCGGCGACCGCGAGATCGGCCTTGCCGTCGCCGGTGATGTCGCCGCTGGCAGCGGCCGTATAGCCTTCGCCCTCGGCAACGGCATCTCCCTGGAGACGGAAGCCGTTGCTGCCGGTCGCCAAGTTGCCGACGCCGTTCGTGAACGTCGTCTGCGAGTAATCGGCGAGCGTGAAGCCGATGTAGCTTTCGCCCCGATCGACAATGCCGTTCGTGTTGATGCCCGGATCCGCAACGAAGAAGTCGTTGCGCCCGTCGCCGTTGAGATCACCGAGGATCGCGACGCTTGCCCCGAGGTTCGGGCCGATATCGGCCGAAGCGTCAGGATAGGCGCCGCTGCCTTCGGTGCCCCCATTGTTGATGGTCAGGGTGAAGCCGTTGGCGCCAACCGGCCCAGGATTGCCGCCGTTCGTCGTGCCGCCGCCGAAGTAGGCGTACAGGCGACCGGCATTCGCCTTGCCATCGATGAAACCCGGTGCCCCGACCAGCACATCGGCCTTGCTGTCGCCGCCGATGTTCCCGACGCTCACGTCATAGCCGAATCGATCGCCGTTCGCGGCGCCGACGAGCGTGCGCACGGGGGCGCCACCCAGATCGGCGCCGCTATAGATGAACACGCGGCCGGGACCGCCGGCGGTCGGCGCGCCGATGACCAGGTCCGCACGGCCGTCGCCGGTGACGTCGGCGGTGCCGCCGGGCTGCAGCGTCGCGATGGAGAAGCCGAATTGGCCGCCGGTGATGCCGCCCGGTGCGGTCAGCGTGACGCCAGCCGAGCCGAGCGAACCGAGATTGATGCTCGCCGGACCCTGGCCGCCTCCGGTCGCACCACCGTTCACCGTGATGGTCAGCGTTGTGGTTGAGGTGGCGCCGTGTTCGTCGGTGATGGTGTAGGTGAAGGTCTCGGTTCCGGTCTGGCCGGTGCCGAGCGCCTGCGTGTCGGGATCGGCATTGTTGAGCGTATAGCTGTAGCTGCCGTCCGCGTTGATGACGATCGAGCCATAGGTGCCGGTTATCGGCTGGCCGACCGTGCCGCCGGTCACGCTCTTCACGCTGAGCGTGGCGTTGGCATCGGGATCGGTGTCGTTCGTGCGCACGTTGCCGGTGATCGGCGCGGTCGCGCCCTTCGTGATGCTGGCCGTGTCGGCGACCGCAGTCGGCGCGTCGTTGACGCCGGTCACCGTGACGGTGACCGTCTGCGCAGCGCCGGCGGTGCCGGCGGCCGACGGCGTGTAGGTGAAGACGTTGGTGGCGGTCTGACCGGCGCCGAGCGCCTGCACGGCAGCGTTGTTCGCCACGGCAAAGCTGAAGGTGCCGTCGGCGTTGACGGTGAGCGCGCCGAGCGTGCCGGTCATCGGCTGGCCGATCGTGCCGGCCGCGCCGCCCTGCACCGCCACCGCCGTCACGCTGAGCGTACCGCTCGTCGTGGTGTCGTTCGACAGCACGTTGCCGGTCACCGGCGGCGCACCCGCCGTGATCGCCACCGGATCAGGCTGCGCCGTGATCGTCGGCCCGCCCGGCGGCGGCGGATTGCCGCCCGGACCGCCGCTGCCACCGCCACCACCGCCGCACGCGGCCAGCAACACCAGCGGAGAGAGCATCAGGCTGCGTTCCGCCACCACCGCTGGGCGTCGCTTGGCCGCGGCGCGTGCGCGGAGGAGGGCGGCGAGGTCGGGGATCGGCGCGTCGAGAAAATTGGCAGCGGACAATTGGCGACCGGCAAAAGGCAGGTTCATTTCGTTCTCCCAGCAACCCGGACCCGGCACTGGGCAAGCGTAAGCGTGCCGCCGGGTTTGTTCGCGAAAGCCCCGGAATGAATGCTTTGTTCCATCAACGAGACAGTTGCCGTGCTACTTGACGAAAGGGCGCATGCCGCCGCATCTGGCGGCCGTTGCAACAGGAGGCCTTGAGTGGCGGCGCGCATCTATCAGGAACCCCGAAACCCGATGCAGTCGGGCCGCGGCCGTGCTGGCCGCTGGGTGCTGGAGTTCGAATCCAAGGATCGGCAGCGGCATGATCCGACGACCGGCTGGATCGGCTCGGCCGATACGCAGCAGCAGGTGAAGCTCACCTTCCCGACGCTGGAGGCCGCGACGGACTATGCGATGCGCGAAGGGCTGAAGTACGACGTGAAGCGCGGCAGCGAAGCGAAGCTGCACCTTCAGGCCTATGCGGACAATTTCAAATAAGGTCGGCTGCAAGGCCGGCACGCGTGAGGTGTGCCGCCGCGCGCCTCAGCTACGCGCCCGTAGCTCAGCTGGATAGAGCACGTGCCTTCTAAGCTCGTGGTCGCAGGTTCGAATCCTGCCGGGCGCGCCAATTCAGTAGGAGAGTAAGGATGACCGACCTGCCTACCACGCTTACCATGACGCTCGAGACGGGCGATGTCGTCATCCGGCTGCGGCCCGATCTCGCGCCGGGCCATGTCGAGCGCATCAGCACGCTCGCCAACGAGGGCTTCTACGACGGTGTCGTGTTCCACCGCGTCATCCCTGGCTTCATGGCGCAGGGCGGCGACCCGACGGGCACCGGCACCAGCGGCTCGAAGCTGCCCGACCTCCAGGCCGAGTTCTCGCAGGAGCCGCACGTGCGCGGCACCTGCTCGATGGCGCGCACCAGCTACCCGCACTCGGCGAACAGCCAGTTCTTCATCTGCTTCGAGGACGCACGCTTCCTCGACGGTCAGTACACCGTCTGGGGCGAGGTGACGTCCGGCATGGAGCATGTCGACGCGCTGCCCAAGGGCGAGCCGCCGCGCAACCCGGGCAAGATCGTCAAGATGCGGGCGGCCTGAACCAAGAAGGTTCGGCCCGCGTTTTGATGCGGGATGAACGCCGACGCTGATATGCCGCCAGCAGGCGGCCGGAACTGAGCTTGGGCTGCGTGGCCTGGCTCATCGGCCGTCTGCGGGCAGCGGCTGCGCTCGTCGAAGCGCGTCTCCAGCGCCTTGGCGAACGGTGCGGCGGTTGGGGCCGCGTCGCGGGTCATATGGCGTATGGTCGGTGGCGGGCCGCCTCGCCGGCGGAACGAGGCTGAGCGCTCGTGCCGACCGCCTACCTTTACGATGCTGAAGGCCATGATCGAGAGGTCGAGCTGAATGCAGACGCGATCGCTGGCCTCAACGAGCGCTGCCTGCTCTGGCTCGATGTCGATTCGGCCGATGCCGACGGCCTCGGAGCTGTCGCCCGGCTGCTGAGGCTCGATCCGACGAGCATTGCGCGCATACAGCGTCCGCACGCCCGCCCTCGCCTCGACAACTATGGCAGCTATTTCCAGCTGACGGTCTATACCGAACCGCTGTCGCAGCACGCCGGTGCCAATCGTGATGAGAAGGGGCGTCGCATCCACGGCGCCGGCGCGCTCAAGCTCGACCTGCTCGTCGGCGACCGCTGGATCCTGACGGCGCATAGCGGTGGCGTGCGTTTCCTGGAAGGCTACCGCGCGCAGGACAAGGCCGAGACGATGCTCGGCGCCATGTCGCCTCAGGCGCTCGCGGCCTCGCTGCTCGACTGGCACCTCGAGGAATATTTCGACTCGGTCGCTGATATCGAGGCGGTGATCGACCGCCTCGACGAGCAGGTGATTGCCAGGCCGGGCGGGGAGGGCGCGCTCAAGCGAATGGCGGCACTGAAGCGCCAGGTGTCGCGGCTGCGCGCCCTGCTCGCCGAGCAGCGTCCCGTGTTCTACGGGCTGGCGCGGCCCGACTTCTCGCTGGTCGCCGAAAGCGAGGCCGCGGCGCATTACCAGACGCTCACCGCCCGCTTCGAGCGCGCCGTGGACGAGGTCGAGCGCACGCGCGATCTCGTGGTCGCCAGCTTCGAGCTGTTCACCTCGCGCACCACGCAGCAGACCAACGATCTGGTGAAGGCGCTGACGCTGATCACCGTCGCGATCGGCCTCTGCGCCGCTATCGCCGGCATCTTCGGCATGAACTTCGATGCGCCGATCTTCCACACCGGCAACCGCGGGTTCAATATTACGGTCATCGCGCAGATGACGATCCTGATCCTCACCGCCGCCTATGTCCGCTGGCAGCGCTGGATCTAGCGGATCACGCGCCGCCGATCCCTTCGACAACTCGGCCGGTGCCGCCGCAGGCCAGGCATGGCCGGCCGTCGAGCTTGCCCGTGCCGCCGCAGGCGCGGCATAGGTTTTCGCCAGTGCCCGGCGTTCCGGGGGGCGCTTCGTCGCCGGGGTTGAGCGGCTGATTCTCGTTTTCCATCGACGCCTCTCCCTCGTTCTGGTGCGAGGACAACGGCGGAGCCGCCGGTTCGTTCGGCATGCCATTTTCATAGGTCCGCCACGAAAGTGGCTCCGCAGGCTTGCGCGAAAATGGCTGCTATCGCACGATCTTGGAGCACCGGAGCCCGGCTCCACATCACCACATCGGGGGGATCCATTTCATGACCCGTCTTCGCGCCCTGTCTAAAGCCGCGATCCTGTCGCTCCTGGCCACCAGCGCCGTCATTCCGGCCGCCGCCCAGGCGGCCAGCGAGCGCTTCACCGTACTCGTCAGCGGCACCAAGGTCGGCCATCTCCATGCCGATACGAGCGGCAATCGGACGACGATCGACTACGACTACAAGAACAACGGTCGCGGGCCGACGGTGAAGGAGGTGATCAGCCTCGATGGCAACGGCCTGCCGACGGCGTGGGATATCAAGGGCACCACCACCTTCGGCAGCAAGACCGAGGAAAGCTTCGCCGCAACCGGGGGCGAGGCGAGCTGGTCCGACTCGACGGGCAAGGGCCATGTCACGGTGCGCGAGCCGAGCGTCTATGTCGCGCAGGGGGCGAGCCCCTGGGCGGTCGGCCTCTATGCCCGCGCCCTGCTGAAGGATGCCGACCATCAGATGCCGTCGCTGCCGGGCGGCACGCTGCGGCTTGAGAAGGGAGAGACGCTGACCCTGGCGGGTACGTCGGGCCCTGCGAAGGCGACGGTCTATACGCTGAGCGGCATCGATCTCACGCCCGAGACTTTCCTCCTCGACGAACGCGGCGACATGGTCGCCTATGTCACGCCGCGCTTCGTCATCCTGCGCGAAGGCTATGAGGGCGAGGACAAGCGGCTTCGCGATCTCGCCGCCCAATGGTCGACCGACCGGCTGGTGGCGCTCCAGAAACGGGCCGGACATAATTACGGCGCGCCGGTCCGTATCCGGAACGTGCGACTGTTCGATGCCAAGGCGGCCGCGCTGACGGCCCCTGTCTCGGTACTCGTCCGCGGCAGGGAGATCGCGGAGATCGACACGGCGAACGCGCCGGCGAAGGCGGGCGAGGTCGCGATCGACGGTGCGGGCGGCACGCTCGTTCCCGGCCTGTACGAGATGCACGGCCACCTCGGCGACGACGATGCGGTCCTCAACCTCATGGCCGGCATCACCACGGTGCGCGACATGGGGAACGACAACGCCGTGCTCGCCGAGCTCATCCGCCGGATGGACGCGGGCGAGATCGCCGGGCCGCGCGTGATCCGTGCCGGCTTCATCGAGGGCAAGAGCCCGTACAATTCGAACAACGGCTTCGTCGTCGACAGCGAGGCGAAGGCGGTCGAGGCGGTGCGCTGGTACGCCGATCACGGCTTCCCCGCGATCAAGATCTACAACAGTATCAACCCGGCCTGGGTGCCGGCGATGGTGAAGGAGGCCCACGCGCGCAAGATGCACGTGATGGGTCACGTGCCGGCCTTCTCGAACGCCGACGCGATGATCGCCGCCGGCTATGACGAGATGACGCACATCAACCAGTTCATGCTGGGGTGGGTGATCAAGCCGACCGAGGACACGCGCACGCTGTTCAGGCTGACCGCGCTCAAGCGGCTGCCGGGGCTCGACCTCGGCAGTGCGCCGGTGCAGCGCACGATCCAGTCGATGGTCGACCGCAAGATCGCGATCGACCCCACGATCGGCATCCACGAGAACCTGCTGACCAATCGCGACGGACAGGTGCCGCAAGGCGCGGTCGACTACATCGACCACATGCCGATCGGCTATCAGCGTAACGCGAAGAAGGCGTGGATCGACACCTCGGCGCCGGGCGACGATGCGGCCTATCGCGGCGCCTACGACCAAATCCTCGCCACGGCGAAGATGCTCAACGACCGCGGCGTGATGATCGTCCCCGGCACCGACACCGGCGGCGCGTTCACCTATCACCGCGAGCTCGAGCTGATGCAGAAGATCGGCATGACGCCGGCCCAAGTGCTGAAGCGCGCCACCTTCGACATGGCGAACTACACCGGACAAGGCGACCGCCTGGGTTCGATCGAGCAGGGCAAGCTCGCCGACTTCTTCCTCGTGCCTAGCGATCCGACCAAGGACCTGAAGGCGATCAAAACGATCGGCATGGTGGTGAAGGACGGCACCTTCTACTACCCGAGCGAGGTCTATCCGAGCTTCGGCATCCGGCCGTTTACCCCCGCACCGAAGGTGACGCCGGTTGCCGCCAAGCGGTAGGTTGTCCGCTTCCCTAAATCTCTTCATCGTCATCCCGGCGAAGGCCAGGACCCAGAGCAACGGATGGTCTGGGTCCTGGCCTTCGCCGGGATGACGGCTTATTGACGGCTCAGCCGCTTGCCGACGCGTCCGGCGACTTCCTGCGTGTACTGCCAGGCCACCCGGCCTGAGCGGCTGCCGCGGGCTATCGCCCAGGCGAGCGCGTCATGCTCGTCGAAGGGGAGGCCGAAGCGTTCGGCGTAGCCGCGTATGATGGCGAGGTAGGTCGGCTGGTCGCAGGCGTGGAAACCCAGCGACAGGCCGAAGCGGTCGGCGAGCGCGAGGCGATCGTCGATCACGTCGCGCGGATTGATCGCGGTCGAGGCTTCGTTCTCGGCCAGGTCGCGCGGGACGAGATGCCGGCGGTTCGAGGTGACGTAGAGGCGGCAATTGTCCGGCCGCGCCTCGATCCCGCCTTCCAGCACCGAGCGGAGCGCCTTCGGCTCGCGCTCATCGGCCTCGAAGCTCAGATCGTCGATGAACAGCAGGAAGCGACGATCGAGGCGGCGGAGCTGCCGGAACAGCGCGGGGAGGGTGCGCACATCGTCGCGCGTCACCTCGACTAGCGCCAGCCCGCTGCCGGCGCAGGCGGCATGTGCCGCCTTCACCAGCGCGCTCTTGCCCATGCCGCGCGCGCCCCACAGCAGGATATCGTGCGCCGGAAGCCCCCGTGCGTGCCGATCGGTGTTGGCGACCACGGCCGCCTTCTGCGCCTCGATGCCGAGCAGCAGGTCGAGCGGCTGGGCAAGCGGCGTCTCGACCGTTTGCAGCGCCGTGCCCGACCAGATGAAGGCGTCACCGGCCGACGGATCGGCCGCCTCGAACGTGGCGGGCGTGAGCCGTTCGAGTGCCTCGGCGATGCGCCTGAGTGTGTCCGTGATGTCGCGGTTGGGGTCGGTCATTGCGCTGGCGTCTTGCATTTGTATAGTCGCGCGCCAAATCGGCGGGCAAATAAGCAAAAGGCAAGCTCAATGTTCATTTCTCCGGCCTATGCCCAGACGGCGGCAGGGCCCAGCGGCGGCCAATCGGCGCTCCTCCAGTTCCTGCCGCTGGTCTTCATCTTCGTTATCTTCTACTTCCTGATGATCCGCCCGCAGCAGCGGCGGCTGAAGGAGCACCGCGCGATGATCGATGCGGTGAAGAAGGGCGACACCGTCGTCACCGGCGGCGGCCTGATCGGCCGGGTTTCGCGCGTCCAGGACGCCGAGGTCGAGGTCGAGCTGGCGCCGAACGTCAAGGTTCGCGTGCTGAAGTCGACGCTGTCGAGCGTCGGTGCGCCGACCGCCGCCAACGACACGACGAAGTAAGCGCCCTCCATGCTCAATTTTCCGCGCTGGAAGATCTGGTCGATCATCGCCGTACTGGTGGCAGGCGTCGTTCTCGCGCTTCCCAACTTCCTGCCGCAGTCGGTGCTCGCCACGCTGCCGAACGGCTTCCCCAAGCAGCAGATCAATCTCGGTCTCGACCTGCGGGGCGGCAGCCATCTGCTGCTCGAGGCCGATACGGCCGATGTGCGCAAGCAGCGCCTCGACACGCTCGAGGAGACGGTGCGCGTCGAGCTGCGCAATGCGCCGGGCGGCCCGATCGGCTTCGGCGACATGTCGCTGCGCAACGGCCAGCTGAGCTTCCTGATACGCGACGTGCACGACGTCGATCGCGCCGTCGAGGCGATGCGCGGGATCAGTCAGCCCGTCGGCGTCACCGGCCAGCGCGACATCAACGTCGAGGTCCGCGACGGCAACCGCATCGTGCTGACCATCACGAACGCGGGGCTTGCCCAGCACGTCAACGGCGCGATGCAGCAGGCCGTCGAGGTGATTCGACGCCGCATCGACGAACTCGGCACGCGCGAGCCGACGATCATCCGGCAGGGCGAGAATCGCATCGTCGTGCAGGTCCCTGGTCTCCAGGACCCGGGCGCGCTCAAGCAGATGCTCGGCAAGACTGCCAAGCTCGAGTTCAAGCTCGTCGACATCGAGGCCGACCCGGCCGCCGTGGCGGAGGGGCGCGCACCGGCCGGCAGCCAGGTGCTGCCGATGGAGAGCGGCGGTGCCATCGCGGTCAAGCGGCGCGCGATCATCACCGGCGACCAGCTGGTCGACGCACAGCCTTCCTACCAGGATGGCATCCCGGTCGTATCGTTCCGCTTCGACAGCGCCGGCGGCAAGCGCTTTGCACGCGCCACCACCGAGAACGTCGGCAAGCCGTTCGCGATCATCCTCGACAACAAGGTGATCTCGGCGCCGAACATCAACGAGCCGATCCTCGGCGGTTCGGGCATCATCTCGGGCAGCTTCACCACGGCGAGCGCCAACGAGCTGGCGGTGCTGCTGCGCTCGGGCAAGCTGCCTGTCGAGCTCAAGGTCGTCGAGGAGCGCACCGTCGGCCCGGACCTCGGCGCCGATTCGATCAAGGCAGGCACGCTGGCCTCGGTGGTGGCCGTCATCGCGGTCGGAATTTTCATGCTGGTGAGCTACGGCCGCTTCGGCGTGTATGCGAACATCGGCCTGGTCTTCAACGTGCTGCTCATCCTCGGCATCATGAGCGTGACGGGAGCGACGCTGACCCTTCCGGGCATCGCCGGCATGGTGCTGACGATCGGCGCTGCGGTCGACGCTAACGTGCTGATCAACGAGCGTATTCGCGAGGAGCTGCGCAAGGGCAAGGGTATCCGACAGACCATCGAGGACGGCTTCACCGAAGCCAGCCGGACGATCTGGGACGCCAACATGATGAATATCATCGTTGCCCTGGTCATGTTCGGGTTCGGCTCGGGCCCGATCAAAGGGTTCGCCGTCGTTCTGTCGATCGGAATCGTGACGTCGGTGTTCACGGCCGTGACGGTAACTCGTTTGATGATTTGGGACTGGCTGCGGCGGAAGCGCCCCACCGCCATTCTCGTCTAATTCCCGGACTGGACCCGATATGCGTCTGCTGAAGCTTGTACCTGACAACACGAACATCGGCTTCGTCCGGCTGCGTTGGATCGCATTCGCGCTGACCCTGCTGCTGACGCTCGGCTCGATTGCGCTCGTGGCGACACGGGGGTTGAACCTGGGCGTCGACTTCGTCGGCGGGCTCATGATCGATGCCCAGTTCGAGAAGCCCGTCGAGCTCGACGAGCTTCGGACTACCGTCGACCGACTCAATGTCGGCAGCTCGGCGCTCCAGAACTTCGGCGGCCCGCGCAACGTGCTGATCCGGCTGCCGCTGCCCCCGGGCGACGAAGTGGCGGTGCAGCGTGTCGTGCAGAAAGTTCAAACGGCGATTCGGGCCGATCATCCCGATGTCGCCTTCCGGCGTGTGGAAACCGTGAGCGGCAAGGTGTCGGGTGAACTGATCCGCGACGGGATCATTGCGGTGATTCTCTCGATGGGAGCCGTGGCGCTCTTCACCTGGTTCCGCTTCGAATGGCATTTCGGCGTCTCGACCATCGTTGCGCTGGTCCACGACGTGACGGTGACGCTCGGCTTCTTTGCGCTGACGCAGCTCGAATTCGATCTGAACGTCGTGGCCGCCGTGCTGACGATCGTAGGCTACTCGCTTAACGACAAGGTGGTCGTCGATGACCGAATCCGCGAGAATCTCCGCAAGTATCGCCAGATGGACATCGGCCCGCTGATCGACCTGTCGATCAACGAGACGTTGTCCCGCACGGTTGCGACCACGACCGCGCTGATCCTGGCGCTCGGATCGCTGTTGCTGCTCGGCGGCGACGTGCTGTTCGGCTTCACCGCCGCAATGCTGCTCGGCATCGTCATCGGCACCTATTCGTCGATCTTCGTCTCGTCCTCGTTGCTGATTTCGCTGGGCGTCGGGTCGCACACCTTCGTTCCGGCGGAGGCGACGAAGGCCGAAAAAGCCCGGCCGTAAGACGTGCCGAGCTTCGAGCAGCAGCCGCCGAACGAGTCCGCGCCAGTCATCCAGGGCTATGCGCAAGGCGGCTTCCGCGTATCCGGCCAGCGGTATGAGGGCGGCGTCTTCGTGACGCCGACCCGCGCCATCCCCTGGCCGGTCGCCTCGGTCGAGGCGCTGACCGCGTCGGATTTCGAGGTGATCGGCGACGAAGCCGTCGAGGTGCTGCTGCTCGGCACCGGCGCGACCCTGAAACGCCCGGCCAAGGCGTTGCTGGAGGCCCTGCACGAACGGGGCCTTGCGGTCGAGCTGATGGATTCGAAGGCGGCCGCCCGCACTTACGGCCTCTTGGCCGGCGAGGGGCGGCTGGTCGCCGCCGCGCTGCTACCGCTTTAGCGCGAGCAGGTGCTCGTAGAGCGCCTGCGTGTTGTTCTCCCAAGCGAACCGTTCCGCCGATCGGCGGACCGCCTGCGGGTTCGGCGGGGCGGCCAGAATCCGGCCGATCGCGTCGATGAACGCTTCCGCCGTCCGCGCCGGAACGATGATTCCGGCCTCGGGACGGTCGATCACCTCGCAGGCACTGCCGATATCCGGTGCGATCACGGGCGTGCCGCAGGCGAGCGCCTCGACCCAGGCGTTGGCGAGTCCCTCGCGTTCCGAGGCCAGTGCCATCACGTCCGCGGCGGCAAGCAGCGTCGGCACATCGGCATGCGGAACCGCGCCGAGCAACCGGATGCGGTCGCCGGCACCAAGTGCGTCGATCTGTTGCCGCAGCCACGCCTCGTCCTCGCCGCGGCCGGCGATCAGCAAGGTGGCGCCGGGCAGACGCGCGACCGCGGCGGCGACGATCTCATGGCCCTTCAGTCGCACCAGATTGCCGATGCTGACGACCAGGGGACCGTCGATGCCGAAGCGGGCCTTGGCCATATTCCGATCGATTGGGCGGAAACGCTCGAGATCGACGCCGGTGTAGTGGACCCGGATCCTATCGGCAGACATGCCCAGCGCGACCATGTCCCGCTTGAGCGCCTCGGATACCGAGAGGAGGCCGCCGGCGCCTGCGGCAGCCGCGACGATCTTCTCGCGCAATGCGGGTTTCGAGCCCCAATAATGAATGTCGCTGCCGCGTGCCTTGATCGACACGGGGATGCCGAGCTTTCGACCGAGCCGTGCCGCTGCGACGCCGTCGGGAAAGAAGAATTCCGCATCGATGACATCCGGCACGAAGCCTTCGGAGCGTAGCCGGTGCAATGCTTGGTGTGCGGCTCGTTCGACGAGCCCGGCATTGAGTCGCCACCCGACCAGCGGCACGAGCGGGAAGCGGGGGCGGAGGGTGGGTATGTCCTTCCAGACCTCGGCGCCCGGTAGCGCGCGCAGCGGCGCGTAGCGTGCCATCCGGCTGAGCGGGAAGGGCGGCAGGCCCAGCGGCGCGGCCACCCGCAGATCGACGCCGGGGTGTGCGGCCAGCCGCAGCGTCTGCCGCTCCACGAAGCCGCCGAAGCCGGGATGGGCCGCATTGGGATAGAGCGTCGAAAGCGTGAGCACGCGAAGCATGAGAGAGGGCTATAGCGGCGGCAGGTCGCGGCGTCACCGCATGGCCTTGGCGGGCCGGATGCCGACCGCTAAAGAAGCGATATGAAGCTTCTCCGTCTCCCTCGCGCCGCCGTCGTCGCCCTTGCCGTTGCCGCCGTTGGCGTGACGGGTTGCGCCCGCACCAACCAGGCGACTCGCGCCGACCAGTCCTATGTCGCGCGCGACGTGGAGACGCTCTACAACTTCGCCAAGGAACGGCTCGACCGTAAGCAGTACAAGCAGGCCGCGCAGATCTTCGACGAGGTCGAGCGGCAGCATCCCTATTCGGTCTGGGCCCGTCGCGCGCAGCTGATGAGCGCGTTCAGCTATTATATGGGCCGCGACTATCAGGAGGCGATCCTAGCCGCGCAGCGCTTCCT
>JAEZQR010000103.1 GCA_023413015.1 Pseudomonadota bacterium
TATAGTCGAGTCCCGTCACGCGCCGGCAGCCGAGGCGGCGATAGAAGCCGATGCGGCGCGCCCGCAACGCGCGGTCGGGCACCGCCTCGCGGTCCGACTCCACCTCGACGATCAGCGGCCGGTCGGCAGCCATCGATCGTGCCGTTTCATAGAGCCGGCAGCCCAGGCCTTCACCGCGGCAGCGTTCGTCGACCGCCATATATTCGAGCAGCGCGATCCGCTCGCCGACGAACAGGAGAAAGAAGCCGGCGACGCCCAAAGCGTCCTGCGCGACGGCCACCTCATGCGTCGACAATTGCGCCATTTCACGGATGGCGGCTGTGTCCTTGCGCTCGCGCGCCGGAATCGCCCGCTCGTAGAGCGCGAGCAGATCGTCGATGCGCGGGTCGCGGCCGTCCCTGAGTGTTTCGATGTGCGGCGTCGTATCCATAGCGAATGACGGTGATCCAATGGCACGTTCGAGGCTCAACGCGCCAGCGCGGCCTCTGCAGCGTCGGTACGCTGGCTGACAGATGGGAGCCGGCACGGCCGCTGATCGTTCTGCGATCCCGGAGTATGTTGCGTACGGAGAGACGTGATGGCGCAGTTTGCCGCGCCGGCCCACCTGCGGGACGATCCCACCGTCATCCTTGTCGCCCATGACGAGAAGGGCGAGTGGAGCGTGTTCAACAATCAGGAATTGATGGAAGCCACCTTCGCCGATCGGGAAGACGCGCTACGCTTCGCCCGCCTGCTGCGGGCGAGCCAGCCCGGCTCGATCATCATCGAACCCACCGCCGAAGTAGCAAGCGCCTACAGCGGAGCCGCACCACCCGGCTGATCCGTGCCGGGCGGCAACGACTCGCCGTCGGAGGGGGCTCCGCCTAGCGGCCCCGGCAGTAGGCGTCGGTGCTTCGCGGGCAATAGAAGGTCGCACGGTCAGCAATGTAGAGGCCGTACGCCGCTGGCACATCGCGGTTGCCCGGATAGTCGCGCAGCGTCGGATGGATGCCGAAGCCGCAGCCGAAGATGCGGTAGCCGCCGGCCATGCCCATATCGCGCGTCGTGCGCGCGCCGCACGCTTCGCCTAGCGAGGTCTTGCCGGCCGGACTGACAAGGTCGCTGTAGGTGACCTGTAGCGGCCCATCGCAGCGGTAGTAGTTCTCGCGCTTCTTCTCGCAGACGACGATGCCTTCCTTGAAGGCGACTGGTCGGCGGGCTCCCTCTTCCTTGCGGCGCAGCTCGGCGAGCCGCTGCTCCTCCGCCTGCCGGCGCCGTGCGGCTTCGGCCTGCGCTTGGGCCTCGCGCCGCTGCCGTTCGGCTTCGGCTGCCTGGCGCTGCTCCTCGGCTTGGCGCCGCGCGTTCTCCTCGGCAACGCGGCGCTGCTCCTCGGCACGACGGACGCGATCAGCTTCGGCGCGCGCCTGCGCTTGGGCTTCGCTGTCGGCGCGCTGCTGGGCGTATTGGCGTGCGATCGCCTCCTGACGCGCATTGGCTTCGGCTACCCGGCGGGCGTTCTCCTCGGCGATGCGTGCAGCCTCGCGACGCGCCTCCTCTGCTCGCCGCCGCGCCGTCTCCTGCTCGGCGGCGATCCGCAGCCGCTCGAGATTTGCCCGCTGCTCGTTGCGTTCCTGGATTGCGGTGCCGATGCCGCGGATGGCGTCCATTAGCCCGGCGTTCATGCTGGCGCGCATCTGGGCGTTGCGCGCCGCATCCTCGGCCTGTTGCGCCTCGTAGGCGGCCTGCTGCTCGGCCTCCTCGGCGGCGCGCTGCGCTTCTTCCGCCGCCTTGCGCGCGCTCTCTTCGGCCAGCGCCAGCTGCCTTGTCTCCTCGGCGCGCCGCTTGTTCTCGGCGATCTCCTCCGGGGTGAGGCCGGTCTTGCGTGTGGTGCCGAGCGAGGCCCAGGTCCCGCCGCGCATCTCCTGCCGCTCGATGCTGTTCTGCGACAGGCGAGGGGAGCGGTAGATGTTGCGCTTCTGGACGCCATTGGCATCGGTGAAGGTCTCGATCGCCGTCCCGTCCGGCTCGATGCGGATCACGGTCTTGAGCGGCGGGCGCCCGTCCTCGTAGCTGTAGGTGACGTTGATCGCGCCGGTCTTCGGATCGAGCACGAAGCGCTGCACCGTGTCGGCGAACTTCGCGTCGCCGAACTGGAGTCGGGACACGAACCCATGCCGCGCGACGAGCACGCGGCCTTCATCTTCCCACTTGAACTTGCTGATGCGCGGCCGCGCTTCCTTCTCGGTCGTCCACTCGCGCCGCGCGATTTCCTCGAGCACGCCCCAGCGGGACAGCGAGACGCCCGCCTCCGGACCGCCGACCGGCGAGGCGGCGATCTTGTTCTGCGGGTTGGGGGCGGCGGCGATCAGCAGCAGTCCCAGTCCGGCCGCGGCGAACCTCATGTCAGAAGCCCGTGTCCGATTTCAGCTCGCACGCGCTTCGCAGAAAGTCCGTCGCGAACATCAGGCGCTTGTTCTCGGCCTCCGAAGGCAGCGTGAACGCCATCTGCTGCCAGCCGCCCTGCATGTAGACGACCGTGACGAACTCCTGACGCGTGCCGGTCACGTTGCCTGCAGCATCCCGCGAGGTGATCGTGGAATATTGCTGTTCGGAGCGCTCCGCCTTCGACCAGTCGATCGTGCGCTGCAGCTTGCCGCCCTGTATGCGCAGGTTGTCGCCCTGCGTTACCTGCGCCTGCTCCAGATCGATCTGCGTGCGGCACGGGTCGTCGCTCGACACGCCGACGATCTCACCGCCCGCCGTAACCTGAGCCGCTCCCGCCGCCGGTTCGAAGCTCACGACGTCGCCTGCCCTGAAGGCGTTGAAGCCGTGCCAGATGCGTGGCTGGCGGACCAGGACTTCGCGCAGGAATCGCTGGGCGCTCTCGGGCGTGCGGGTCCCGGAAGGTTCGGAGCCATCCTGCGCAGAAGCTGTAACTGCGGGCACCAGCAGCGCGGCCAGCATGATCGCGGCCCGACGCACCGTCAGAACCCCAACCCTTCGGTCTTGTCGCAGGCCTGCTTGAGCGTCTGCATGGCGAGCAGCAGGCGTCCGCCCATCTCCTCGCTGGGTGTCCAGATCGTGAGCGCGCTCTGATCGAAGGTGATCTGGACGCCGCTCTTGTATGTCACGCTCGCCGAGCCGTTCCACAGGGCCGGATTGCCGAGGGAGGTGACCTTCGACCAGTCGATGTCGTAGGGAGCGGTCTTGAGCTTGTGGAGCGCGACGAGATCCTGCCGCGCCGCGAACAGCTCGGCATGCTTCGCCGGGTCCGAATAGTTGTTGCCCTCCGGGTAGATCGACTTGCCGCTGCTGTCATTCACCTGGAAGTGGCTGACAGGCCCTTCGAGGCGGCTGGCGCATCGGTCTTCGGACGTGACGCTCGCAATACGATAAGTGAGGTTGGCGTGGCTCCAGCCCGCCGTCATCGTCATCGTGAGCGGATATTGCGCCGCCGCGACGGCGAGGAAGCGCTGCGCATTCTCCGGCGTGCGCGCGGCGGACGGTTCCGATCCGTCCTGCGCTGCCGATGGAGCCGCCAGCACCAGCGCTGCGGCCACGACAATAGCCCCTCGAATCATATTCGCCCCCGCACAGATTTGCGAAAATCTATGCTGAGACGTGCCGCCTTACAAGCCGGCGGTCACGCGTCTGTATTGAGGTCGCGGCGGCATGCTGCGAGCTTCTATTTGATGAATGACTGGCACTGATTGCACTTCGGAGTGAAGTGGACTTGGCATGCGCCGAATCCGGCGCGCCTTTTAGGCGATGTCGATGAGCCGCTTCGCCTTGTCGCCCGGGAAGTGCCGTACTCGGAACGTCCGTACCCGAGCCTTCGTTGATGTCGCGGAGATGATCACGGAGGTTCAGATGGACGACAAGAATCGCGGCTACGAGGGGCGCGGACCGCAAGGCGGCTTCGGCCACCGCACCGATACCTCGCTGACCGAAAGCCAGACCGGCACCGACACGCAGGGGCGCAGCCCGGACTACGAGGACGACCGGCTGGGCGACGACCGTATGGGCGGCCGCTATGCCGAAGGCGTTGCGTCCGGCGGTACGGGCGGTACTGCCGCCGGCCGGCCCGAGTCGGGCGTGCCGGCGTCCGATGCCATGCGCGACGAGAAGCTGATCGACGGCCGCCATGCGACCGATCTCAACCCCGATGGCACGCCGATCCTCGGCGAGCGCGGCGGCGCGGCGGGAACGGCCCGATCGCACCACGAGCTTGGCGACAACCGCGACGGCATGGGCCGCGACCGTACCGACCAGGTCGCCGCCGACGAGACCGGCAAGCTGATCTCGGCCGACAAGGTGATCGGCACGGCGGTCTACAATGCCGCCGGCGACCGGCTTGGCACCATCCATTCGGTGATGCTGCACAAGATCTCGGGCCGCGTCGCCTACGCAGTGATGAGCTTCGGTGGCTTCCTAGGGATCGGCGAGCGCTACCATCCGCTGCCGTGGGACGTGCTGACCTACGACGAGGAGAAGGGCGGCTACAACATCGACAAGACCGAGGATCAGCTGCGCGGCGCGCCGCACTACAGTCGTGAGGAGCTGGAGCGGCTCGACTACGGCGAGAAGGGCGCGCATATCCGCGACTATTACGGCGTCGGCAGCGCCGGTGGATCGCCGGGCAACAGCACCTCGACGTCGAGCGCCTACGAGCTTGGTCGGGGCGCCGGCGGCTCGGCCGCCTACGGCACGAGCACGCAGGGTACGACGCGCCCCTACGGCTCGCCCGAAACGAAATACTGATCCGATAGTTTTCGGCTAAGAGGGAGGGACGGAAGCCTCGGCGCTTCCGTCCTTTCCGTTGTTTCACGGTCGGCGTTTCAGTTGCGAAACTCTTTCTTCCTTGTCCGGCGCATGCACGTTGCGGACAGGTGGCACGAAACAGGGGAAGCCGGCCGAGGTGGAATTCGACCTATTGACGTTCGTGCTTGTCGGCTTCGGCGCGCAGCTCGTCGATGGCGCGCTCGGCATGGCCTTCGGCACGATCTCCTCGACGCTCCTGGTGGCGCTCGGGGTGCCGCCGGCGGCGGCGTCGGCCGGCGTCCATGCGGTCGAGATGGTGACGACGGGCGTCTCCGGGCTCAGCCATACGCTGCATCGCAACGTCAACTGGTCGCTGTTCCGCCGCCTTGTCGTGCCCGGCGTCATCGGCGGCGTGCTCGGCGCCTATGTCCTGTCGAACGTCCCGGCCAGCGTCGCCAAGCCGTTCGTGCTGACCTATCTGATGGCGATCGGCGCCATCCTGCTGTGGCGCGGCCTGTTCCGCATGCCGATGGCGCGCGAGCCGTGGCTGGTGGCGCCGCTCGGGCTTGCCGGGGGCTTCCTCGATGCCGCCGGCGGGGGCGGGTGGGGGCCGGTGGTGACGGGCAACCTGCTCGTCCAGGGGAGCGATCCCCGCAAGACGATCGGCACCGTCAACTCGTCCGAATTCTTCCTGGCGACCGCGACCTCGATCACCTTCCTCAGCCAGCTCGGCTGGGAGGTGTTGACCCATGCCACGCTCGGCCTGCTGATCGGCGGGGTGGCGGCGGCGCCGTTCGGTGCGTTCCTTGCCAAGCGCATCCCCGCCAAGACGCTGCTGATGCTCGTCGGAACCGTGCTGATCGCGACGAGCGGCTACGGGGTCTGGAAGGCGTTGAGCTGACACCATCCCTGCGCGGCGGGGACGGCGTCGTGCTCGCAAGTCTCAGGTGGTCGCCTGCAGCGTCTTCGCCAGCGCGTTGACCACGGCCGCCAGGCGCACGGCGTTGTGGATCGTCGTGGTCGAGATGCCGTTGTCGCGCAGTACCTTCTCGTGCGCGTCGATGCACATGCCGCAGCCGTTGATCGCCGACACCGCGAGGCTGAACAGCTCGAAGTCCGCCTTCTCGATGCCCGGCGCGCCGATCACGCTCATTCGCAGGCGGGCCGGTAGCGTGCCATATTCCTTGTTCGAGGCGAGATGCACGAAGCGGTAGTAGATGTTGTTCATCGCCATGATGGCGGCCGCCGCCTTGGCGGCGTTCATCGCGGCGTCCGACAGCTTCGCTGCCGCTTCCGTCTCGGCGGCCGCGATCAGCGCGCCGTTGCCGGTCGCGTGCGCGCAGGCGACGAGCGTGCCGTACTTCTGCTGGTCGGTCAGGCCCTGCTCCTGGAGGAGCGAGGAGATGTTGAGGCGCAGGTCCTTGGCGAAGTCGGGAAGCGTGCGCGCGAGGTCGTTCACTGACATGCGAGTGTCTCCGGAATGTCCTTGATTGTCCTGTGCTGTCCTTGGGCTGCGGGCAAAAAGAGAGGGGCGTCGCGAGGCCGGCACCCCCGGTGCCGCCTGCGCCAGCCCCTCTCTTCGCCCTGCCGGGCCCCGCCTAATCAGGCAGCCGGCTTAAGGACTTCCTCGCCCTGCTGCCAGTTGCAGGGGCACAGCTCGTCGGTCTGCAGCGCGTCGAGGATGCGCAGCGTCTCTTGCGGATTGCGCCCCACGTTCAGGCCGTTCACGGTCACGTGCTGGATCACGTTCTCAGGATCGACAACGAACGTCACACGCAGCGCGACACCCGCGTTCTTCTCCAGAATCCCAAGCGCGCGGGCCAGCTCCTGCTTGTTGTCGGCCAGCCACGGGAAGTCGCAAGCCGCCAGACGCTCGTCCGACTTGCGCCAAGCGTAGTGGACGAAGTCGGTGTCGGTCGACGCGCCGATCAGCACCGCGTCGCGGTCGGCGAAATCCTGGCGCAGTTCGTTATAGCCGAGAATCTCGGTCGGGCAGACGAACGTGAAGTCCTTCGGCCACCAGAACAGGATCTTCCACTTGCCAGGGAATGCGTCGTGGCTGAGCGTCTCGCCGTTCGGGAGCGCACCGACGCCCTGCTGGACCGGCACGGTGAACTCGGGAAGCTTATCGCCAACGGTAAGCATGCGGTTGTCTCCTGTCGCGGGATGAAATTGAAGTTGCGGCTATGCCGCGCCCTCTCATATTAGGCAAATAGATTATTCCGAGACACTTGATCGACCAGCTCAATAATGATCCTTCCGACCCTCAAGCAGCTCCAGTATCTGACGGCGCTCCACCAGCACGGCCATTTCGGCCGTGCGGCGGAAGCGTGCTTCGTTACGCAGTCGACGCTGTCTTCCGGCCTGCGCGAGCTTGAGACGCTTCTAGGCGTCACGCTTGTCGAACGCACCCGCCGCGTCGTGCGCTTCACCCCGCTGGGCGAGCGAATCGTCGAGAAAGGCTATCGGGTGCTGCGCGAGGCCGAGGAGCTGGCGGCGATGGCGCAGGCGTCCTCGAAGCCGCTGACAGGTGAGCTGCGGCTGGGGGTCATTCCCACGATCGCACCCTTCTTCCTCCCGCGCGTGCTGCCGATCCTGCGTGAGGAATATCCCGACCTGAAGCTTTACCTGCGCGAGGAGCCGAGCGGCCCCGCCTGCGAGGCCCTATCCCGCGGCCTGCTCGACTGCGTGCTGCTGGCGCTGCCCTATGCCTGCGGCGATGTCGAGCGCGTCAAGCTGTTCGACGACAGCTTCTTCGTCGCCTTCCACGAGAGCGAGCCGATCCAGGCGACGCCCAGCATTCCGCCGGAGGCCATCGACGAAAGCCGCCTGCTGCTGCTCGAGGATGGGCATTGCCTCAAGGACCAAGCGCTCGCCGCCTGCAACCGTCCCGAGTTGCGCGCCGAGGCGGCGATCCTCGGTACCTCGCTCCATACGCTGGTGCAGATGGTCGACAACCGCCTCGGGCTCACCTTGCTCCCGAAGATGGCCATCGACGCCGGTATCCTGAACGGCACGCATGTCGTGGCACGGCCGCTCGAAGCGCAGCGCGCCTACCGCGATATCGCGCTGGTCTGGCGCACGAGCAGCCCGCGCGGCGATGAATTTCGGCTGCTCGCTCAGGCCCTTGCGCGCGCGGCTTTAAGCTCGCGGTAAAGATCGTCGGCCTTCCACGGCTCGCCGCCCATCTCCGCCCGGCGCACCAGCTCGACGATGCGGGCGTTGACTGGCGCCTTGCGGCCCAGCCTTTGGCCAAGCGCCACCACTTCGCCGTTGAGGTATTCGACCTCGGTCTTCCGGCCCTGCGCCAGATCGTCGGCCATCGACGAACGGGCATGCTTGTCCACCCGCGCGCCACCGCGCGCCATGACCTTGCGGTACAGCTTGTCGGGAAGCGCCATGACATAAGGCACCATCCAGGTCGGCAGCGCCAGCACCTGCGCCGGCCGGATGCCGGCGCGACGCAGCAGGCCGAGCGCTTCCTTCTGGCTTAGGGCTACGCAGCGTCGGTAGTCGCGCTGCGACAACTGCTGGAGGAGAGTGCGGCCGGACAGCGCGTTGACCGCATTGTTCAGGTTGATGACGAGCTTTCCCCACATCACGCCTGTCATGTCGTTCGACAGCGTGAGCGGCAGGCCAGCGGCGGCGAACAGTGGCGCATAGGACCGGATCGCTGGACTGTCGTCGGCATGGAGGTTGCCGCCCGTGCCCTGATGATAGTGTCCCGGCCCGGGCTGTGCGACGTTGAACGGCACCATGCCAGCAATGATCGGCATGGCGGGGAGGGCGCGTCTCAACTGGTCCGCGTTCGACACGCCGTTCTGCAGCGACAGCACCGCCGTTCCCGGCTTGGCGTAGCGGGCGATCAGCGCGGTCGCCTCGGCCGTCGCCGGGCTCTTGACCGTCAGCAGGATCAGGTCCGCCTCGGCGAGCGCCGCCGGGTCCTCGGTCAGCGTCAGCCGGTCCGGCGGGACGACGATATCCGCGCTGTGCAGATCGGTGAGACGCAGTCCGTTCGCACGAAGGTCGTCGAGGACGCGGGGGCGGCCGATCAGCGCCACGTCAGCGCCTGCGGCGGCGAGCCGTCCGCCGACATAGACGCCGATCAGTCCCGCGCCCAACACCGCGATCTTCGCGCTAGCAGCTTTGTCCATTGGCTCTCCCCGGTCCGAGGCTATTCTACGTCCCGATTGAAAGCCATGGGGAGCCTGACATGAAAGCTGTTCTTTCCGAGGTGGTAGGGCCACCGGAAAGCCTTGTCGTTCGCGACGTGCCGACGCCGGAGCCGGGCCGCGGCGAGGTGCGGATCAAGGTGCACGCGGCCGGCGTCAACTTTCCGGACACGCTGATCATCGAGGACAAATATCAGTTCAAGCCGCCGCGCCCCTTCTCGCCGGGCGGCGAGGCGGCGGGCGTCGTCGACGCGCTGGGCGAGGGGGTGACCTCGGTGAAGCCGGGCGACAAGGTCATCGCGATGACCGGCCACGGCGCCTTCGCCGAATATCTGATCGCCGGCGAGAGCCGGGTCGTGCCGATGCCGGACGGCATGCCGTTCGACCAGGCCGCCGGCTTCACCATGACCTACGGCACCTCGCACCATGCGCTCAAGCAGCGGGCGCGGCTCCAGCCCGGCGAGACAGTGCTGGTGCTCGGTGCGGCGGGCGGCGTCGGGCTGACGGCGGTCGAGCTTGCCAAGGTCATGGGGGCGCGCGTGATCGCCGCCGCCTCGTCCGACGACAAGCTGGCGCTGTGCCGCGAATATGGCGCCGACGAGACGATCAACTATTCGACCGAGGACCTGCGCGAGGGGATCAAGCGCGCCACGGGCGGCAAGGGACCGGACGTGATCTATGATCCGGTTGGCGACAAATATGCCGAGCCCGCCTTCCGCTCGATCGGCTGGAACGGCCGCTATCTCGTCATCGGCTTCGCTGCGGGCGAGATCCCGAAGCTGCCGTTGAACCTGCCGCTCATCAAGGGCGCCTCGATCGTCGGCGTGTTCTGGGGCGCTTTCACTGCGCGCGAGCCCAAGGTGCATCAGGAGAATATGCGCGAGCTGCTGACCTGGTATGCGCAAGGCAAGCTCAAGCCGCACGTCAGCGAGCATTTCAGCCTCGACGACGGCCCGAAGGCGATCCGCTGGATGATGGATCGGAAGGCGAAGGGGAAGGTGGTCCTTCAGGTCGCTTGAGGACGGCGCCGCGCCTGCCGACGGGCGGGCGCTAGCGTTCGACCACGCGCGTGTAGAGGTGCCAGGTCGCGTAGCCCAGCACCGGCAGCACGACCGCGAGCCCGACGAAGAGCGGAATCGAACCGATCACGAGGAGCGCGGCGACGATGATGCCCCACATCGCCGTTGGCCCTGGGTTCCTCGCTGCTGCGCGGAGCGAGGTCGCGAGCGCCGCCGAGGGGCCGACTGGTCGGTCGACCAGCATCGGGAAAGAGACGAAGCCGACCGCGAGCGCCGCTGCCGCGAACAGCAGGCCTACAAGGTTGCCGGCGATGATCATCGTCCATCCGGCCGAGGTCCCGAACAGCTCGCGCACGAATGCGCCGACCGATGCCGGCGGCTGGGGGCCGATCGTCCACGCATAGATCGCCCACGCCGCAATCAGCCAGAGCGCGAAGATCAGCGCCAGAAGCCCGGTGAGCGTTGCCACATTGTCGAAGGAGGGACTGCGGAAGAAGCCGAGCGCCGCGCGCCAGCTTGCATCCTCGCCTTGTTCGCGTCGCCGCGCCACTTCGTAGAAGATGGCGGCGACCGCCGGGCCCAGCAGTCCGACGCCGACGACCAGCGGGAAGACATACTGGATCGCGTTGACCCGCAGCGCCACGAGCGCCGCGACGATGCCGACGATCGGATAGATCAGGCCGAGAAACACGATATCGCCGCGCCGGTCGAGGAAGTCGTCGAGGCCTTGCCGAAGCGCGATCTGGAGATCGGACAGCTCGATCCGGCGTACGGGAGCCGCCTCGACGTCCTGTTGTGGCTTGATCGGCAGAACAATAGCCATCGTCCGGTCCTCCCGGCGCGCTGGCCCGGCGGCCCTAGAACGCGCCGCAAGCCATGATGATACGCCTCCTGGCCTAGATCGACAACCGGACGTTAAGACGGCTTACCGAACGAAGCTTGCGCCGTTGATATCGATGACGGCGCCGGTCATCGACGGCGGCGCCTGCAGCGCGAGATAAGCCACCGCGTTCGCGACCTCTTCCGGCATCGCGACGCGGCCCAACGGGATGTCGGCGAGCAGCTTGTCGCCGCCGCGGCTGGCGACATAATCCTCCGCCATCCCGGTCATCACGAAGCCCGGCGTCACGGTGAAGGCGAGAATGCCCTCGATCGCGAAGCCGCGCGCGATCGACTTGGTCATGCCGACCATGCCGGCCTTGGCGGCGGCATAGTGCCAGTGCGCCGGCGAGTCGCCGCGATAGGCAGCGCGGCTGGCGACGTTGACGATCCGGCCGCCGCTCTGGTGCTCGCGGAAGTGCAGCACCGCGCGACGGCACAGGTCGGCCGCCGCCTGCAGGTTGATCTGCATCGTGCGGCCCCACTGCGCGTGCCATTCGTCGAGCGGCAGGTCGACCGCCGCCGGCTCGAACACCCCGGCGTTGTTCACCAGCACATCGATCCGTCCGTCGAGCCGCTCGATCGCCATATCCCACAACCGGTCGGCGGCGAGGGGATCGGTCAGGTCGGCGCCGATCACGCCGTTCCCGTCACGGCTGCCGTGCCCGACCACGCGCACATCCTGACCTTTCAGCGCCTCGACGATCGCGGCGCCGATGCCGCGCGTGCTGCCGGTGACCAGGATATGCGTCGTCATCGCGTGCCCCTCATAAACATGGGAAAGTGCGGGGCGTGTTAGGCCGGCGCTGGCCAAAACCCAAGCGCTTAGCCGCGTGCTACGCTGCGATGCTGTCGATCAGCTGGCCGACCGCCGTCTGAAGCTCGCTCAACTGGTCGTCGACATGTGCGAAGGCGCTGTCGACTGCCTCGATCTCGCCCGCCACGCCTTCGGTCGCGGAGCGGATCGAGGCGATCACGTCCGACATCGAGTCGGCCGAGAGCGCGGTCTCGTCGACCGAGCCGGTGATCATCGTCACCGTATGCGCCTGACTGTCCATCGCGGAGCGGATGCGCTCGGCCGACCC
>JAEZQR010000111.1 GCA_023413015.1 Pseudomonadota bacterium
ATCCTGCACGGACCGTCGGAGGTGCCGGGCGGCGACCGGATCATCATCGGTAGCGACCCGCAGGGCGCGATCTTCGCGCTAGTCGGCACGGCTTCGGCCTGAAGGAGCCATCCATGTCCAGGATCACCCCCTGCCTCTGGTATGACGGCCAGGCCGAGGAAGCGGCGAATTTCTACGTCTCCCTGCTGCCCGACAGCCGCATCGACCGGGTGATGCGCGCGCCGGCCGACAATCCGAGCACGCCGGAGGGCGCGGTGCTGACGGTCGAGTTCACCCTCGCCGGCCAGACCTATGTTGCGCTCAACGGCGGCCCGCTCTTCCACTTCACCGAGGCGGTCTCGTTCATGATCGCCTGCGACGACCAGCAGGAAGTCGACCGGCTGTGGGACGCGCTCACCGCCGACGGCGGCAGCCCGAGCCGGTGCGGCTGGCTCAAGGACCGGTTCGGCCTCTCGTGGCAGATCGTGCCGCGGCGGTTGATGGAATTGATGAACAGCGCCGATCCGGATCGCGCGCGCCGGGTGATGCAGGCGATGATGGAGATGGGCAAGATCGACATCGCCGCGATCGAGCGTGCCTAGCGCTTCAGCACGCGGGTGAAGCGGGCGAGGCCGAACAGGATGGTCGGCCAGAACATCGTGTTCCACACGTCCTTGCCGTTGAGGCTCCAGCGCGGCGTCCCGCCGTGGCTCAGCGTGTCGATCACATCCCATATCTCCCCCGCGACCGCGGCGAGAGCGACGGCGGCGAGCGGCCGCCAGTCGGCGAGCGACTTGCGAAAAACGATCACGACCAGCAGCATCACGCCGAGGCCGACATAGATATGGAGCGCGTCCTTGCCGAGATTCGTCGCCTCGACGAGAAACAGCTTGGCGCTCTGGAAAAAGCTCATATTCAAATCCCGGTGCGGAACGGATTGAAGTCCGTGCCCTTGTCGAAAATGTCGACGCCCTCGCGCCGCTTGAGCCAGCCGACTGCGGCATAAGTGAAGGGCGTCAGCAAGACCTCCCAGCCCACCTTGAGCGCGAACTGGGTGGCGAGGACGATCAGCAACGTCTCATTGTCCCACAGGCCGTAGAAGGCGAGCGGATAGAAGATCAGACTGTCGATGCCCTGGCCGACCACGGTCGAGCCGATCGTGCGGGTCCAGAGGTGCCGGCCCTGGGTCAGCAGCTTCATCCGCGCCAGCACGTAGGAATTGGCGAACTCGCCGGCGCAGAAGGCCAGGATCGACGCGAACACGATCCGCGGCACCTGCCCGAACACGCTCTCATAGGCCGCCTGACCGTGCCAGCTCGGCGCCGGCGGCAGCGCCACCACCACCCAGGCCATGAAGGCCATGAACAGCAAGGCGGCAAAGCCCGCCCAGATCACGCGGCGGGCGCGGGCATAGCCATAGACTTCCGTCAGCACGTCCCCGATCACGTAGGAGACCGGGAAGAAGAGGATGCCGGCGCCGAACGGCCAGGCGCCGATGCCGGGCAGTTCGATCGTCGCGACCTTGCCGGCGCCGAGGATGTTGGAGAGGAGGATGATTGTGACGAAGGCCGCCATCACATAGTCGAAATAGGCGAAGCGGCGCTCGCCGGCCTCCGCCCCCTCGATCTTCCTGATCCGGCCCCCGTCCATCGCCGCCGATGATTAGCGGTGTTCCGCTCCGCTGGAAAGCGCGCTAGAGCGGGCCATCGCGCGCCCGTAGCTCAGCTGGATAGAGCACGAGACTTCTAATCTTGAGGCCGCAGGTTCGACTCCTGCCGGGCGCGCCAGCTTTCCCCCATTTGCTGCCCGTTACCTAAATCTGCGCCAGGCAACGCATAGGTAATAAGCGAGCGGGATCGGGTGACATCCCATGGCACCTCGCGGGATGAGGCGCGGGGCTTGGCGGCCGCTCGTGCCCGAAAGCCGACTGTGCCTGCGGGTACTAGATGCGAGTAGCGGACCTTCGCTCCGATTGCTGCGTACGCCTGGTCAGCTGCGCGGATTGACGCATGTAATATGGCATTGCCGACCTGTGCACAGGCCGGGGGTACGGACGTTCGTCACCCATGAGATGCCGACAAGATACTCGTCGGGCATCTGCAGAGCCGGCGCGCTGCCTCCTGTTCAAAGCCCGGAATGAATGGTGTCGCTAAGTGGCATCCCCGACGATCGCGAGTCATCCTGGAAGTATATCGTCACGCTTCGTCGCGCGTGAACAAGCGCAAACTCCGTCCGCGTCCCACCTCCCCTATCTACCCATCAAGGACATCGTGTCAGGGCAGAGAGAACCTTCTCATCGCGCACGCCGAAGACCGCAGCCCTACTTCCGCTGTTCGCCTCATTGTGCGAGCGACCGCCGGCTCCCGTAGGCCAGGTAGACGCCGAGGCCGACAACGTTCCAGACCAGGAAATAGAGCTGGGTCTGGGTCGGCAGGCTGAAGAAGAGGTAGATGCAGCCCAGGATGGCGATGCCGCCGACCAGCCACGGCAGCGGCGTGCTGAACTTGCGCGGCGCCTCGGGCGCGCGGCGGCGCATGATCAGCATGCAGATCGCGACCGCGGTGAAGGCGGCGAGCGTGCCGGCATTGGCCAGAGCGGCGATCTCGTCGATCGGCAGCAGCCCGGCGATGATCGCGACCAGGATGGCGGTAATCACGGTGATGCGGATCGGCGTGCCCGTGCGCGGCGAGACCTTGGCGAGGCTCATCGGCAGCAGGCCGTCGCGCGCCATCACGAAGAAGATGCGGCTCTGGCCGTAGAGGAAGGCGAGCAG
>JAEZQR010000125.1 GCA_023413015.1 Pseudomonadota bacterium
AGTGCGTTTCCGAGCTGCAGGACGGCGTAATGCGCACGCGGATGCAGCCGATCAGCAACGCCTGGGCGGCGCTGCCGCGTATGGTGCGCAATCTCGCGCTCGAGCTCGGCAAGAAGATCGAGCTGGAAACAGGTGGCGGCGATACCGAGCTCGACCGTCAGCTCCTCGAACTGATCAAGGACCCGCTCGCACACATGGTCCGCAACGCCGCCGACCATGGCATTGAGGACCCGACGGCGCGTGCCGCCGCGGGCAAGCGCGAAGCCGGTCGTATCCGCCTCAACGCCTTCCAGGAAGGCGGGCACATCGTCATTGAGCTCGCCGACGACGGTCGGGGCCTCGATTTCGAGCGGCTGAAGTCGAAGGCGATCGACGCCGGCCTGCTGCGCAAGTCGGCCGTCGCCGAGCTTTCCAACGCGCAGGCTGCCAAGCTCATCTTCCACGCCGGCCTCTCGACCGCCACGGCGGTGACCTCGGTCTCGGGTCGCGGCGTCGGCATGGACGTTGTCAAAGCAAACATCGAGAAGATCGGCGGCACGATCGACGTCGACTCGACGCCCGGACGTGGCACGCGCTTCACGCTACGCGTACCACTGACGCTCGCCATCGTACCGGCACTGATCGTCGCCGCCGGCGGCGAGCGCTTCGCGATTCCGCAGATCGCGGTGCGCGAGCTGGTGGGCACCGGCGCCGAGGGCGAGAACCGTATCGAGCGGCTGCACGACGCCAGCGTCCTGCGCCTGCGCGACCGGCTGCTGCCGCTCGTCAGCCTGCCCGATCTGCTTGGCCTACCCGAACCCGACACCGACGACCGCTTCGTCGTGGTGGCGCAGGTAGGCGGCTTCACCTTCGGAATGGTTGTCGACGAGGTGTTCGACACCGAGGAGATTGTAGTGAAGCCGGTGGCGCAGGTGCTCGCCGGTCTGCCCTACTATGCCGGGAACGCGATCCTCGGCGACGGGCACGTCATCATGATTCTCGACGTGAACGGCATCGCCGCGGCAGGCTGTGGTACCGTCGATCAGCGCGCTGAGCAGGAGGAGGTCGCCGAGGCGGCGAACGACCCGGGCTCAGCGGATCGCGATGCGATGCTCGTGTTTCGGGCTGGCTCGGAAAACCCCAAGGCGGTGCCGCTCTCGCTGGTTGCACGTCTCGAGGAGATTGTGGTCGACACGATCGAATGGGCTGAGGACCGGCCGGTCGTCCAGTATCGCGGCGACGTGATGCCGATCCTGACGATCGATGGATGCGGCAGGCTCCGGACGTCGGGCAAGCAGCCGATGCTCGTGTTCAACGACGGCGGCTGCTCGGTCGGCCTCGCGGTCGACGAGGTGGTCGATATCGTCGAGGACGTGGTCGACATCCGCCTGTCCGGCGAGGTGGGCGGGAGACTCGGCACCGCCGTCATCGGCGGGCGGATCACCGAAATCCTCGATGTCGGCCACTATCTCACCCTCGGGCTGCGACAGGCAATCCGGCCCGTGACGCCGAACCCGACGAAGCAGCGCACCGCGTCGATCCTCGTCATCGACGACAGTGCCTTCTTCCGGAACATGCTGCGTCCGCTGCTGGCGGCGGCCGGCTACGATGTCACCACGGCGGCGAGCGCGGAGGAGGCGCTTCGCCTGCGCGAGGCAGGCCGCGGCTTCGATCTCATCCTGTCCGATGTCGAGATGCCGGGCCTGTCGGGCGTGGAGCTTGCGCGCGTGATCAGGGCCGGCGGCGACTGGGCGCGCACGCCGATGATCGCGCTCTCATCGCTGTCCAGCGACAGCGCACAGGCGAGGGGGCTCGAGGCCGGTTTCGACGAATATGTCGCGAAGTTCGACCGGGTCTCGCTGCTTTCGCTTCTCGAGCAGCAGCTTTCCAAGGCGGCGGCATGAGCAACACGCAATCGATGGGTGGCGATTTCGTGACGGTGCGGCTGGCCGGCCAGCTGCTCGGCATACCTGTCCTGCGCGTGCACGACGTATTCAACCTTGGCCCGCTCACCCGCGTGCCGCGGGCGCCTTCAATGGTGGCCGGGGTCATGAACCTGCGCGGGCGCATCGTGACGGTGATCGACCTTCGGAAGCGCCTTGGCCTTCCCGCGCGCGAGGCGAAAGCGAAGGCGATGTGCCTGGTGGTCGAGCAAGGGGGGCAGCCTTATGCGCTGATCGTCGACACCGTCGGCGACGTCGTGCCCGTGAGCACCGACCGCCACGAGCCTAATCCCACGACACTCTCGACGGCTTGGCGGCTCGTGTCGGACGGCGTCTACCGCCTCGACGAAGAGCTGATGATGGTTCTCGACATCGCGGCACTTCTTGACGTCGAACTGGCGCGGGCGGCGTGAAATTTACGCCTCTTAAAGCATTGCCGGGCAAGTTGGGACGAACGCGTAAGGCGCAAGGGGTAGATGATGAAATCCTGTCTGATCGTCGATGACTCCAAGGTGATCCGCAAGGTCGCGCGGCGCATCCTGGAGGACATGCAGTTCCGGATCGAGGAGGCGGAGGACGGCAAGATGGCGCTCGAGGTCTGCCAGCGCGCTGCCCCCGACGTCGTGTTGCTCGACTGGAACATGCCGGTGATGAACGGCATGGATTTCCTCGATGCGCTCAAGGACCAGCCGATGCCGAAGCGCCCGATCGTCGTATTCTGCACGACCGAGAATGACATGGCGCACATCCGCGCCGCGATCGAGGCGGGCGCCGACGAGTACATCATGAAGCCGTTCGATCGCGAGATCATCGAGGCGAAGTTCGCGCAGGTCGGGCTCGTCTGAGTATTGGCCCGTGCCGGGCCGCTCTAGTCAGGGAAGTGCCATGTCCATGTCGGGCTTGGCCAATTCGAAGGGCTTCCGGCCGGAAACAGCGGAACCCATACGCGTTCTGCTGGTGGACGATTCGACCGTCAGCCGGGCGCTGATGACGCGTTGGATCGAGGAAGGCGGCGCCGCGCGCGTCGTCGCCACCGCCGCCAACGGGCGCAGCGCCGTCACCACGCTTCACTCGACATACGTCGATGTCGTCGTTCTCGATATCGAGATGCCCGAGCTCGACGGGCTTGCTGCACTACCGCAGTTGCTCGAAGCGCAACCGGGCGTGCAGGTACTGATGGCATCCAGCCTGTCGCAGCGTGGCGCGCAGGCGACGGTCGAGGCGCTGCGTATCGGCGCTGCCGACGCGATCGGCAAGCCGCGCGCCGGCTGGGCCCTGGGGAGCAGCGGCTTCGGCAGTGAACTCGCTGCAAAGGTCACGGCGCTTGGCGGAATTGCGCGCCATCGGCGCCAACGGACGCCGATGGCCGCTTCCGCGAGCGCGCCTGACCAAGCCTTGGGGCGGAGGAGCTATCTACAAACGAGGGCTTCCGCTACTCGTCCGAAAGCGGTGGTGATCGGCGCCTCGACCGGTGGGCCGAACGCGCTGTTCCGTCTGATCGACCTGCTGCCGCGTCGTCTGCCGGTCCCCGTATTCGTCACGCAGCATATGCCGCCGACCTTCACCGCCATTCTGGCCGAGCACTTGGCGCGGCATACCGGTAAGCCGACCCATGAGGCGGAGGACGGCATGTCCGCCGAACCGGGACACGTCTACGTTGCGCCGGGTGGCCGGCATATGCGGCTCGGCGGCAAGCCCGAGGCGACCGTGATCGTCGTTAGCGACGAGGCTCCCGAGAATTTCTGCCGCCCGTCGGTCAATCCGCTGATGCGCTCGGCTGCGCAACTCTATGGGCCGGATGTCCTCGGGGTGATGCTGACCGGAATGGGCACCGATGGGTTGGAGGGCGCGCGTGAGCTGGTCCACGCCGGCGGCATGCTGATCGCGCAGGATCAGGCGACCTCCGTAGTCTGGGGCATGCCGGGGGCGGTCGTTCGCGATGGCTTGGCTTCCGCGGTGCTACCGCTCGATGACATCGCCGAGGCGATCGCCTCCCGGTTCGAGGATGCCGAATGACGATTGCACCCGGCACGTTCAACCTCTTCGCCGAACTGTTGCGAAGCCGCGCCGGTATCATCCTGTCGCGCGAGAAGAGCTATATCCTCGAAAGCCGTCTCGCACCGGTTGCCCGACGTTGCGGGCTGGGCAGCATCGATGAGCTGGCGGCGGCGTTGGTGAGCGGTATCGGCGAGAGTCTCGCGAACGATGTCTTGGAGGCGATGCTCAATAACGAGACTTTCTTCTTCCGCGACAACCTGCCGTTCGAGTTGCTGAAGAAGGTCGTGCTGCCGACACTGCGGACGACGCGGACGACGACGCGGACAATCCGGATATGGTGCGCGGCCGCTTCGACGGGGCAGGAGCCCTATTCGATCGCGATGATGCTCGCCGGCGACGAGGCGGCCTGGGCCGGCTGGAACATCGAGATCGTCGCGACGGATTTGTCCCGTCGCGCCCTGATGCGTGCCGAAGCCGGGCTCTACACCCAGTTCGAGGTGCAGCGCGGCCTGCCGATCCAGCAGCTGATCCGTCACTTCGAGCAGGAAGGCGACCAATGGCGGATCAGCCCGGCACTCCGCTCCCGCGTGCGCTTCCGTCAGGTGAACCTGTGCCAGAATTTCGCGCATCTCGGACGGTTCGACGTCGTGCTGTGCCGCAACGTGCTCATGTACCTCGATCCGGCGACCAAGTCCGACATCCTGGCGCGCATGCGCCGCATGATGCCCGACGACGGCTATCTGCTGCTCGGCGCGGCCGAGACGGTGCTCGGGCTGTCGGTCGATTTTCGTCCCGACTGGGTAAACCGCGGGCTCTATCTCGCCGGCGAGAACGAAGCGCCGATCGCCGCGATCGCCTGAGCTACCAGGACAGCTCACGGCCACTGTAGTCATAGAAGCCGCCGCTGCGTTCCAGCTGGTCGATCACCGCGCGCATGCCCATGACCGATTGCGTCGGCGACAGCGGCGCCTCTTCGCCGCCCATGTCCGTCCTGACCCAGCCGGGGTGCAGCACCGCGACCGTCACGTCGCGCGGCTTGAGCTCGATGGCGAGGCAGGACATGCCCATGTTGAGCGCCGCTTTCGACATCCGGTAGCTCCACGCGCCGCCGCTGTTGTCGGCGATCGAGCCCATCATCGAGGTCAGCGCCACCAGCTTTCCGCCCTGGCATACCTTGGTTCCCACGGTACGCGCGGCGAGCAGCGGGCCGAGCGCATTGACCGACATCACCTGCATCCAGTTGTCGGGATCGACCTCCGCCAGCTTCCTCTCGCGCGATCCGATACCGGCGTTGATGATCAGCAGATCGAGCGAGCCGATGATGGCTTTCGCCATCGCCTTCAGCGAGGCTTCATCCGTCACGTCCGCCTGGTGGGCCGCTGCTCCCAGCTCGCGCAGCGCCTGCAGATCATTTTCCTGGCGCGCGGAGGCATGGACCGACCAACCCTCGCCAAGATACTGGCGCGCGAATTCGAACCCGATCCCCCGGCTGGCGCCGACGATAGCGACTTTCGGCATGGCGGTTCTCCTCAAAACAAAGCTGTGCGGAGGGCGGAAATCGCCTATTCACCCTTCCGAGCGAGGATAAGGCACAATGTCGATCTGGCATATGCTTATGAGCGGCGCGAGCGGCGTCGCGGTCGGTGGCCCGTTGGGCGCGTTGATGCGCGGCTTTGCCCGTCGTGCCACGCCCGAGGCCCGGCGCGCGCGCAGCGCACGGCGCCGCCAGGTCGCCTTCACGATCGCCGCGATCGCACTCGCCGCCAAGATGGCACGCGCGGATGGCTATGCCTCCCCCGACGAGTTCGCCACCTTCCAGCGCCTGTTCCAGGTGCCCGAAGCCGAGCGCGAGAACGCCGAACGTTTCTATCGCCTCGCGCAGGGATCGACCGCCGGCTTCGAGGCCTATGCCGGGCAGGCCGCAGCCCTTCTCGGCGAGCGCTCGCCCGTTCTCGAGGATCTGCTCGAAGCGCTGCTGCTGATCGCCGCCACCGACGGTGTCCACCCCGACGAGCTCGCCTACCTCGATCAGGTCGCCGCCCGCTTCGGCTTCTCGCCGGCCGAATATGCCCGTATCCGCGCGCGCCACATCGCGCCGCCGCCCGATGATCCGTACGTCATGCTCGGGTTGGCGCCGGGCGCATCGATCGACGAGGTGCGCACCGCCTACCGGGCGCTGGTGAAGACCTACCACCCCGACCGCCACATGGCGGAGGGCACGCCGCCCGAGTTCATCCGGGTTGCCGAGCATCGGATGGCTGCGATCAACGCGGCCTACGCGAAGATCACGAAGGCCGCGGCCTGATGCGGCCGGCGCATCTGGCCTTCATCGCGCTCATCGATCTCATCTGGGCCTTCAATATCGTCGCGATCAAATATGCGGTGGAGGTCGTTCAGCCGATCACCGCCGTGCTCCTGCGCTATGCCATCGTGCTGCTCGTGTGCCTGCCGTGGCTGCGCTGGCTGCCGGGGCGGATGGGGACGATCCTGATCACCGGCGTGATCGGCGGCGCCCTGTACTTCGGCCTGGGCGGGATCAGCTTCGCGGTCGCCGACAACGTCTCGGCGCTCGCCATCGCCGGCCAGCTCGGCGTGCCCTTCAGCCTCATGCTGGCCGTGATCTTCCTGAAGGAGCGCATCCACTGGCCGCGCATCGTCGGCGTCACGCTCGCCTTCGGCGGGGTCGTGATCCTGGGCTTCGATCCGGCGATCGTGCACGAGCGGCTCGGCCTCGCGCTGACCGTGATCGCCTCCTTCCTCTGGGCGGTGAGCTCGCTCCTGATGCGTCAGCTGAAAGGCGTGCCGGCGCTCACCATCCATGCGTGGCTGGCGCTGGTCAGCCTGCCGCTGCTCGGAATCGCCTCGCTGATCTACGAGCCCGGCGAACTGGCGCGCGTCGGGCAGCTTCCGGTCGCGACCGTCGGCTGGCTCGCCTATTCGGCGATCGGTGCCTCGGTGGTCGGCCATGCCGGCATGTCGTGGCTGCTCCAGCGCTATCCGGTCACGGTCGTGTCGCCGCTGACCTTGCCGACGCCGTTGATGTCGGTCGGCTTCGGCGTCATCGTGCTCGGAACGCCGCTCACGCCGCAGATGATGCTCGGCGGTGCGGTCGCGCTCGCCGGCGTGGCGATCATCACGCTGCGCACGGCACGGGCGCGAATGCGGGAGGAAAGGGCATGATCGACCGTCCGTCGCCGAACCACGACGACCGCAACGGCACGCCCGTGTCGATGCTGGTGCTGCACTATACCGGCATGGAGAGCGCCGAGGCGGCCCTGAACCGCCTGACCGACCCCGAAGCGAAGGTCTCCTCGCACTATATGGTGACCGAGGACGGCACCGTGATGCGGCTCGTCGACGAGGATCGCCGGGCGTGGCACGCCGGCAGATCCTACTGGCGCGGCATCACCGACGTGAACGCCGCGAGCGTCGGGATCGAGATCGTCAATCCCGGCCACGAGTTCGGCTACGTGCCCTTCGCCGGGCCGCAGATGGGCGCAGTGCTGCGCCTGACGCAGGAGATTGTGAAGCGCCACGGCATCAAGCCGGCGATGGTCGTCGGACATTCGGATGTCGCTCCCACGCGCAAGCAGGACCCTGGCGAGCTGTTCGACTGGGCGCTGCTGGCGAAGCACGGTCTCGCCTACGGCCCGGTCAAGCCGATCGCCGACCCGCACTGGACCGATGGCGGCACGCTCCAGGCGCTCAACCGCTTCGGCTACGACGTGACCGACGGTCCGGCCGCCGTCCGCGCCTTCCAGCGCCGCTTCCGCCCCGGTCGCATCGACGGGATCATCGACGGCGAGACGCGTGCCATCCTGCTCACGCTCCTCATCAACGAGGAGCAGGACGGCAAGTCGGCCGAAGCCTAGCCTCGCACTGCCGAGCGAAAGTCGCTATATCCGCCGCAGGCCAGAGGATCGGACGGCCGCCGCGCCAAGTCCCGAAAGGGCGGCGGGGAGGAAAGTCCGGGCTCCACGGATCGACGGTGCCGGGTAATGCCCGGCGGGGGCGACCCCAGGGAAAGTGCCACAGAGAGGAGTCTGCCCCGGCTTGCCGGGGCGAGGGTGAAAGGGTGCGGTAAGAGCGCACCGCGCTTCCAGCAATGGCGGCGGCACGGCAAACCCCACCGGGAGCAAGACCGAATAGGGGCGGCACATGGGCCTGATCCGGCCCGTCGCCCGGGTTGGTTGCTTGAGGCGGCTGGCGACAGTCGTCCTAGAGGAATGGCCGTCCAGGCGGGGCAACCCGCTGGACAGAACCCGGCTTACAGATCCTCTGGCCTATTCACGAACGGCTCCCGGCGTCAGGCCGGCTCGACGTGGAGGCGGTTGCCGTCGATGCGGACGATGCGTGCGCGGCTGCCTACCGGCATGTCGGGGCCGACGGCAGGCCAGGGACTGTCACCGACCTGCACGCGCCCCTGACCGTGGTGGATCGCTTCGGATACGGTGACGACCTCGCCCACCAGCCGCTCCGCCCGCCGGTTGAGCAGCGGGTCGGCCGAGCCGTTCGGGCGCCCCCGCAGATAGGCGCGCCCCGCCAGCACCGAGGCGATCGCGAGGCAGGCGAACGCCAGGAGCTGCAGTTCCCAGCCGAAGCCGTAGACGAAGGTCATCAGCCCGGTGACCAGCGCTGCGCCGGCCAGCCAGATCATGAAGGCCCCCGGTGCCGCGATCTCGAGCGCGGCAAGCACGAGGGCGAGCACGAACCAGCCCCAGAAAGTGAAGATCAGGCCTTCAAGGCTCATCGACGAGCTCCTTGATCAGGCTGCCTCGAACGGTCCCGGACGCCGGGTCTTCGGCACCGTCGCAGCAGCCGGCGTCGCTGGGGCAGGGGTGGCCTCGCCGCCGTTGACCGCCTTCACCAGCTCGCCGATGCCGCCGATGGTGCCCACCAGCGAGGTCGCCTCGACCGGCATGAAGATCGTCTTCGCATTGGGCGACGCCGCGAACTCGCGTACCGCTTCGACGTACTTCTGCGCGATGAAGTAGTTGATCGCCTGCGCGTTGCCGCCCGCGATCGCGTTCGACACCATCTCGGTCGCCTTGGCTTCGGCTTCGGCCTCGCGTTCGCGCGCTTCGGCATCGCGGAACGCCGCTTCGCGGCGGCCCTCGGCTTCCAGGATCTGCGACTGCTTCTGGCCTTCGGCCCGCAGGATCTCGGAAGCGCGCAAGCCCTCGGCCTCGAGGATCGAGGCGCGCTTGTCGCGCTCCGCCTTCATCTGGCGGCCCATGGCATTGACGATATCGGCGGGCGGCCTGATGTCCTTGATCTCGACCCGGGTGATCTTCACGCCCCAGGCATGGGTTGCCTGATCGACGACGATAAGCAGCCGCGCGTTGATCTCGTCGCGCTTCGACAGCGTCTCGTCGAGGTCCATCGAGCCCATGACGGTACGCAGGTTCGTCGTCGTCAGCTGCATGATCGCGACGTAGAGGTCGCTCACCTCATAAGCGGCCTTGGCGCTGTCGAGCACCTGGAAGAACACCACGCCGTCGACCGCGACCATGGCGTTGTCCTTGGTGATGATCTCCTGTCCCGGGATATCAAGCACCTGCTCCATCATGTTGATCTTGCGGCCGATCCGATCAACGAACGGGATGATCAGGTTGAAGCCCGGCCGCAGCACGGTGATGAAGCGCCCGAAGCGTTCGAGCGTATATTCATAGCCCTGCCGCACCACGGTTGCGGCGCTGAACACGACGATGACGGCGAACACCGCCAACGCAATTACGAACCAGCTCCCGTTCATGCGCGGAAACTCCTTCCCCCGAAATTGCCGGCGCTATACTGCCTCCGGATCGGCAGCCGTTCCAGCGAATCCGGAGAAGCCATGATTTCGACCGCTTCGGGTGTTCGTCCCCGCCGCTCCGTCCTCTACATGCCGGCCTCGAATCCGCGGGCGGTGGAGAAGGCGCGAACGCTCGCCTGCGATGCGGTGATCCTCGATCTCGAGGATGCCGTGGCGCCGGATATGAAGGAGGCGGCCCGCGCAGCCGTGCTCGAGACGCTGAAGACGGGCGGCTTCGGCCATCGCGAGGTGGCGGTGCGCGTCAATGGCTTCGGCACGTTCTGGATAGCCGACGATTTCGCGGCCATCGCCGCGGCGAAGCCGGATGCGATCGTGGTGCCGAAGGTCGATAGCGCCAGCCAAGCCGCCGAGGCGGTGCAGCTGGCCGGCGGCGTGCCGGTCTGGGCGATGATCGAATCCCCGCGCGCCGTGCTCGATGCCGACAGGATCGCAGCCGTCGCCGGCGTGACCGCGCTGGTCGCCGGCATGGCGGACTTTGCCAAGGATATCGGCGCGAAACCCGGCGCCGACCGGATCGAGCTGCTCTACGCGCTCCAGCGCATCCTCATCGCCGCGCGAGCCGAAGGCCGCGTCGCGCTCGACGGCGTTCACGCCGACATCGGCGATGCCGAAGGGCTGGAGATCGCCTGCCGGCAGGGCGCCGCCATGGGCTTCGACGGCAAGACGCTCATCCACCCGAGCCAGATCGAACCGGCCAACCGCGCCTTCTCGCCCGATCCCGCCGCCATCGAGGAGGCGAGGGGGCTGATCGCAGCGCACGAAGCCGCGCGGGCGGAGGGCAAGGGCGTCACCACCTACAAGGGGCGCATGGTGGAGGCGCTTCACGTCGAGACCGCGCGCCGGTTGCTCGCCTTCGCCGAGGCAATAGCCGCGCGCTAGGAAAAAGGGCGCCGTGAGAGGCGCCCTTCCTGATGCTCGCTGGCTTGAGTCCTATGATGCCGGGCGCATCGAGCCGAGCTGCTGCTGGAATTGCGCCTTCAGCTCCTGCTTGCGCTGCATGAACTGCCGGCTGAGCTGGTCGAGGTCGAGCCCGGAGTCGCGGGCCTCCTGGAACAGCTCGGTTTCCTCCTCGCGCACATGATGCTGGATTTCCTTCTGCAGCATCTTCACCTTCATATCGAAGGTCATGTCGTCGGGTGAGCCGCTGAGGATCGCCTCGATCGTCTTCTTCGCCGCGGCATGCTCGCTGTACGCTTCCTCGACGGGGGCCTCGTCGCTGCCGGCATCGCGGAGGGCCGGATAGAAGATTTCCTCCTCCGCCTGCGAATGCGGCATCAGCTCCAGGTAGATCTGGTGGATGATGCGCAGCTTCTCGGCCTCCTCCGTGGCGGCGGCATATTGGCCGAACAGCTCGTCGACCTTCAGATGGTCCTGGCGCAGGATTTCGAGCAGATCCTGGTCGGCGCTCGGCATTGGATTCGTGGCCATTTCTTTCTCCGCTTTGGGGGCAGGGGCTAGGTGCCAGTCAACCCGATCCCGTTCGGCCGGGTTCCTGTTGCGAATCGTTATTCGCCTTCCATGGCGCCCTTGGCCTCGACCTCGCGGACCAGCTCATCCTGCTTCGCCTGCATCCGCTGGCCGATTACCTCCAGATCGAGACCGCTCCGCTTCGCCTCCTCGAACATCTCGGTCTCTTCCTCCTCAATGTGGTGGCGGAGCTGCTCGCCGAGCACATGCACCTTCGCGTCGTAAAGCTCCTCGGAACCGTCCATTTCCTCCAGTTCCTCGATGATCGTCTCGGCGGCCTGATGCTCGACGATCGCCTCCTCGATCTCGTCCTCGTCCACCTTGCCCCTGATCGCAGGGTAGAAGACCTCTTCCTCGATCTTCGAATGCATGGTGATCCGCAGGCACAGCTCCTGCGCGATATCGAGCTTGCGCTTGCCCGTTGCCTCCTCGAACTCCTTGAACAGGCGGTCGAAAACGCGATGGTCTTCCTTCAGCATCGCGATCGCGCGGGGCTCGTTGGCGGGAACGGGTTTGGCAAGCACACTGGCCATGGAAGTCTCCTGTTGTCGGGTCGCGATTCAACGGGAGGTGGGGAGGTGGGTTCCGCCCAGCCGGTACGGCGCAGCGGCGAGTCTCCAAAATTTAACGCCGGATGAACGACAGGCTGCGGAACCGGACGAAAGCTGAAGCTGTTTACTCAGTCGGCCCGAACCGAGGCCGTGTAGCCCCGCGTCTTTTCGCGACAACTACGAAACCGAACGACGGAGCCCTGATGACCCCGCCGCCTACGTCTGCGACGAATGACAAGAACAAACGGCCAACGATGATCGTGCTGTCGCACCTCCGTTGGGATTTCGTCTTTCAGCGCCCCCAGCACCTTCTCAGTCGCGCTGCTCGCGACTTCGATGTGATTTTCGTTGAGGAACCGATATTCAGCGACGAGGCGGTGCCGCGGCTGGAGATCGGCGACCGCCCGCAGGGCGTGCGCGTCGCCCAGCCGATGCTGCCGCACGGCACGTCGGAAGAGGCGGCGATCGAGGCGCAGCGCGCGATCGTCGACGAGCTTGCCGCGCAGGCGGGCGCGCCGCTGGTCCTCTGGTACTATACGCCGATGGCGCTGCCGTTCAGCCGCCATATCGAGGCGGATCTCGTGGTGTTCGACAAGATGGACGAGCTGTCGGCGTTCAAGAACGCGCCGCCGCTGCTCCTCCGGCTCGAGCAGGAGCTGCTCGACCGCGCCGACGTGGTGTTCACCGGCGGTGCCTCGATGCATCGCGCCGCCGAGCATCGCCACTCGAACATTCACTGCTTCCCGTCGTCGATCGACACCAAGCATTTCGCCATCGCGCGCGACCGTTCGCTGCCCGATCCGCAGGATCAGGCGCATGTCGCGCATCCGCGCCTCGGCTTCTTCGGCGTGATCGACGAGCGCTTCGACATCGACCTGCTGGCAGCCGTCGCCGACCTCAAGCCCGACTGGCAGTTCACGATGATCGGCCCGGTGGTGAAGATCGATCCTTCGATCCTGCCGCAGCGGCCGAACATCCACTGGCTCGGCGGCAAGAAGTATGACGAGCTGCCGCAGTACCTCGCCCATTGGGACATCGGCTTCATGCCGTTCGCCATCAACGAGGCAACGAAGTTCATCTCACCGACCAAGACGCCCGAGTTCCTGGCCGCCGGCCTGCCGGTCGTCTCGACACCGATCACCGACGTGGTGACGCCCTATGGCGACGAGGAACTCGTCGAGATCGCCGCGACGGCCGAGGAGGTGGTCGCCGCCGTCGAGCGCCTGTTCGCGGCCGAACGCGCGCCGTGGCTCGCCCGGGTCGACGCCAAGCTCGCGCAAGGCTCCTGGGACCAGACCTGGGAATCGATGCGCGGGCTCATGCTCGAAAAGCTCCCGTCGGCCGACAAGCCGGCGCGGACGAAATTGTCAGTTCGCTTTGCGGAAACGGAGGAAGTGCGTGTTTGATTGGCTTATCGTAGGCGCCGGGTTTGCCGGCTCGACCCTGGCCGAGCGTATCGCGACCCAGCGCGGTGAGCGCGTGCTCCTCATCGACCGCCGCAACCACATCGGCGGCAACGCCTATGATCGCTACGACGATCATGGCCTGCTGATCCACCAGTACGGTCCGCACATCTTCCACACGAACAGCGAGATGATCTTCAAGCATCTCTCGCAGTTCACCGAATGGCGCCCCTACGAGCATCGCGTGCTGGCGAACGTCGACGGCATGCTGGTGCCGATCCCGATCAACCTCGACACCGTCAACAAGCTCTACGGCCTCAACCTCAAGAGCGAGGAACTGGAGGACTGGTTCGCCAGCCGCGCCGAGAAGGTCGAGGAGATCAAGACGTCCGAGGATGTCGTCGTCTCGGTCGTGGGCCGCGAACTCTACGAGAAGTTCTTCCAGGGCTACACGCGCAAGCAGTGGGGCATGGATCCATCCGAGCTGGACAAGTCGGTGACGGCGCGCGTGCCGACGCGCACCAACCGCGACGACCGCTACTTCGGCGACGAATATCAGTTCATGCCGAAGCACGGCTTCACCCGCATGTTCGAGAAGATGGTCAGCCATCCGAACATCAAGGTGATGACGCAGACCGACTTCCGCGAAATCCGCGACCAGATCAGCTACAAGCGGCTGATCTTCACCGGTCCGATCGACGAATATTTCGACTTCCGTTTCGGCAAGCTGCCCTACCGCTCGCTGCAGTTCCGCCACGAGACGGTGGACAAGGAGTGGCACCAGCCGGTCGCGGTGATCAACTATCCGCAGACCGAGGACTATACCCGCGTCACCGAGTACAAGCATCTGACCGGCCAGGTGCATCCGCAGACGGCGCTCACCTACGAATATCCGTCGGCGGTCGGCGATCCCTATTATCCGATCCCGAAGCCGGAAAATGCCGAGCTGTACAAGAAGTACGAGCGGCTTGCGATGCAGACGCCCAACGTCTGGTTCGTCGGCCGCCTCGCCACCTACCGCTACTACAACATGGATCAGGTGACCGGGCAGGCGCTCGCCACGTTCCGGCGCATCCAGGAGGCGCTCCCGGTCGGCGACGATACGGTCGTCGAGACGCCGAAGGTGCGCATCGTCGCCGCGGAGTAACGGTAGGAGGAAGCGTTCATGACCGGGGCAACCGGGCCGCAGTCGCCGCTCGAGCTATGGGGCGGCGTCGAATGCACGGTCGTCCGCGTGGGCGACGAGTTCCGCAACCAGGTCGTCGAGACCGGGCATCAGTCCCGGCTCGACGATCTCGATGCCATCGCCGCGCTCGGCATCAAGGCGATCCGCTACCCGATCGTCTGGGAAACCGTTGCGCCGGACAGTCCGGACCAGCTCGACTTCGGCTGGCATGACGAACGGCTCGCGCGCCTGCGCGAACTTGGCGTTCGGGTGATCGGTGGCCTCGTCCATCACGGCTCCGGGCCGCGCTACACCAGCCTGCTCGATCCAAGGTTTCCCGAACTTTTGGGCGATTACGCGCGCAAGGTGGCGGAACGTTATCCGTGGATCGAATGGTGGACCCCGGTCAACGAGCCGCTGACCACCGCACGCTTCTCCTGCCTCTACGGCCACTGGTATCCGCACGAGCGCAGTCTGGAGGCGATGACGCGCGCACTCGGGCACGAATGCCTGGGGACGGCGCGCGCGATGGCGGCGATCCGCGCCGTCAACCCGCACGCCAAACTCCTCCAGACCGAGGATCTGGGCAAGACCTTCTCGACGCCGAAGCTCGCTTATCAGGCGCGCCATGAGAACGAGCGCCGCTGGCTGAGCCTCGACCTGCTGTTCGGCCGGGTCCGGCCCGGCGACGACTGGTATCGGGCGCTGGTGAAAAGCGGCATCTCGGAAGAAGACCTGGCGGTCTTCCTCGACGGCAGCGTCGCGCCCGACCTCATCGGCATCAACCACTATCTGACCAGCGAACGCTACCTCGACGAGCGGCTGGAGCTTTACCCCGGACACGAGCCTGGCGGGAACGGCCGCCATCGCTATCTCGACCTCGAGGCGATCCGGATGCCCCATCTCGCCGACGACGTCGGGCCGGCCGCGCGCCTGCGCGAAGCGTGGGAGCGCTACCGGGCACCAATGGTGATCTCGGAGGTGCACCACGGCTGCACGCGCGACGAGCAGCTGCGTTGGGTGGTGGATGTCTGGGAGGCCGCCGAGCAGGTGCGCACGGAAGGCGTCGACCTGCGGGCCGTCACGCTCTGGTCGCTGCTCGGCGCCGTCGACTGGCGCTCGCTCATCACCCGGCACGACGGCATTTATGACGTCGGCGCATTCGACATACGCGGCCCGAAGCCTCGCCCGACGCTGATCGCCAGCGCCGCCAAGGTGCTGGGGCAGGGCAAGAAGTTCGAACATCCCGTGCTCGACGTCCCCGGCTGGTGGAAGCGGCCGCAGCGCTTCTACATCTCGTCGGATGCCCCGCATGACATGACGGGCGGCCGGCCGATCCTGATCACCGGCGCGACGGGTACCCTTGGGCGCGCGTTTGCACGGCTGTGCGAGCATCGCGGCCTCGCCTTCGTGCTGACGGCGCGTAGCGATCTCGACATCACCGATCGCCGCTCGATCGAAGCCGCGATCGATCGCTACCAACCGTGGGCGATCGTCAACACGGCCGGTTTCGTGCGCGTCGCCGATGCCGAGCATGAGGCGGAAGCCTGCTTCCAGATCAATACCACCGGCCCCGAGCTGCTCGCGCGCGCCTGCGCCCGGCGCGGCGTGCCGCTGGTCACCTTCTCGTCGGACCTCGTGTTCGACGGGCAATTGGGCCGCGCCTATCTTGAGACCGATCCGGCGCAGCCGGCCTGCGTCTATGGCGAGAGCAAGGCCAAGGCCGAACGCCGCGTGCTCGACATCTGGCCGGAGACGCTGGTGGTCCGCACCAGCGCCTTCTTCGGTCCGTGGGACCGCTACAATTTCGTCTGGAATACGCTCCGCGCGCTTCACAAGGGCGACGAGGTCGTGGCGAGCGACGTGGCCGTGGTTTCGCCCACCTTCGTGCCCGACCTCGTCCATGCCACGCTCGACTTGCTGCTCGATGGCGAGACGGGCCTCTGGCATCTGGCCAACGAAGGCGAGGTGAGCTGGCACGGCTTGGCGCAGTGGGTTGCCGAAGGCGCCCGCCTGGACGCTGCGCTGATCCGTACGGTCGAGCAGGCGGTTCCCAGCAACACGGCGCTATCGAGCGAACGCGGCCTCATCCTCCGCCCGCTCGAACGCGCGCTCGACGATTTCATGACCCACTGCGCCATCGACTGGCGTGAAGCGGCATAACGGAGAGGGCAGCTACCCGAACTCGGGTGCCGCGCGCTCCTGCTTTACCAGAAGCGCACGCGGCCGGTGTCGACGTGCACGAAGTCCTGCGCCGGATAGTAGCCCACGCCACCTTCCTTGAGCGACAGCGCCGCCTTGCGAAGGTAGCCGAGGTCGACGCCCGGAATGCGGATGTCGATCGCCTTGCCGAGCTGGTGCAGGCTCTTCTTCGCCACGCCGTTCGAATGCTCGCGGAGCATGGCGTTCGTCTTGGGCGAGCGATAGCCCGAGATGATGTGGATCGGCTTGGCTTCGGCGCCCGTCACACTGCGGACGTGCGTGAGCAGATCAAGCAGCTCCGGGTCCATCGACGTGATGTCGCCGGTCCGCCAGTCGCGCAGGATCTTGTTCGCGTCGCGCAGGCCTTCGGGCACATAGCGTCCATCCGCCCAGTAGACAGTCTTCAGCGTCTCGCTGGTATGCGTGTTGTAGAAGCTGAGCTTGCGTTCGCCCTTCATCGGGATGGCGAGCGCCGCCTTCGGCAGCATCGCCGCACCGATCAGACCCGCGCCGGCGGTCAGAAACCGACGGCGATTTGCAACCGCCATATCCTGCATGGTGAGCCCTAACCCCACTACTTCTGGAGAAAACCCGCAACTCCCTGCGTTCTGGTTGGACATATTGGGAGTATCTCATG
>JAEZQR010000126.1 GCA_023413015.1 Pseudomonadota bacterium
GCATGCAGCAGCGCGAAGCGCGACCGCTCCGATCCGGCGCGTCCGCGCTTCGGCATCCGGTTCGGCGGCAGCAACTCCGGGCGGAGCGGCCGGGCCGGCGTATCCGGCATGGCGACATCGAACCGCAACTCGATCGCCCCGGCGCCCCAGGCTGCCGCCATCGCACGCGACGACGCCGCCTTGGCGCGGGCGTCGGCGGTCAGAAGCACGGTGCGGGCGGCGAGCGCGATCGAGCTCATCGCGGCCCCCTAGCCGATATCGTCGTCCCCACGGAAGCCGGGACTGTTGTGGTGCCATGCATCGCCCTCTCCCGCGCTCACCCTGAGCTTGTCGAAGGGCGAGCGCTTGGCACGACAGTCAGTGCCAGCTCGACCCTGCTTCGACAGGCTCAGCATGAGCGCTGGAGGGTGGCAGGAGCGTGGGTCCCCGTCTGCGCGGAGACAATAAGGAGAGGACCTACGCTAGCGCCTGCGCCGCCTTCAGCACTTCGGCGGCGTGGCCCGGCACCTTCACCTTGCGCCAGATCTGCGCGATCCGGCCGTCGCGGTCGATGAGGAAGGTCGAGCGGTCGATGCCCATGTACTTCCGGCCGTACATGCTCTTCTCGACCCAGCTACCGTAGCGCTCGACCACCGCGCCGTCGGGATCGGAGGCGAGCTTGACGCCCAGCTCGTACTTGCTGCGGAACTTGGCGTGGCTCGCGACCGAATCCTTCGACACGCCGATCACCACCGTATCGGCCGCCGCGAACTCGCCGGCCAGTCCGGTGAAGTCGATCGCCTCCTTGGTGCAGCCGGAGGTATCGTCCTTCGGGTAGAAGTAGAGCACGACCTTCCGGCCCTTGAGGTCGGCGAGGCCGATCGAGCCGTCGTCGGTGGCAAGATCGAAGGCAGGCGCGGCATCGCCCACGTTCACGCTGGTCATCATTTCCCCCGTCGCTTGATTCCGAATGCCGCCTCCCATGCCTCAACCACCGTCGCCTTGGCCAGCTTGAGCTTGGCTTCGAGCGCGGCGAAATCGGGCTCGCCGGCCGCCCTAGCGAGCAGCTGCTGGACATGGTCCGGCAGCTTGCCGATCGCGCCGGACGTATGCGGCACCACCAGCCGCAGCATGACGAGCAGCCGCGTGAGCAAGTCGTGCGCCGCCAGAAGCGGCGCGTCGCCCAGCTCGGTACAGGCCACCCGCAGGTCCGGCGTCAGCGCGACACGGTCGCGCAGCTGCCGGTAGTGGACGATGAATTCCAGATCGACGAGGCCGCCGCGACCCAGCTTCACGTCCCACAACCCCGCCCCTGGCTTGTGCGACTCCATCTCCTCGCGCATCGCGAGCACGTCCTCGCGCAGCTTCGCCACGTCACGGGGAGCGGCGAGCACATCGGCAATCACCGCCTCCACCTGCCGCCGGGCGGCCACCTCGCCGTACACCGCCCGCGCGCGCATGAGCGCCATATGCTCCCAGGTCCAAGCCTCCTCGCGCTGGTAGCGGGCGAAGCTGTCGACCGTGACCGCGAGCAGCCCCTGCGTTCCCGACGGCCGCAGCCGCGTATCGACCTCGTAGAGCGCGCCGGCTGCCGTCGGCACCGACAGCGCGGCGGTCACCCGCTGCGCCAGCCGGTTGAAATAGGTGGTGGCCGGCAGCGGCTTGGCGCCGTCCGACTGCGTTTCGTGGCTGCCGGTGAACAGATAGACCAGGTCGAGGTCGGAGCGCGCGGTGAGCGCCCGCCCGCCGTACCGCCCGAGGCCGAGCACCAGCAGCTCGCCGCCGGGCACCCGGCCATGCGTCTCCGCGAACGCGGCCGCCACCGCCGGCGTGAGGACGGCAAGCCCCGCATCGGCGAGCGCGGCATAGGAGGTCGCGGCGTCGAGCGGGTCGGCCAATCCTTCGATGAGTTGCGCACCGATCTGGAAGCGGCGCTCAGCGGTCCAGCGCCGCACGCGATCGAGCTGCTCCTCCAGATGTCCGCTGCCGACGAAGGTGTGGAGCTCGTCGGTCAGCGTCGCGAGATCCGGCAGCGGCTCGAACGCCACCGGGTCGAGTAGCACGTCGAACAGGTCGGGCGTCCGCGACAGCGCATCGGCGAGCACCGGCGTCACGCCGAGCAATCGCCCGAGCAGCCCGACGAGACGCGGGTTGGCATCGAGCAGCGACAGGAACTGCACGCCGGTTGGAAGCTGCGCGAGGAAGCCGTCGAGCCGGACCAGCGCCGCCATCGGGTCGGGCAACGCGGCGAAGGTCTCGATGAGGCGCGGCAGCAGATTCTCCAGCGACTGCTGCGCCTCGGTCGAGCGTAGCGCGCGATAGCCGCCCGCGCGCCATTTGGCGACGAGCTGCGCCGCGCCCTCCGGGTCCGGCAGCTTGCGGCGCCCGAGCTGCCGCGCCAGCGCCGCCGCCTCGCGCGGCAACTGCTCGCCCCTCGCATCTTCGACGAGGGTGTCGTACCGCTGCGCCACCGCCCGCGTCGCGCGGACGAGCCGCCGTTCGAGCGAACGCCAGCCATCGAGGCCACAGACCTGCGCCAGCGCCGTGCGTGCCCCGGCTGGCCGAGGCACCATATGCGTCTGCTCGTCAGCCTGCATCTGGATGCGGTGCTCGAGCGTCCGGAGGAAGCGGTAGGCCTCCGCCAGCTCGTCCGCATCCCGCTGGCCGATCCGCCCGGCCTCGGCGAGCGCGTGCAATGCCGGGATCGTCGCCGGCACGCGCAGCGCCGGCTCACGGCCGCCGAAGATCATCTGGTGGATCTGGGCGAAGAACTCGATCTCGCGAATGCCGCCGCGACCGCGCTTCAGGTCGAAGCCGGGGCCCGGCTTCTGCCCCTCGTCATAATGATCGCGGATGCGCAGGCTGATCGACTTGATGTCGCGGATCGCCGAATAGTCGAGCGAGCGCCGCCAGACGAAGGGGCGGATGCCGGCCAGGAACGCCTCGCCGAGCGCGATGTCGCCGGCGCAGGCGCGCGCGCGGATGAATGCTGCCCGTTCCCACGGCAGCGCCTCCGACTGGTAGTAGCTTTCGGCCGCGCCGACCGGCAGCGTGATCGGCGTCACCTCGGGCGAGGGCCGCAGCCGCAGGTCGACGCGAAACACATAGCCGCCGGCGTCGCGCGCCTGCATCAGCTCGACGACGCGCCGCGCAATGCGCAACGCCGCCTCGTCGGGCTCGTCGCGTTCCCGCCGCGGCAGGCGCTGGCGGTCGTGCAGGAAGATCAGGTCGACGTCGCTCGAATAGTTGAGCTCGCCGCTGCCGAGCTTGCCGAGCGCGAGCACCGCGAAGCCACCGGGTTCGGCATCAGGCGTGCGCTCATGGATCGCCGTGCGTACCGCGAGATCGAGCGTGCGGTCGGCGAGCATCGACAAGGCGCCGGTAACCTTCTCGAGCGGCCACAGCCCGGAAAGGTCGGCCAGCGCCACCGCGAGGGCGACGTCGGCCTTCGCATGCCGCATCCGCCGGCCGGGCGGCGCCTCCTCGGCCGAGAGCGACGCGAAGCCGCGCGCCAGCGCGGCATCGGGCCCCTGCCCCAGGAAGGTGGCGACCAGCTCCGGCCGCTGCCGCATCAACCCGCGGAGGTAGGGCGAGTAGCGCCAGGCATGGCCGATAGCCGCCGTCACGGCCGCGTCGGGCGCAGAGACACCGAGCCCCTCAACGTAGCTGCGGGCATCTTCCGGCAGGTCGGTCAGCCCCGGGACGAGGTCATTCGCCATGCCGGGTGAATAGCTCGCGGCGGCCGCAGCGGGAAGGCGGCACCGGGGCGACCGGGTGTGACGCGCGGGTGATGTCGTTAAGCAGGTGTATTAAGCCCAGTTTGTTGGGAACGTGGTTTTCGAGCATTCGTTGATCTCACCGTGGAAGCACTCCCACGCGATCATGCGGCTTCCACATGCCCTGCCCCCGAGCCTCGATCCGATACCCGCCCACCCCCCCGAAAATCGGATCGTGGCTCACTTCCGATCAGGCCATGACAAAGACAAAGCCCCGCCTGCGCGGGGCTTCGGCATTTGGGGTATCGGCGGATCAGTGGCGCGACAGCGCGTCGACCTCATTCATGATGCTGACGAGCGGCGACTGGCCGTCGCTCGGCCCGCTTTCGCGCCGCGACGGCAACAGACCCTCGGACAGGATCGTCTCGAGCGCGGCGCGCCCGCGGGCTACGCGGCTCTTGATCGTGCCGACCGCGCAATTGCAGATCGAGGCGGCCTCTTCGTAGGCGAAGCCGCCGGCACCGACGAGGATCAGCGCCTCCCGCTGCGCCTGCGGCAGCTGGAGCAGCGCGCGCTGCAGATCGGAAAGCTCGACGCGGCGGTCCTGGCCTGCCGGTGCGGCCAGCAGCTTGCCCGCCGTGAAGTCGTCCCACTCGCCCTTGAAGCGCGCGCGGCGCATCTGGCTGAGGAACAGGTTGCGCAGGATGATGAAGGTCCAAGCGCGCATGTTGGTGCCGGCCTGGAAACGGTCGCGCGCCGCCCAGGCCTTGAGCAGCGTCTCCTGGACCAGATCGTCGGCGAGATCGCGGCTCCCCGACAGCGACCGCCCGAAGGCGCGCAGGTGCGGGATGACCTGGGCGAGCTGCGCCTTGAAGTCCTCGTCACTCAGTGCCTGGGGCTCGGGCTTCGCTTCCAGAATCTCCTCGTCCTCGTCGGGGTCGTCGTTCCCGAGGCGGGCGAGCAGATCGTCGAACATTCCGGGCAGCGGCTGCGCACATACGTCGGCGAAGGCAGAGCGCAGGTACGCGCCCACATCGCGGGTGGCCGGCGCCATCACGCCGGCCTCAGCCATTCCGTTCATACTCATAAGCTACCGCCCATCAACAAGAGGAAACCCGGCCGCGCCGCGTCCGGCGCTCAGGCCCAAATCATCATGAGTGCGGCAAAGGCGACGACGATCAGGATGAGGGAGATCACAAGCACATAGCGTGCGACGTGGGGTGTTGCGCCCGCGCGCGCTTCGGTCGTGTTAACCCGGTCCGGATTTTCCATGTTTGCCATGCCCACTCAACTGAGACTCTGGCTATCCGAACGATTGCGGCCTGCCCGTGTTCCCACGCGCAGGCCGCTAAAGAATCCCCGACGAAATGGGAGAGATCAGGCGAACGAAGCCGTCGAGTTGAAGAACAGCGCTTGGCTGATCGCGGCCTTCACGGTCGACCGCTGGAACGGCTTGGTGATGAGGAAGGTGGGCTCCGGCCGCTCGCCGGTCAGCAGCCGCTCGGGGAAGGCGGTAATGAAGATCACCGGCACCGAGAAGTTCTGCAGGATGTCCTTGACCGCGTCGATGCCCGAGCTGTCGTCGGCGAGCTGGATGTCGGCGAGCACGAGGCCCGGCTTCTCCGCCATCGCCATGCTGACCGCCTCGTCGCGGGTGACGGCGACGCCGACCACCTCGTGCCCGAGGTCGCGGACGATGCCCTCGATATCCATCGCGATGATCGGCTCGTCCTCGATCACCAGCACGCGCGTCGCGGTCTGCCGCTCGATCTCGGCCAGCGCCTCGTTGACGAGGTTGGTCACGTCCTGCGGCGAGGCCTCGATCAGATAGGCCGTATCCTCGTTGGTGAAGCCCTCCATCGCGGTCAGCAGCAGCGCCTGACGCGACAGCGGCGTGATCGAGGCCAGGCGGTTCTGTGCGATGCGCTCGAACTCGCTGCCGGCATCGCCCTGCTCGTCGGGAATGTCGAGGTTCGCCGACGACCAGATGGCATGGAAGGTCTTGTAGAGCCCCAGGCGCGGATCGACGTCGCGGGGGAAGGATTCCGGTGCGCTGACAATCGCCTCCAGCGTGGCACGTACGAAGGCATCGCCGTGACTCTGGCTGCCGGTCAGCGCGCGCGCATAGCGGCGCAGGTAAGGCAGATGCGGAGCGATCTCGGTGGCAAGCGACATTTCTGGTTCCCTATCCCCTGACGTGTCGAAGCGCCCCCCGGCGTCAGGAGGCAATGGAACGGCGCCGATGCCGCGTCAACCCCGCGTCACCAACCCCGCCCCTCGGAACCTCTCATCGCATTTTTTGTTTCCTGACCTTCCATGCAGCGTCTAAGCCGCGCCCCACCAGAACGGCGGCGGCAAGGCTTGGGAGGCGGTTCATGGCGAGAGCTCCTGTGGAAAGTAGCCAAGATCAGCACGACGGGGGCGACCTGCCGGCCGACAATCGCGATGCACAGGTGCGGGGTATCCTGCGACGCATCTACGACGATGTCCTGTCCGAACCGGTCCCCGACAGCTTTGCCGATCTGTTGCGAAAGCTCGATTGAAGGATGGCAGGTGACGCATCGCAAATCACTGGGCTAGAGAACGGTATGGCGTCGAATCCGTCTCGCCCCGGTGCGTTCACCCCAGCGCACGTCCTGCGCTTCCGCGCCTGGCCGCTTTCGGCTCAGGTGATGCTGGCGCTGGCGCTGGCGCTGCTGCCCTTGGGCGGCTTGGCGATCTTCGCGGCCGTCGACAACTACCGGAACGTTCGCACCGCCGAGGCCGAGCTGGTCGCGAGCCGGCTCACCGCCTTCGAACGCACCATTCAAGGCCGGCTCGAGGAAGACTATGCACTGCTCCGCGCCGAGATCTTCAGCGATGCCTCGACGCCGGCCGCCAGGGACGTGTGCAGCCAGCGCCTCAGCCGGCTCGTCCAGCTGGACGCGGAAATCGATTCGGTCGTGCGGCTCGACGCCCGCGGCAATCTGATCTGCGCCTCGACCGGTGCGTCGCTGCCGCGAATCTCCGATGCGAACCTCGCCTGGCAGACCTCGATCCGCGGCCGCCTGCCCCGGGCAGCCGCCATCGACGAGACGACCCCGGCTCGAGACCTCGTGCTGACGCTGCGCGATCCCGCCAGCGGCCACACGGTCATGGGCCGCATCAGCCGGCGTTCGCTGCACAGCATCGTCACGCCGGCTGACCTCGATCCGGCGGATCATGTCGAGCTGCTGCGCTTCGGCGAGATCCTAGGCTCCTGGGGCCAGGCAACGATGTCGACCATACCCGACGTGTCCGACCTCAAGGACGGCGCCCGCGGCCGCTATCATGCGGCCAACGGGCATACTTGGCTCTACGGCGTGCGCGACCTCACACTGCCGGGCTTCCGGCTGCTGGTGATGCGTCGCTCGACGCAGCTCAGCTTCCCGCAGGCGCTGAACATCGCGCTGCCGATCCTGATGTGGGTGGCGGCCATGCTGATTTCATGGCTCGCGATCCGCGCCCTCGTCGTCGAGCCGCTGGCACGCGTCCGCGGTTCGCTCGAGCGCTATGCCGCTGGCGATACCGGCCTCCGCCTCGGCAAGCAGAACCTCCGCACGCAGGAGATACGCGAGCTGGGCGATTCGTTCGACCAGCTGGCGGAGCAGATCAACCGTCACGAGGAAGACCTCCGCACCGCGCTCGCCACGCAGAAGAAGCTGACGCGCGAGGTCCATCACCGCGTCAAGAACAACCTGCAGATCGTCTCAAGCCTGCTCAGCCTGCAGTCGCGCGATGCAGCCAGCCCCGAAGTGGCCTACGCCTACACGACGATCCAGAAGCGGGTGAACGCGCTCGCACTGGTCCACCGCTGGCTCTACGACGACGAAGCGATGCGCGGCGTCGACATGCGCAGCCTCGGCCAGGACCTCTGCGCCGGGCTGGAGCAGAGCACGGTCACCGCCGACGGCAGCAATGTCGGGATCGCCGCCGACATCGATCGCATCTACGTCGGTCAGGACATAGCCGTCCCCCTCGCCTTCCTGATCACCGAGCTGGTTACGGCCGCCGCGCGCCTCAACGGCGAGTCTCCGCTCGCGATCCGCGTCAGCGCCAAGTCGCGCGACGGTCGCGGCGTGCTCGCGATCCAGGCGCCGAGCTTCCGAGCCGAGGATTCGTTCGCGGTGGGCAGCCACGACCCCTCCGCCCGCATCATCCAGGGC
>JAEZQR010000200.1 GCA_023413015.1 Pseudomonadota bacterium
GCGTGATCAGCTTCGCGATCATCGGATCGTAGAACATCGAAATCTCGGAGCCTTCGACGACGCCGGTATCGACACGCACGCCACCGCCCTCGTTGGGCGGGCGGTATTCGGTCAGCCGCCCGATCGAGGGTAAAAAGCCGCGGTACGGGTCCTCGGCGTAGACGCGCGTCTCGATCGCCCAGCCGTTCAGGCGTATCTCGTCCTGGGTCAGCGGCAGCTTCTCGCCGTTCGCCACGCGGATCATCAACTCGACGAGGTCGAGGCCGGTAATCTCCTCCGTCACCGGATGCTCGACCTGGAGGCGCGTGTTCATCTCAAGGAAATAGAAGCTGCGATCGGCACCCGCGATGAACTCGACCGTCCCGGCCGAGAAGTAACCCACCGCTTTTGCCAGCTGCACCGCCTGCTCGCCCATGGCTTTCCGCATCTCGGGCGTGACGAAGGGGGAGGGCGCTTCCTCGACCACCTTCTGGTGGCGGCGCTGGATCGAGCATTCGCGCTCGCCGAGATAGATGACGTTGCCATGCTGGTCGCCGAGCACCTGGATCTCGATGTGGCGCGGCTGCTCGACGAACTTCTCGATGAATACGCGGTCGTCGCCGAACGATGCCTTCGCCTCGCGGCGCACCGGCTCGAAGCCCTCGCGCAGCTCGGCCTCCGAGAAGGCCAGGCGCATGCCCTTGCCGCCGCCGCCGGCCGACGCCTTCATCATCACCGGATAGCCGATCTCGCTGGCGATCTGGGCGGCGTGGTTGGTGTCGGTGATCTCACCGACGAAGCCCGGCACCACCGAGACGCCGGCTTCGCGAGCAAGCTTCTTCGACTCGATCTTGTCGCCCATTGCGGCGATGGCGGCGGGCGGCGGGCCGATGAAGGCGATATTCTCGTCGGCCAACGCCTTGGCGAACCATTCGCGTTCCGACAGGAAGCCGTAGCCCGGATGCACCGCTTCCGCGCCAGTCGCCTTGCAGGCCGCAATGATCGCGTCGCCCAGCAGGTAGGACTCGGCCGCCGGCGGCGGCCCGAGCCGCACCGCCTCATCCGCCATTTCGACATGCAGCGCGCCCGCGTCGGCGTCGGAATAGACCGCCACCGTCTTGATGCCCATGGCCTTCGCGGTCTTGATGACGCGGCAGGCGATCTCACCCCGGTTGGCGATCAGGATTTTCTTGAACATCGGCGCGACGAGGCCCCACGGAATGGAAAAGTCGAAACGACCTTTTCCATTCCGCGCCGATTGGTGCAACCCTGTCCCTGAGATTGAGCGAGGGTGGTTGGGGAGGAAACGATGGGCTTCTACGATCGGCACGTCCTGCCGCACCTCATCAATCTGGCCTGCGGCGCCAAGCCGATCCGCTATCAGCGGCGCAAGATCGTGCCGCAGGCGGAGGGGCGGGTGCTCGAGATCGGCATCGGGTCGGGACTCAACCTGCCCTTCTATGATCCCACCAGGGTTGAAAAGCTATGGGGGCTCGAACCGGCGGCCGAGATTCGGCGGATGGCGGAAAAGGCTGCCGTCGGACTGCCATTCGACGTCGAGTTCATCGGCCTGCCCGGCGAGGCGATCCCGCTCGACGACTGCAGCGTCGACACCGTCGTCACCACCTACACGCTGTGCACCATTCCGGATGCGGTCGCCGCGTTGCGCGAGATGCGGCGCGTGCTCAAGCCCGGCGGCCGGCTGCTGTTCGCCGAACATGGGCGCGCGCCGGACGAGAGCGTGTGCCGCTGGCAGGACCGGCTGACGCCGATGTGGCGGCGGATCGGCGGCGGCTGTCATCTCAACCGCGATATGCCGGATCTGCTGCGGCAGGGCGGCTTTTCGGTCGACCGTCTCGAGACCATGTACATCCCCGGCCCGCGCCCGATGAGCTTCAATTACTGGGGCGCCGCGACGCCGGCGTAGCGCCTCAGCCGTGGCGATACGATACGTAGCAGGGCCGGGAGCCGTGCCTTACGTCAGGATTTCGCCAGCCAGATCACGTGCCGCGCCCCGTGCGAGCGCACCACGCTTTCCTCCACCTCGAATCCCGCGCGTTTCAGCCGGGCGGTAAAGCCCCGGTCCGGTGCCGAGGACCATACTGCCAGCACGCCGCCGGGGCGTAGCGCGGTGCGCACCGCGCGCAGGCCGCGTGCGTCGTACAGCCGATCATTCTCCTCCCGCGTCAGCCCGTCGGGGCCGTTGTCGACGTCGAGCAGGATCGCGTCATAGGCCGTGCTGGCCGAGCGGATGAGGTCGGTCACGTCGCCTTCGACGATGCGGACGCGCGGATCGTCGAGGCTCGACCCGAATACCTCGGCCATCGGGCCGCGTGCCCAGGCCACCACGGCCGGCACCAGCTCGGCGACGGTGACGCAGGCGTCGGACGGAAGCACCCCGAGCGCTGCGCGCAGCGTGAAACCCATGCCGAGCCCGCCGATCAGCATCGCCGGCCGCTGTCCCTTCGGCATCCGCGAACAGGCGAGCGTGGCGAGCGCCTCCTCCGAGCCGCTCCTGCGGCTGTTCATCAGTTCGTTGGGGCCAAGCATGATCGAGAATTCGGTATCGCGCTTGAACAGGCGCAGCTCGCCGCCGCCGGGGATTTCTGCGGTGTCGATCAGCACGCGCGGCTTCATGTCGGTCTCCGTCTCGCCCCCGCGCCTATCAAGCGCGCCTCGCGCCGTCTACAGGAGGGAGGCGGTGGCGCCGGACGCCGCCTTTAGCTCGCGTTGCCTTCGCGCCGTGCGTCTTCGGCCTGGATATCCTTCAGCACCGCGAGCGCCAGCCCTTCGAGGTCGAGATCGCGCACCGTTTCCTTGACCAGCTTGTAGGGACGCGGCTGGCCGACGCACTCGTCTGCGATCAAGTGGGCGAGCAGGTTTCGGAGCGCAGTGGGCGCCGCCGCATAGAGCAGTTCCGCCTCGACCGGATCGTCGCTGCGCAGCGCGTCCTCGATGCGGTCCATCACCGTCCCGATCGCCTCGGTTACGCGGCGGTCATACTCCTCGTCCGACATGCCTTCGAGGGCGGACGGTGCAGTCTCTTCCGTTGTCATGATTCCGCTTTCTCCAACCCGCTCCGATAGCGCCGGCTGCCACCTACCCTTGTTCCATCCACCAGCGCCACGTCGAAATCGCCGCTGGCGTTCGTCTCCACCGCACGGACCAAGGCGCGGCGGACGAGGCGGGAGCGGTGGATGCGCGCGAAGCCGTGCGGCGCCAGTTCGCGTTCGAGCGCGGTGAGGCTGCAGCGATGGAGGAGCGTGCCGCCGGGCGTGTGCAGCTCGACGTAGTTGCCCGCAGCCTGCGCCCACGAGATATCGGTGGGGACAAGCCAGATGGTGCGGCTGCCGTCACGCACCTCGATTGAGGGGGGAGTTGCCTGGGCCGGCGAGGGTAGGCTTGGCGGGGCCGAGCGGAGCCGTTCGATGATCAGCAGGATCGCCGCGATCAGCGCATAGTCGAAAAGGTCCTTGCGATATTCGTAGAGGAGATCGCTCGGCAGCTCCGTCCGCAGCTCGTAGACCAGACCGTGCGCGGCATAGACGAGATACCGGAGCCCGGTCATGATGCCGACATGGCCGAGCGAGACCGGCACGGTAATCGTCAGGTGCAGCGCGACCGTGGCGGGCCATCCGAAGCGGGGCGGGCGGATGCGGGCGACTGCCATGACGACGACCGGCAGTACGGCCAGCCAGCCGGCCAGGCTCGTCAGCTCCCATGTCCATGGCCGCCACGCCTCGAGCTTGCGCCCCATCGCGGCATAGTCGTCGATCGTCGAAGGCACGGTGACCGCGGCTTCGATCAGGCCGAACACGGCCATGATCGCGAAGGGCAGCCAGATGGATGCTGCCGCCTGACCGGTGGGCCCGCCGTTCGTCCCTTGCTGTCTGCCGTTCGTCACCGATCGTCCCCCCGAGCCCGCCGGTTGCCCCGCGGTTCTCGCTGCGGGCCGTGTCGAGGATTAGCGAACCGCCGGAACGAGACAAGCCGAGGGGTGAACATGGAAAGGCGTTATGGACTCGACTGGCTGCGGATCGGCGCGTTCGGTCTGCTGATCTTCTATCACATCGGCATGTTCTTCGTGCCATGGGAGTGGCACGTGAAGACGGCGCGGCCGCTCGACTGGGCCGAAATCCCGATGCTGGCGACGAACGCGTGGCGGCTGGCGCTCCTCTTCCTGATCTCGGGCGTCGCCTCGCGCTTCCTTCTCGACAAGCTCGCCGGTGCCGGTGCCGGCGCCGGCGCGTTCGCGCGGCAGCGCTCGGCGCGCCTCCTCATCCCGCTCGCCGCCGGTATCATGCTGTTCGTGGCGCCGCAGCCCTGGGCAGAGCTTCAGGAAAAAGCCGGCTACGCGCATGGCTTCTGGCATTTCTGGATCGATGATTACTTCCGCTTCGGCACGCTCGAAGGGATCATCCTGCCCACCTATAACCACCTGTGGTTTGTCGCGTATCTGTGGGTCTACACGATGCTGCTCGCGCTGGCGGCAACGCTGCTGCCAGCCGGCGCGGGCGCACAGCTCCAGCGCGCCTTCGACCGGCTGTTCGGCGGCGCGGCGCTGCTGTGGCTGCCGATCCTGATCTTCTGGGCCGCGCGGGCGACGCTCTATCCGGTCTTCGGGGAAACGCATGCGCTGGTCGACGACTGGTACAATCACCTCGTCTACGGCGGCGTCTTCCTCTTCGGCGTGGGTCTCGCCCGTAGTGCGGCGGTCTGGAATGCGGTCGTGCGGCTGTGGCGGCCGGCGGCGGTGCTGGCGATCGGCGGCTATCTCGCGGTCGTCTATTATGTCGCCATCCTCCCGGACGCGATCAGCGAGGCCGAACCCTGGGTGACGCTGATGCGCGGCGTGCGCTCGGCGCACATGTGGGGAGCGATCCTGGCGCTGCTCGCGCTCGCGCACCTCAAGCTCAACCGCGACACCCCCGCGCGCCGCTATCTGACCGAGGCGGTCTTCCCCTATTATATCGCGCACCAGACGATCATCGTGCTCGTCGGCCATGGCCTGAAGCCCTATGCCCTCAACTCTGCGACCGAGTTCGTCGTCATCCTCGTGGTTACAGTTGTCGGCTGTGCGATAACTTATGAGGTCGCCCGCCGCATGCCATCGACAGGTGTGCTGCTAGGGCTGAGATGGCAGCCTTCGCATCGGCTGAGCCTGAGGCGTGCCTGAGCAGAGAACTTTAACTTGCAACCATGATCTGCGCAGGGTTGTTGTGTCAACTTGAACGGGCCGATCTACGCGGATCGATAGACTCTCTCTGGCCGCCTTTTCTTCTCATGTTGGCGTAGACAACAAGAGTTCGCTGTGAGACCGCTTCCCATATGAAACATGATGTCTCATGGCTGGGTATGGGGCAGGAGCGCAGCAGCCCCACAGGCGATGAACGTCGTATTGTTTTCATCTTGATCCTAGCCTTGTGGGTGATCGTTAAGATCATGCTGCTGGTTCGGATCGAACTACTGAGCGAGCCGGGCCAAGGTTTGGCGGAGGCGCTAAGCTGGCAGCTGCTGCTGTTTCACCTAATTTCTATGGGTCCATGCCTGGCGATTTCATATGGCATCTATCTTACCCTGAGTCGGGCACGTGATGCATCGATACCAGCGCAGGTAGGCGTTGCTGCGCTCTGTACTATTGGGGCGGTGCTAGCGATACATATCGTGGACCAATTTGCTGTCATTGTAATGACCATGGGAGGTGCTGGAGCTGGCTTGGAGCCATCGATCAAGATGACTTTGGTGTTCGGGTGGGCTCACCAAGCAGGTTATTGCGCTTCCATACTCGTGCTTCTGCATGTGCAGAAGTTGCGGTCTCGTGAAGGTCAAGCCGCACAACTTGCGATCGAGGCACGAGAAGAGCGCATCCGGTCGATGCGATACCAAGTCGATCCCCATTTGCTATTCAATGCACTGAATTCGATCGCGGCAATGGTGCTCGACCGTAAGAATGATGTTGCGGAGAATATGCTGCTCCGTCTCGCGGCCTACTATCGCCGCATGCTCATGATTGATCCGCTAACTGATATTACGCTTGAGCATGAGATTGATCTGCAGACTGAGTTTCTGGGGGTCGAGCAGATGCGCTTCGAGAGTTGCCTACGTATCGTGAGTGATATCGATTCGTCTGCTCGATTTGCGAAGGTGCCCAGTTTTATTCTGCAACCGTTGGTTGAGAATGCTGTTAAGCATGGATCTGCGCGAAGACTGGGCGACTCTGCAACACTGTCTATCAAGGCGCATGCCGATGGCGAATGGTTGAGAATCCAGGTGAGTAACGCTGTTGGCGGCCATGATGCGCCAGTAAGGAGTTGTACCGGTACCGGATTGCGCAACGTGCGGGAACGGCTGCAAGCTCGCTATGGTTCTCACTATGAATTCAGCGCTGAACGCGAGGGCGACCGCTTCATGGCCAAACTGGCATTGCCATTGGAAATTGAACGGTCGATGAGGCTTGCAGCGTAGGCTGAACGGCAGCCCAGACCAAGCATATTGCTCCCCATAGAGGGTGAGCGCTCTTGTGGGCTAACAGCCGCTTCACAACGGGATATTGTCGTGCTTCTTCCAGGGGTTCTCGAGGCTCTTGGTCCTGAGCTTGCGCAGGCCCACCGCGATCCGCCGCCGAGTTGAATGCGGCATGATCACCTCGTCGATGAAGCCCTTGGACGCGGCCACGAACGGGTTGGCGAAGCGGGCTTCGTACTCGCGGGTGCGCTCGGCGATTTTCTCGGGGTCGCCGATGTCCTGGCGGAAGATGATCTCGACCGCGCCTTTGGCCCCCATCACCGCGATCTCGGCGGTCGGCCAAGCGTAGTTGAGGTCACCGCGCAGATGCTTCGACGCCATAACGTCGTAGGCGCCACCGTAAGCCTTGCGCGTGATGACGGTGATCTTCGGCACCGTCGCTTCGGCATAGGCGAACAAGAGCTTGGCGCCGTTCTTGATGATGCCGTTGTGCTCCTGGGCGACGCCGGGGAGGAAGCCCGGCACGTCGACGAAGGTGACGATCGGAATGTTGAAAGCATCGCAGAAGCGCACGAAGCGGCCGGCCTTTTTGGACGCCGCGATGTCGAGCACGCCGGCCAGCACCATCGGCTGATTGGCGACGATGCCGACCGTATGGCCCTCGATGCGGGCAAAGCCGATGATGATATTCGCCGCATGCGCCGGCTGAAGCTCGAAGAACTCGCCCTCGTCCGCCACTTTGCGAATGAGCTCGTGCATGTCGTAGGGCTTGGTGGCCGACGCCGGCACCAGCATATCGAGGCTGTTCTCGATCCGCTCGGGATCGTCGTGGGTCGGCCGATAAGGCGGCTTCTCGCGGTTGTTCAGCGGCAGGAAGTCGAAGAACTGGCGGGTGCGCAGCAGCGCGTCGACATCGTCCTCGAGCGCGAGGTCGGCGACGCCCGACTTGGTGGTGTGCGTGACCGCACCGCCCAGCTCCTCTTGCGTGACGATCTCGTTCGTCACCGTCTTCACCACGTCGGGGCCGGTGACGAACATGTAGGAGCTATCCTTCACCATGAAGATGAAGTCGGTCATTGCCGGCGAATAGACTGCACCGCCGGCGCAGGGGCCCATGATGAGGCTGATCTGCGGCACCACGCCGGAGGCGAGCACGTTCCTTTGGAACACCTCGGCATAGCCGCCGAGCGAGGCGACACCCTCCTGGATGCGGGCACCACCCGAATCATTGAGGCCGATGACGGGCGCGCCGACCTTCATCGCCATGTCCATGATCTTGCAGATCTTCTGCGCATGCCGCTCGGAGAGCGAGCCGCCGAACACGGTGAAGTCCTGGGAGAAGACGAAGACCAGCCGGCCGTTGATCGTGCCCGATCCGGTGACGACGCCGTCGCCCGGGATCTTGGTCGCCTCCATACCGAAATCGGTGCAGTTGTGCTCGACGTACATGTCGAGCTCCTCGAAGGAGCCGGGGTCGAGCAGGATGTCGAGCCGCTCGCGCGCGGTCAGCCGGCCCTTGGCGTGCTGCGCATCGATGCGCTTCTGCCCACCGCCCATGCGCGCAGCCTCGCGCCGACGCTCCAACTCCTCAAGCACCTTCAGCATGCGGACCCTCCTTGGACGATGCCGCTTAGCAGCGGCGGAGGGGGGATGTCACGCCCACGTCACAGGCCCCTCAGCCATTCGAGGAGCAGGCGGTTGACGTCAGCGGGTCGCTCCTGCTGCGTCCAGTGCCCGCAGCCCTCCAGCATGTGCGCGCCCTGCAGGTTCGGCACATGGCGGCGCATCGCCTCGATCGGATCGCCGCCGAACATCCCGAACGCGAGGTCGCGCGTGCCGCCGATGAACAGCGCCGGCTGCTCGATGCGGCGGCCCTTGTACGGCTGCAAGAACTGCCAGTCGCGGCTGTGGTTGCGATAGCGATTGAGCGGCCCGCGCAGGCCCGATCGCTCGAACTCGGCGACATAATAGTCGAGGTCCTTGGGCGTCAGCCACGCCGGGAACTCGGCCGGGTCGATCATCCCGTCGAGGAGCCTGGCGTCCGCGGTCTTGTCGGGCCAGCTTCCTTCCGGTGCGTCGCCCGAAACCATGTAGTAGAAGCGGCGCAGGAAGCCGCGGATGTCCGCCTCCAGTTCGGTCTCGGCCACGCCTTCGACCTGGAAATAGGCTTGGTAGAAGAAGCGGTTCTTCGATGTGAACGCAGCCTCGATGATGCGGTCGAGCGGCACCGGCGGCACGCCTTGGTAGGGGATCGACAGCGCCGCGACCGCCCGGAAGCGGTCGGGACGCACGAGTGCCGAGTTCCACACGATCGGCGCGCCCCAGTCGTGGCCAATGAGGATCGCGGGCGCCTCGGGCGACAGCGCGTCCGCCACGCCGACGAGGTCGGCGATCATATGCTCCATCGCATAGACTTCCATGGGGTGCGGCTTGTCGGAGGCGCCGTAGCCTCGAACGTCGATCGCGCAGGCGGTGAAGCCGGCCTCGGCGACGGGGGTGATCTGGTGCCGCCACGAATACCAGCTCTCGGGGAAGCCGTGCACCATGATCACCAGCGGGCCGGTCCCTTCGACCATCGCCCGCAGCCGGATCTCGTTCGTGTCGATGAACGTCTCGCGCATCGCATTCCTCCCTCAGTCCGGCGCGGCCCACCCGAGTCGGTTGGCCAGCCGCGGCCACAGCAGGTTGAGCGCGAGACCGGCGATGATCAATCCGGCCGCTGCCAGCTTCCATGGCGGCAGCGACTCGCCGAGCCACAGTGCCGAGGCTGCCATACCAAACACCGGCACTAGCAGCGACATCGGGGCCACGGTCGCCGCCGGATAGCGCCCGAGCAGCCAGCCCCAGGCAGCATAGCCGAACAGGCTGTTGCCGACCGACTGCCACAGCACCGCCGCGAACGTGCCGAGATCCGAGCGCGCAAGTCCGGCGCCGATCGCCGCCGGTCCTTCGATCAGCAGCGAGAGCGCGAGCAACGGCGGCACCGCGAACAGGCTCGACCATACGACATAGGCGAGCATGTTGACGCCCGGATCGCGTCGCGCGACCGTGTTGCCGCACGCCCAGGCGAGCGCCGCCAGCAGCACCAGCCCGAGGCCCAAGGGCGTGGCGTCGCCGCCGCCGTGCAGCGCGATGAGCAGCAGGCCGCTCGCCGCCATCGCGACCGCCAGCCACTGGAAGGAACGCACGCGCTCGCCGGTCTCGCGCATCGACAGCGCGATGGTGAAGAACACCTGGCTCTGGACGACGAGCGAGGCGAGGCCGGGCGAGATGTGCCCGTTCATCGCGATGAACAGCAGCCCGAACTGCCCCGCGCCGATCGCCACGCCGTAGGACGCGAGGCGGCGCCACGGCACCTGCGGCCGTTTGAGGAAGAACACCGCCGGCAGTAACGCGAAGCTGAACCGCAGCGTCGCGAACAGCAGCGGCGGTAGATCGTCGAGTCCCAGACGGATCACAACGAAGTTGGTCCCCCACACCGCCGCCACCGCAATTGCGAGCAGCGCGTGGGGAAGGGACAGGGAAGCAGCCATCCCGACTGCGACTAGCCGAGCGCCAGCCGGATTGCTCCCAATTATTTGTACCGCAGCCGAAATGACCTATCATGACGTCAGTCGCTTGAGAGGCCGTGGGAAAGGCCCAGCCGGCGACGACGGGGAGGAACCGCCATGCAAAGGCTCGTGATCGGCAGCTTGGCCGCTGCCGTTGTGATGTTCGTTCTTGGCTTTGTGTTCTACGGTCTGCTGTTCGATTATGGGCTCACGCCAGCGTCGCCGACGGCGGCGATGGCAGTCAAGGATGCCATGGCTGTCAACCTGCCGGGGACCGGCACCTACATGATCCCGGCCGATGAGGCGGCCTGGCAGGCCGGGCCCGGCGCCTTGGTCAAATATGTGGCGGCCGGCGGCGCACCCGACATGGCGACCGCGATGATCGGCGGTTTCGTCCAGATGTTCGTCTCGGCGCTGCTGATCGGCTTCGCGCTGACGGGGGTGGGCGGCGATTTCGAGCGTCAGTCGCGCGTCGTGTTCTGGTTCAGTCTGGCCGCTGCGGTGTTCATCTGCCTCGGCGACCCGATCTGGTATGGTTCGGACTGGAAGAACAGCATCTTCATGTTCGTCACCGATAGCTTGCTGTTGCTCGTCGGCGGCTTGGTGCTTGCGCGCTGGTTCACCAGCGCCGCGGTTGCGGCTACGCCGGCTGCGGCTCCAGCAGAGTAAGGAAACGGAGGGCCGCCGCGAAGGCTTCGCGGCGGTTCTCCCGGCTTTTCGCGGCGAGTTCGTCCTCGCCCCACTTCTCCGCCTGATAGAGTTCGTCGAGCTGGCCGGCTTCCCAAGCGGTGGCCGCGTCGATCGCGCGTTCGAGCAGTGCCAGCGCCACCACCAACGATCCGCTGATCGTCACCAGCGGCTGCAGCGCGGTGAGCGTGAAGTCGTCGAGCGCCTCGACCGCCGCGCGCAGTCGGGCAACCGTCTCGGGCGACTGCGGCCGATGCATGATACCCTGCACCAGCTCGAACTCGATGCCGTAATGCCGCTCCGCCCAATCGAGGATCGGGTTCCAGCGTTCGGTCTGCCGCTGGATGAGGTCCTCGGGATAATCCGCGCGATAAGCGAGCGCGTCGCCATCGGCATAGGCGGACAAGCTATCGATGAACGCGGCCCGTTCGGTCCCCACCCGGTCGATCGCCGCGTTGGCGAGCCCGGTCAGCGGCATCGAGGCCGGCTTCACCTCCTCGGCCTGCGCGTTCCATTCGTCCGCGATGGCGCGCCCGAGCGCCTCGGTCGGCACCACCAGCGGCTGCCGTGCCGGCGTCCGGACTGGCCGCGCGTCGAGCACGACATGCCAACCGCCTTCGGCCGGGGTGATTTCGGCGGTCTTGTAGAAGCGTTTCATCGCTGTCCGTTCCCTCCATTCCCGCACAGGTGGGGAACCACCAGCCCTGACGCTGAACGAAGTTGCGAAGCAGCGGCACTGCGAAATGTCATGGCATCGACACTTATTGGTCCCGGCTCCGCCAGCGGCGCGCGAGCAGGGCAGGCACGACCAGTGAGCCGAACAGGCCGACCACGAACAGGACTTTGCCCGGTGCTTCAGAATCGCCGGCCTGCGCAGCGTCGCGCCAGAGCCAGATGCCGGCTACCGCGGCGACAAAGCCGCCGAGACGTAGCAGCTGCAGCATGGCGAAGCGCGACTTGGCGCTGTCGGGCGTGGGCGGTGTCATGCGGTCTGTGCCTCCAGCAGATGAAGCAGATCGTCGAAGCGGCCGGCGACGGCGTGCGCTCCGGCGGCGTGCAGCTCGGCGGCTTCATGGTAGCCCCAATCGACGCCGATCGG
>JAEZQR010000340.1 GCA_023413015.1 Pseudomonadota bacterium
CTGCGCGGCCACGGTGCGCGCCTGCGCCCACTGTCCGGCAAGCGCAAGCGCCAGCGCGAGGTTCTGCCGGGTCTGCGCGCTGGCCTCCGGCTGTCGGGCCGCCTGCATCAGCAGGTCGACGGCCCGGCCGGTCCGGCCGGCGAGCGCAAAAGCCAGGCCGGCATTGCACGCGTCGCGCAGGCGGTCGAGCTCGGCGCGAGCAGCTGCCTGGTTACCCTGCGCCAGCAACGCCAGCGCCTTCCTCAGGCGGAGCGAATCGTCGGCCGGCGCGATCGCCAGCGCATCGTCATAGGCCTGCGCCGCGGAGCGGAACCGGCCGGCATCGAAATAGGCTTGGGCGAGCGCCCTGCGTGCTTCCAGGCTGTCGGGCGCGGCGCGCACCGCGGCTTCAGCAGGCTCGATGCCGTCGAAGCGAACCTGCTGCTGGACAGCCGCCTCCATCTTCGCCTGGAGCGCCGCCATGCCCGCACCGACCTTCGGCTTCGGGTTCATCGCGGTTGCCACCCGGCCGCTCTGGCAGGCGACCACGGCGAGCGCGGTAGCGATCATCAGAGCGTTGCGGGCTATTTTGTACGCCATGACAGCTACTCCCGTCCTTATCCGCTACTGGAGTTCCAGCTCCATCTCGGCGAGGAGCCGGTCCAGCGCCTCGGTGACGAGCGACTGCGCGGAGCGATGCTTGTGCGCGCCGACCAGGCGCAGCTTGAGGTGACGCTCGGCGTCGAGCCGAAGCGTGAACGCCGACTTGCCCTTCGAACCCGGCGCGGCGCGCGGCTTGGGTGCCGGCGGCACGTAGGCCGGCTCGGCAAAGGTCTTGGCCAGCACCGCCTGCTGCTGGACCACCGGCGGCTCCGCCGGCATCTCGCGCTCGAACGCGATCGGCACCGGCACGGCACGCGGCGCGGGGGCCGGAGCCGAAACGGTCGCATCGCCCATGTCGTTGAAGCCGAGGTCGTCATGCGGATTGTAGAGCTGCGGCCGCATCGCGGGCCTTGCTGAGCCCTTACGGGCGAGCAGACCGGCGCTCAGCGAGGCGAAGGCCTTGGATTCGCTCATGTCACTTACCTTCCCTCTGCCGCCTACATCGCGGCCTTGCGGCCGAAGCCACCGGCGCCCACGCCCGGACGCGGCACTGGCGCCGCCATCGTTCCCGGCGCGTTGAACACGGTACGGCGGAAGTTCTTCTCCAGCCTATCGTGCACGTAGCGCCACAGCTCCTCGACCTCGGCGGCCGACTTGCCCTTGGGGTCGACCTCCATGACGGTGCGGCCGTCGATCATCGACGCTGCGAAGTCGGTGCGCTGATGGATGGTGACCGGCGCCACCGTGCCATGCTGCGACAGCGCGACCGCCGCCTCGGACGTGATCCTCGCCTTCGGCGTCGCCGCGTTGACCACGAATACCAGCGGCTTGCCGGCACGCTCGCAGAGATCGACCGTCGCACCGGCGGCGCGCAGGTCGTGCGGGCTTGGCCGTGTCGGAATGACGATCAGCTCGGCGACCGCGATCACGCTCTGGATCGCCATGGTAATCGCCGGCGGCGTGTCGATAACCGCGAGCCTGAAGCCCTTCTGGCGCAACATCTCCAGGTCCGAGACGAGCCGCGCCACCGTAGTCTGCGCGAACGCGGGCATCTCCGCCTCGCGCTCGTTCCACCATTCGGCGAGCGAGCCCTGCGGGTCGATGTCGATAAGGACCACCGGCCCGGCGCCGGCAAGTTGCGCCTGCACGGCAAGATGGCCGCTCAGCGTCGTCTTGCCCGATCCGCCCTTCTGCGAAGCTAACGCCAGAACGCGCATGGATCTTCCTTATGTGGTTCGCGATTTCGGAATCGAGCTTGCCACGGCGGTCGCTAACAATCGGTAAACCTGCGCGCCCGGCCGCAAATTTCCGTGGTTTTTCAATCATCTCCAGCATGAAGATTCTGCCTGTAAAATCCGATGCTTATGCTTGAATCCTACAGCGTTTGTCCTACATATGTTCTCTGTTTTGCGTAGCGTTGCGTAAGCCCTTCCGGAAGCGGGGCAGTGAGGTGACATGGGCTCCAAATGGCCTCGCCTGAGCGAGACGGGCCTGAGCGACGAGGCGATTGCCAAGCGGCGATCGGGGATCGGCGGCTCGGATGCCAACACGCTGATGTCGGGCGATCCCGGTGCGGTTCTGCACCTGTGGCGCGTCAAGCGCGGCGAGGTAGAGCCCGAGCGGCTCAACGACGTGCTGCCGGTGATGCTCGGCCAATGGACCGAGGATTTCTCGCGGCAGTGGTTCGAACGGCAGACGGGCCTGACGGTCGAGGATGCGGGCACGTCGTTCCGGCACGTCGAGCATGCGTGGATGGCCTGCTCGGTCGACGGAATGATCCGGCAGCCCGACGGGCGGCTGAGCCTCTTCGAGGCGAAGCACTGCTCGCATCGGGCGACCGGACCCGAATTGATCGACCGCTACGTGCCCCAGTTGACGCATAATATGCTGGTCACGGGGGCGGATGATGCGGTGCTGTCGGCGCTGTTCGGCAATGCCCGCTGGGAAGCTTACACGGTGGAGTTCGATCCCTTCTACGCGGGCGAGCTCCTCGAGGTTGAACAGGATTTCTGGGACTGCGTGCAGACGGGCCGCCGGCCTGTTGCCCGCCGGGTCCCGCCCCCGCCGCGGAAATTGCGGCTCGCGGTCTGGGCGGGAAAGGACGCGATCATACCCGCTTATGCGCGATGATCGGGAAGTTTGAAGTGGAGTAAGAGCGATGGAAGCTGTGAAGCAAGTTCAGACCGGCGGCCCCGGCAAGGTCTACGAGGCGATCGCGGCCGTCACCGCCGAGATGGCGAAGGAAGGCATCGCCAAGGGCCGGCGCAACCAGCAGCAGGGCTACCAGTTCCGCGGCATCGACGACGTGTACAACGCGCTGTCGCCGGTACTGGCGAAGCATCGCCTCTGCATCCTGCCGCGCGTCACCGAACGCGTGGTGCAGGAGCGCGAGACGCAGCGCGGCGGCGTGCTGTTCTACGTGACCGTGCGGGTCGAGTTCGACTTCGTCTCGGCCGACGACGGCTCGGTGCATACGGTCTGCACCTATGGCGAGGCGATGGATTCGGCTGACAAGGCTACCAACAAGGCGATGTCGGCCGCGTACAAATACGCCGCGTTCCAGACCTTCTGTATCCCGACGGAGGGCGACAACGACGCCGATGCGACGACGCCGGAGGTCACCAAGAAGGTCGAGAAGAAGCAGGCGGCTCCGGTCGTCGAGCATGAACCGGTCGCAGCCGAGGATCTCCCCGAGGACTATTTTACCCTCGTGGACGAACTCGAGGCGACCGAGTCAAAGGAGGAGCTGCGGCGTTGGGCGCTGAATACCACCGCCCGCCGCGCAGCCCTCCCCAAGGGTGCGCAAGCCAAGCTGCGCGAACTCACGATCG
>JAEZQR010000025.1 GCA_023413015.1 Pseudomonadota bacterium
CCGGACGTGCCGGCGACATAGGCATCGAGGTCGGCATGGCGGATGCGGCCGTGAGGACCGGACGCCTTCACCTGCGCCAGATCGATACCAAGGTCCTTCGCGCGCCGCCGCACGGCGGGCGCGGCGAGCGGCTTGGCAACGGATGTGGGGGCCGATGCAGGCACCGCCACGGCTTGCGGGGCAGGAGTGATAGCCGCCGGCTGCGGCGCTTCGGCCTTGGGCTCGGCCGCCGCTGGAGCGGTCGGCGCTTCCAGTTCGACGCTCGACGCGTCGGCATCGGTCTCGATAACGACGATCTCGGTGCCGACCGGCACCATGTCCCCGGCTGCGCCGTGCAGCGAGACGATCTTGCCGGCGACCGGCGAGGTCAGCTCGACGGTGGCCTTGTCGGTCATCACGTCGACGAGGGGGGTATCCTCCTCGATGACGTCGCCGACCTTGACGCGGTATTCCGCGATCTCGGCCTCGGCCGTGCCCTCGCCGACGTCCGGCAGCTTGAAGACGAAGCGCCCCATATCAACCCTCCATCACGCGCTTGAGCGCCGCGCCGATCCGCTTCGGGCCGGGGAAATATTCCCATTCGAGCGCGTGCGGATAGGGCGTGTCCCAGCCGGTCACGCGCTCGATCGGCGCCTCGAGGTGGTAGAAGCAGCGCTCCTGAACCTGAGCCGACAGCTCGGCGCCGAAGCCGCTGGTGCGCGTCGCTTCGTGGACGATGACGCAGCGGCCGGTCTTCTTCGCCGATGCCTCGATGGTGTCGATGTCGAGCGGCAGCAGCGTGCGCAGGTCGATCACCTCGGCGTCGAGGCCGCTCTCCTCGACTGCGGCGAGCGCGACGTGGACCATCGTGCCGTAGGCGAGCACGGTGACCGCCTTGCCCTCGCGCACCACCGCCGCCTTGCCGAGCGGCACGGTATAATAGCCTTCGGGCACCTCGCTCGCCGGGTGCTTCGACCAGGGCTGCACCGGCCGGTCGTGGTGGCCGTCGAAGGGGCCGTTGTAGATGCGCTTCGGCTCGAAGAAGATGACGGGGTCGTCGTCCTCGATCGCGGCAATCAGCAGCCCTTTGGCGTCGTAGGGCGTCGATGGGACAACCGTCTTCAGTCCCGCCACATGCGTGAAGATACCTTCAGGCGACTGACTGTGCGTCTGTCCCCCGAAGATGCCCCCGCCGAACGGAGTGCGTACCGTGATCGGCGCCCACCATTCGCCCGCCGTGCGATAGCGTAGGCGCGCGACCTCAGAGACGAGCTGGTCGACGCCGGGGTAGATATAGTCGGCGAACTGGATCTCGGGCACGGGGCGCAGCCCGTTGGCGCCCATGCCGACCGCGACCGCGACGATGCCGCCCTCGGCGATCGGCGTGTCGAAGCAGCGTTGCAGGCCGTACTTCTTCTGCAACCCGTCGGTGGCGCGGAACACGCCGCCGAAATAGCCGACGTCCTGGCCGAACACGACCACGGTGGAGTCGCGCTCCATCATCACGTCCATGGCCGAGTTGATGGCCTGGATCATGTTCATCGTCGCCATGATCAGAGCCCCTCGATCTCTTTGAGTTCGGCCAGCTGCTCGCGCAGGTGCGGCGGCATTTCCTTGAACACGTCCTCGAACATGCTTTCGGGCGGATGGTGCGGGCCGGTGTGGAGCAGGCCGTATTTCTCGGCTTCCTTGCCGGCGTCGCGCACGGCGGCGACGAGTTCGGCGCCGAGCGCCGAATGCTGCTCCTCGCTCCATTCGCCGATGGCGATCAGATGCTGCTTCAGTCGCTCGATGGGATCGCCGAGCGGCCAGCGCTTGCCTTCCTCGGCGGGACGGTAGCGGCTGGGATCGTCCGAGGTCGAGTGCGCCTCGGCGCGGTAGGTGAACAGCTCGATGAGCGTCGGGCCCAGATTGTTGCGTGCGCGCTCGGCCGCCCACTGCGTCGCAGCATAGACCGCGAGGAAGTCGTTGCCGTCGACGCGCAGGCCAGGGAGGCCGTAGCCCAAGGCACGGGCCGCGAAGGTCGTCGCCTCGCCGCCGGCGATGCCGGAGAAGGACGAGATCGCCCACTGGTTGTTGACGACATTGAGGATGACCGGCGCCCGGTAGACCGAGGCAAAGGTGCAGGCGTTGTGGAAGTCGCCCTCGGCGGTCGCACCCTCGCCGGTCCAGGCAGCGGCGATCTTGGTGTCGCTCTTGTAGGCCGAGGCCATCGCCCAGCCCACCGCCTGCGGCACCTGCGTGCCGAGATTGCCCGAGATCGAGAAGAAGCCGTACTCGCGGCTCGAGTACATGATCGGCAGCTGCCGGCCCTTGAGCGGGTCCTTCGCGTTCGAATAGACCTGACACATCATGTCGACGAGCGGATACTCGCGGCTGACGAGCAGGCCCTGCTGACGATAGGTGGGAAAGCACATGTCGTCGCGATCGAGCGCCGCGGCCGCGGCGCAGGCGACGGCCTCCTCGCCGGTGCACTTCATGTAGAAGCTGGTCTTGCCCTGCCGCTGCGCGCGGAACATACGCTCGTCATAGGCGCGGGTCAGCATCATCGCGCGCAGGCCCCGGCGCAGCGTCGCCGCGGCGAGCTTCGGGTCCCACGGGCCGACGGCGCGTCCTTCCTCGTCGAGCACGCGGATCAGCGAATAGACATGATCGCGCATCTGGCTGGCGGGCGTCGCGACGTCCGGGCGCGATACCGAGCCGGCAGTCGGAATGTCGAAGTGGCTGAAGTCGACCTCGTCTCCCGGGCGCGCGGGCGGCTCGGGAATATGCAAGGTAAGGGGGCGAATATTGCGTCGCTCCGCGTCGGCGGCCATGCGGGTTCCTCCCTTCGGGGCGGCGTTTGCGCCGCACGTTTGGCTGCGCCTTACAGTGGCCTTTTTGCGACCGCCAAGCACCGTTTTCGATATGGCAACATTGTTGACCTATTCGGGTTCCGCGCCGCATGAATCTTTCGTTTCTGCCAGCTTTCGGAACAGACCCGCGGCCAGCAAGGCTGAACCGCGAAAGACGTTGCTTGGATGCTGACCGTGATTCGGATGGCTTCAGGCTCAACCCTTCTTGAGCAGCAATTGGCCTGCCTTCTGCAAGCGACCACGCAGGCCGTCCGCAATGACGGCAAGGAATTCGGGCAGCAGCACTTCGAGCGTGACGTGCGTGGCGGCAACATCGACATGGCCGCTGACCGTCTGGCCGAGTGCCTTGGCGGTGAAGCTCATCCGATCGCCGTCCCAGCTCTCGGACAGCTGCATCATTGCGCCGCCGGGCATCTGCTGGATGAGGCGCCCGAAGCCGCCGGATATGCGTCGCTTGGCCTCTTCGACCCCGAGTTCGTGCGAGATGCTGATCGTGACCGGCTTGGGCATGGGCTTACCTCAAGCTGAAGTAACGGCCTGCAGCGCCTCCCTGTTGCATGCGGCGTCGAGGAAGCGGGAACCGTGCCGGGCGGCGAGTTCGATAGCGGCTGTGCGGTTATAGGGCATCGCCACCATCACGACGTGCATGCCGTTGGCGAGCGCCGAGGTCGCTTCGTGCACGCTGTCGTCGACCAATACCTCGGCATGGACCGCGCGGGCGGTGACCGATTTGCAGTCGTTGGTGCCGCCGACGTGGTGGAGCTCGACGTCATCGAGCGGAAAGCCATGCTGACGCAGCCAACGGGCGGTCAGATAATCGACGTGCGGCGGGCGGCGCGTGATGTAGCTGGCCAGCCGGCCTTCCGCCGCCAGCGTGGTCGCGAGCGCAAGACCGCCGGCAACCGGAAGCGCACGCATGATGGTGTCCTCGCGCGACCACAAATCCCACATGACCGGGCGCAGCTTTTCGACGAGCTCGGGTCGCGAGACGTGAGCGTAGGGGACGAAATAGTCGCCGCCGAATGTCAACTCGCTCTCATGAACACCGAGATACTCGGCGCAGGTATGACGGCAGCTGCCGATAAGGTCGCAAAGTACGGCATCGATATCGAGCGCGACACGTGCGGTGCGACGTACCTGATCATGCGGGCAAGGGATGGTCATGGAGGCGCTACTCATACGCTGAAGCTGACTGGGATGCTTTCTCAGATTTCCGCCGCGCTGTGTCCGCGGAGTGCGAGTGCGTCTGGAACGCGTAGATCATGCAATATGCGCGATCGGCCTCCGTTGGCGAAGCTATGCCGTCAGGTCAAGATACTGGCACGGCAATGTCGCCCTTGAGCCCATGGCGGCGCTGCTCATACTGTTGTGTGGCAAGGCGGTAACCGGCGCGTCCAAACCAGCCTCTGTTTTGGGTACGGGAGGCGGACATCGCGGTGGCGGTTGGCGTGCTTCAGTAGAACAGTCTTAGGGGGCAGGCATGCTGGACAGGACGGACATCGGCGCGGTGGTCGACGAGATGTATGCGATGATCTCGGGGCCGGCGGGCCCGCGCGACTGGTCGCGGCAGCCGGCGGTGTTCCATCCCGACAGCCGGCAGATCCGCACCTGGATCGAGAATGGCAAGCCGGTGATGAAGATGATGAGCCGGGATCAGTATGCCGCCGACACGACGCCGTACTTTGCCGCGAACGACTTCTTCGAGGTCGAGATCGCGCGCAAGATCACCGTGTTCGGCAACATGGCGCATGTCTGGAGCGCCTACGAGGCACGCCGCGCCCCCG
>JAEZQR010000030.1 GCA_023413015.1 Pseudomonadota bacterium
GCGAGCAGGATCGCGGCGCCGGCGGATTCGGCGAGCGCCACCACCGGCTCATCGGGCCAGTTCTCGCGGAACCAGCGCCACGCGCGCACGATGTCGTCGACGCCAGCCGGACAGGGGTGCTCGGGCGCCAACCGGTAGGATGGCGCATAGACCTGCGCCTCGGCCGCGGCGGCGAAGCGCGCGACGAGCTGCGTGATGCGCGGGGATCGCTCGGCGACGAACGAGCCGCCGTGAACGTAGAAGACGAAGCCGTGCGACTTCTTGTTCTTCGGCGCGAACCATTCCGAGGTGGTGGGCGGCGGCGCCATGTCCATCGGGATGACCGTCCGTACCGCCTCGGCCTCCACCTTCGGCATGATCGGGCCGTCGTAGCGGTCGTGCCACGCGCGGGCCTTCGCCATGAAGGCGGCGAACGCCTCCGGCCCCTCGAAATAGGCGCTCAAGCCGCCACGCATCTGGCGGGTGATCACCCATTGCGCCAGCCGGTAGCCGAAGCGTTGCTTGAGCGCGCCCCAGAGCGAGCGCCGCGGCTCGACTGCCGCCTCCCAGGTGATCCGGCCCTCTGCCCTCTGGTCAATCGATGCAACCGACGCCATTCTGCCCCCCTAACGACCGAGCGCGCCGCATGCCCACACGCAAGAACCACGAGAACCGCTTCTTCGACGAACTCAAGGAATATGCGACGCTCTACCCCAGCGTGATCCCGCGCCTCGCCGCCGCCGCCAAGGCCGGCGACCCCCACGTCGCCAAAGCCATCGACGTTTTCGCCGAAGCATCACGCAAGTCCGAAACCAGCCACATCGAGCGCTGCCGCGCAAGGTTCGATTTGACCGAGGCCCAGGCGCGGATCGCGATCTTCCTCGCCGAAGGCGGCACCGTCAACGAATATGCCGAGGCGATGGGCGTCAGCACCGGCACGGTGCGCACCCACCTCAAGGCGATCTTCGCCAAGACCGGCGTGCGCCGCCAGGCCGAACTCGCCATCATCATCAACCACCGACTTCGGTAACGCGACATCATCCGCGGTGGTGCGGACCGCGTGGGGGAGCGCCTGGGCTTAGGTACATCACCCATGCCCGTCATCCCGGCGAAGGCCGGGACCCAGATGAACCATTGTTCTGGGTCCCGGCCTTCGCCGGGATGACGGTTGAGGCAGTGATTCAACTCCGTCCGGTAACGCGCGGAGCCTATCCCTACTCGTGCCGCAGCGCGTCGATCGGGTTGAGCGAGGCGGCGCGGCGGGCCGGGAAATAGCCGAACACCACGCCGATCAGGGCGGAGAAGACGAACGCCAACAGGTTGATCTGCGGATCGAACAGGAACGGGACCTGCAGGACCGGCGCCAGCAGCACCGACGCCGCGAGCGCCAGCAGCAGGCCGATGATGCCGCCCAGGCAGGCGAGCGCCACCGCCTCCACCAGGAACTGCATCAGCACCTCGCGGGCGACCGCGCCGATCGCCAGCCGGATGCCGATCTCGCGCGTGCGCTCGGTGACCGACACCAGCATGATGTTCATGATGCCGATGCCGCCCACCAGCAGGCTGACCGCGGCGACCGCGCCCAGGAGCGAGGTCAGGATCTGGGTGGTGCCCGACAGCGTCTGCGAGATCTGGGCTGTGTCGAAGATGTTGAAATTATCGTCCTCGCCCGCCCGGAGGTTCCGCCGTTCGCGCAGCAGCTGCATGATCGACGACTGCACGGCCGCCGAGTCATAGGCGGGATCGACCGACACCATGATCGAGCGGATGTCGCGGTTGCCGGTGAAGCGGCGCTGCACGGCCTTGATCGGCATGATCACCACATCGTCCTGATCGCCGCCGAAGCCGCCCTGGCCGCGGCGGGACAGCAGACCGATCACCTCGCAGGAGATGTCGCGGAGCCGCATGGTCTCGCCGATGGGGTCCTCGCCGCGGAACAGGTTCTGGCGCACGGTCGCGCCGAGGATACAGACCGCCTTTCCCGCCTGCTCCTCGGCGGGGGTGAAGATTCGCCCCGCGTCGAGCGGCCAGCCCTGGGCGGTGAAATAGTCGCGGGTGGTGCCGTTGATCGTCGTCGACCAGTTGGCGGCGTTGTGCACCGCGATGCCGGTCGACTGCGCCTGCGGGGCGACCGCCGTGACGCCGGCGATCTGCTCGCGGATCGCCTCGACGTCGGCGTCCTTGAAGTCGGGTGGCTGCGGCCCGCCGCCGCCGCGCCCGAAGCCCTGTCCGGGGCGGATCTGGAGCACGTTCGCGCCGAGGCTGGAAATCTGGTTCCGCACCGCCTCGGTGGCGCCGTTGCCGAGCGTCACCATCGTGACGACCGCCGCCACGCCGATGACGATGCCGAGGATCGTCAGGAACGACCGGAGCAGGTGGCGCCGGATCTCGCGGAGCGCGAGGATGAGCGTGGTGCCGAACATCAGGCAGCCCCCGCCGGCATGGCGCCTTGCCGATGCTCGGTGTCGATCCGGTCGATCAGGCCGTCCTTGAAGTGGACGATCGTATGCGCGTAGGCCGCCATCTCCGGCTCATGCGTGACCATGAGGATGGTGATGCCGCTCGTCCGGTTGAGGTCGGTCAGGAACGCCATGATCTCGATGGAGCGCTCGCTGTCGAGATTGCCCGTCGGCTCGTCGGCCAGCAGCACCCGGGGGTTGGTGACGATCGCGCGCGCGATCGCGACGCGCTGCTGCTGGCCGCCCGACAGCTCGGCCGGCGTATGGTCCCACCATTCGGCAAGGCCCACGCGCTCGAGCGCCGCCATCGCCGCCTTGTGGCGCGTCTCCTTGTCCTCGCCGCGGTAGAGCAGCGGCAGCTCGACATTCTCGAGCGCGCTGGTCCGCGCCAGCAGGTTGAAGCCCTGGAAGACGAAGCCGAGGTAGCGGCGGCGCAGCAGCGCCCGCTGGTCGCGGTCGAGCCGCTCGACCGGCACGCCCATGAACCGGAATTCGCCGCCCGTCGGCACGTCGAGACAGCCGAGGATATTCATCATCGTCGACTTGCCCGAGCCCGACGGTCCCATCACCGCGACGAAGTCGCCGGCCGCGATGTCGAGGTCCACCCCCTTGAGCGCCCGGAACGCGGCCTGACCCGTCCCGAACGTCTTGGTGATGCCCCGCAGGCGGATGACGGGGTCAGCCACCGCGCTGCCGCCCGCGGCCGGCGCCCGACTGGCCGTTTCCGCCCGCAAGCTGGCCGGTGATCACCTTCATGCCGGCGCGGACGTTGCTGCCGCTCACCTCGGTCTGGCTGCCGTTCGAATCGCCGACCGTTACCTGGACCGCCTGCGGCTTCCCGTCCGCGCCGAGGATGTAGATCGTCTGCCGGCTACCGCGGCCGATCGCGACCTCGCGCTCACTGGTCGCGCTGCTCCCACGCGGGCGGCGCGGCACGAGGACGCTGGTGACGCCGCCCGACGGCTGGCCGCCGCCCGCCGCCTGCCCGGGGACGAAGCGCAGCGCCGGGTTCGGAACGAGCAGCACGTCATGCTTCTCGGCGGTAACGATCTCGGCGGTCGCCGTCATGCCCGGCCGCAGGATCTGGTCGGGGTTCGCGACGGTCAGCACTGCCGTGTAGGATACGACCTGGCCGGTCGTCGATGCCGACGCACTGCTCGAGGCGGTCGTGCCGGTCGCGTTCGCGCCGACGTCGACCCGCTTGACCGAGGCCGCAAAGGCGCGGCCCGGAAAGGCGTCGACCTCGAAGGTCGCGCGCTGCCCCGCCTGCACCTGGCCCACGTCGGCCTCGTCGACCTTCACCTCGAGCTGCATCTGGCTCAGATCCTCGGCAATCGTGAACAGCACCGGCGCGTTGAACGAGGCCGCCACCGTCTGGCCGGGCTCCACCTGCCGCGACAGCACCACGCCGTTCACCGGCGACCGGATGATCGCCTTCGACAGCTCCGTCTGGTCGGAGGACAGCGCGGCGCGGGCCTGCGCGACCGTGGCCTCCGCCGACTGCACCGCCGCCACGGCGCGCTGATAGTCGGCGCGGGCGGTGTCGAGCTCGGTCGGCGCCGGCACCTTGCCGCCCGACAGCCGCCGCACCTCTTCCAGCCGGCCGAGGTTGGCCCGCTGCTGCGCGACCGTCGCACGCGCCTGCGCGACACCGGCCTGCGCAGCGCCGAGCGCCGCCTGGGCCTGGTTGATGGCGTCCTGCAGCCGCGACGTGTCGAGGCGGGCCAGCACCTGTCCCCTGGTGACCCGGTCGTTGTTATCGACGTTTATCTGGACGATGGTGCCCGAAAGCTCCGAACCGACGTCGACCTTGTTGATCGGGGCGAGATTGCCCGTTGCCGTCACGGTGACGCGCAGCGAGCCGCGCTCGATCGGCGCCGTGGCATAGTCCGGCGCTGCCTCCCCGCCGCCGAACAGCTTCGACAGCAGCCAGAGCAGCAGGAGCGCACCGAGCAGGATCGCGCCCCATTTGAGGAGGCGGGCGCGCGGCGACGGCGGCTTGACGCCGAGGAAGTCGTCGAGCTGGGCTTGATCGGCCGAAGGGGGCGTGGGCTGGTCCATCAGGGTCTCGTGGCGGAGGTGGTGACGCTTCGCGGCGGGGGTGCGGCCTGCCAGCCGCCACCGAGCGCCTTGTAGAGCTGGACCGTCGCGGTCGCGCGGTCGGCGCGGGCGGTGATCCGGTTCTGCTGGCTGGACAGCAGGCTGCGCTCGGACTCGAGCAGCGACTGGAAGTCGATGAGCCCGGCCCGGTACTGGCTGCGGGCGAGCAGCACGGCGTTGCGCGCCGCCTCGTCGGCGACGAGGATCTCGCGCTCGCGCCGCTCCGCGGCCGACAGCGCGGTGAGCGCGTTCTCGACGTCCTCGAGCGCGGTCAGCACCGACTGGCGGTAGCCGGCGAGCGCGGCATCGGCCGACGCGCGCTGTCCTTCGATTGCGGCCCGGATGCGGCCGCCCTCGAAGATCGGCGCGGTGATGCCGGCGACCAGATTGCCGATCGCGCTGCTGACGACGTCGCCGAGCGACAGGCCCGACCCGCCGAACGAGCCGGTCAGCCGCAGGGCCGGGTAGAGCTGCGCGGTCTCGACGCCGATGCGCGCGGTCTCCGCGGCGAGGCTGCGCTCGGCCGTGGCCACGTCGGGCCGGCGGCGGATGACGTCGGCCGGGATCGCCGCCGACAGCGCGGCCGGCGCAAGCGGAATGTCGCGCACCGCCCCTCCGACGAGCGCGGTGACGGCCCCCGGTGCCTCGCCGAGCAGCACCGCCAGCCGGTTCACGGCCGCCGTATAGTTGCTCTCGAGGTTGGGGATGGTGGCGGCGGTCTGCGCACGCAGCTGGCGCGCCTGCTCGAGGTCGAGCGAGCCGACGAGCCCGGCCTGGACCCGCCAGCCGACGATCTGCACCGTCTCGTCGAGCGCGCGCAGGTCGTCGGCGGCGACGCGCAGCTGGTTCTGCGCCGACCGCGCGGCGAGATAGTTGAGCGCGATCTCGGAGGCGACGCTGAGCTGCGCCGAGCGGAGATCGGCCTCGCGCGCCTGCGCGTCGGCGCGCGCAGCCTCGATCGACCGGCGCGTGCCGCCGAACAGATCGGCTTCATAGGCCGCGTCGAAGCCGGCCTGATAGCGCGTCTGGTCGCCCTGGGTCGTGGTCAGCCGGCCGGACGAATCGATGAAGCTGCCGCCTTGCCGGCCGATGCTGCGCGACACGCTCCCGCTCGCGTCGAGCGTCGGGAACAGTGCGCTGCGGCTGGCGCGGAGCGCGGCGCGCGCCTGCCGCACGCGGGCGCCGGCCTGATCGATGTCGAGATTGGCCCTGAGGCCGCGCTCGACCAGCTCGCTGAGCGTCGGGTCGCCGAACGCCTGCCACCAGCGCGCCAGATCGACCGCCGAGGCATAGGCCGGCGCGGCGGCGTTGAAGCCGGCCGGCACCTTCAGTTGCTCGGGCGTGAGCGGCCGATAGTCGGGGCCGGCGGCGCAGCCGGCCAGCAGCAGGAGCGGCCACCACGCCGGCGCCCGCGAAGACCGACGGCGCAGGGGGATGGCTGTTGAAAAGGCCATGCCCTCCGAGACGCATGCCCGGACGGCGCTGTTCCCTCCGGCCGGGCGGCCCGGCGTCAAATACGTGCAGCGACGACGTTACGCCGCACGCCTCAGAACGAGACGCGCGCCGTCACCCGGATGTCGCGGCCCGCGAGCGGGGCATAGTCCTTGAGGAAGCTCGCATGCCGGCGGGCGTTCACGTCGAAGATGTTGTTCGCCGCCAGCAGGATCGTCGTGGTGTCGGTGCCGAACGGCTTCCACGACAGGCTGGCGTTCACCATCGTGAAGCCGCCGGTCTCGGTCTCGAACGCAGCGGTGCGGGTCTGCTTGCTGGTCCACTCCGCCTCGATGCGCGCGTTGACGGCGTCGCCCTGCGCCTCGAGCCCGCCGAGCAGCCGCAGCGGCGGGATGCGCGGCGCGGGACCCACGTCCTTCACGGTCGCCCGGACATAGTCGGCGACGGCATCGGCGTTGATCGTGAAGCCGCCCAGCTCGGCGAGCCGCAGCGAGCCTTCCGCCTCGAAGCCATAGTAGCGGGCGCCCGCCTGGAGATACTGGAACACGGGCAGCCCGTCCTCGACCTCGCCGGTCGGCTGCTCGAAGATGAAGTCGTCGAACTTGTTGTAGAACAGCGAGGCCTCGAGGCTGTAGCCGTCACCCTGCCCGCGCAGCACGCCCTCGATGCCCCAGCTCTTCTCCTTGGTCAGCGTCGGATCGCCGGCCTCGAACGCCTGCGTGCCGGCGTGCGGCCCGTTGGCGAACAGCTCCTCCGCCGACGGCGCGCGCTCGGTGCGCGACAGGTTGAGCCCGAGCCGCCAGTCGTTGATCAGTTCGACGCTCGCGCCGACCGAGCCCGAGAAGGCATTGAAGCGCCGGCTGATGTCGGGATTGCCGATGACCGGATCGGCCGCGGCGTCGACGTTGGTGTGCTCGTAGCGGGCGCCCACCTCGGCCTTCACCGCGCCGAGATCGAACTCCTGCAGCGTGAACACGCCGCCCTGGACGGTCGAGTTCTTCGGCACGAACTTCTCCTCGCCGACCACGTCGAAGTCGCGGATGAACAGCTGGCCGCCCACCGCGCCGCGCCAGCCGCCGCGCTTGGCCTGCGCCAGCTCGACCCGACCCTCCAGCCCCTGGTTGAAGAAGGTGGTGCCGACCGCGCCGCTCTCGTCGATCTCGCTGTGCCGGTAGTCGGCCCAGCCGAAGCGGCCGCGCAGCCGCTCGAAGAAGCCGTCGCCGAGATCGACCTCGGCGCGCGCGTCGGCACGCGTCTGCTTGACGTGGAGGCGCACCTGCTCGGCCTCGGTATCGGGGTCGAGGCTGTAACGGACCGGCACGCCGTAGAGGCTGTCGTAGCGGCTGATCGAGAAGCCGAGGTTGCCGCCGTCGGTGATGATCGAGGCGCCGCCCGCGACGTCCCAGGTGCGCGCCGCCGAATTGGGCAGCCGGTCCTTGAGATCGGCAAGCGCCTGGATGTCGGGATCGGCGCTGGCGCGCGCCTGCGCGCGCAGATCCTTCGACAGCACATGGCCGCCGATCCCGAGGTCGTCGGTCTTCAAATAGCTGCCGTCGAGGTGGAGCACGAGCGGGCCGCCGGCCGCGACGTCGACCGCCGCGCCGCCCGAACGCTCGTCGGCGGCCGAGCCGTAGGTGGCGGTCGCATCGAGGTGCGCACCCTCCTCGGGCACGCGGCGCGGGATGCGCTTGTCGAGCACGTTGACCACGCCGCCGATCGCCGACGAGCCGAACTGAAGCGCCGCCGGGCCGCGCAGCACCTCGACGCGGTCGGCGGTCAGCGGGTTGATCGCGACCGCATGGTCAGCACTGGTGCTCGATGCGTCAAAGCTGCCGATGCCGTCGGTGAGCACGCGGATGCGGTCGCCCTGGAATCCGCGCAGCACCGGGCGCGAGGCATTGGGGCCGAACGAGGTGCTGGAGACGCCCGGCTGGCGCGCCAGCGTGTCGCCGATAGTGCTGCGTACCTCACGCGCGAGGTCGGTGCCCGAGAGCACGCTGACGCTGGTGAGCACGTCCTGGCGCGTACGTTGGAAAGGCGCGGTCACGACGATGTCGGCCGGTGCCACCTCATGATGTTCGGCCTCGTGGTTCGTCGTGTCGGGCTCCGGCGCCTGCTGGGCCGATACCACGCCGCTCCACGCCAGGCCCGCGCCCGCCAACAACCATGTACGCTTCATATCGCCCGTCCCCGCAATGTCTCGGACGGGCTTTAGTTGTGATAGTATAACATTTCAAGCCTGGAACTACACAGTTCAGCGCAACTCCACCCGCAGGCCCGCCCACAGGGTCCGGGGCGTGCCGCGATCGACGATGCCGGCGTCGCTGATCCCCGCCTGCACCTCGGTGTCGAGGAGATTCTCGGCGCGCAGGCGGAGCTGGAGCGCGCGCGACAGCGGGATCGTCGCCACCGCGTCGAAGGTGAGCGCGTCGTCGAGCCGGCGGGACTGGAGGTCGTCCTCATACTGCCGGCCCATGTAGCGCGCGGTCAGCGCAGCGCTCGGGCCTGCGGCCGGCGCATAGCCGAGCGTGGCGCTTGCCTGATGGCGGGGAGTCTGCGCCGGCCGCAGGCCGTCGAGCGCGGCGGCCGCGCCACTTGCCGCGACCCGCGCGTCGGTCAGCGTGTAGGAGGCGTCGAGCCGCCAGTCGCCGTAGGTGAGGCCGCCCCACAGCTCGACCCCGCGCGAGCGCACGGCGTCGAGGTTCTGGCGCTGGCGATAGGCGCCGCCGGCCGCGACGAAGCCGACGCCGGGGAAGGTGCCCGGCCCGCGCGCGAGCGTGACGTTGCCGATCGCATCGCGAAGCTCGTTCCAGAACAGCGTGGCGCCGAGCGTGAGCGCCGGCAGCGGGCGGAAATCGATGCCGGCCTCGATCCCGCGCAACCGTTCGGGATCGAGCGCGGCGTTGGCGCCGGTCGCGTCCACGCCGACGCGAAACGGGCGGTAAAGCTCGTTGAGCGTCGGCAACCGCCAACCGAGATAGCCGGCGGTGCGGAAGTTCAGCGCGGGCGTCGCGGCGACGAGCAGGCCGGCGCGCACGGTCGGCTCCCAGCCAGCGCGGTCCGCCGGCCGGTCGACGAGCGTCGCCGTGACGGTCGCTGGGTCGGTCTCGATCAGGTGACCGTCCGCGATCCACCAGCGGTCGAGGCGTACGCCGCCGGTCAGCGTGACCGCGTCGCTTGGCCGCCAGCTGTCCTCGACATAGGCGCCGGCGATCAAGGTGCGGCCGCCGGCCTCGCGCAGCCGGGTGAAGCCGCCGTTCTGGAAGCGGAATCGCTCGCGCGTCTCGCCGTCGGCCGTCCGCGCATCGAAGCCGATCTGCAGCTCGTGGTCGGTCCCGATCCGCGGGCGCAGCTCGAGCTTGGCGCCGGCGCCGGTCGCGGGCGTGTTGTACTGGTCGAGCGTCGGCGTCGCCGTCGTGCGCGCGGCATTGGCGCTGGCAAAGCCCGAGGTGAAGCGGCGCGCCTGGAGATAGGCGAGCGCCTCGAACGGCAGCGCGCCGCGCCCGACGAGGCGCAGCGACGCGTCGGCGCCGCGGTTCGACGATTCGCTACCCGGCAGCCCGCGCAGCCGCTGGTCGTCGAACAGCAGCGCACGCGCCTGAAGCTCGCTGGTGTCGCCGACCGGCGCGACGCCGCGCGCCGCCACCGACCATTGCTGGTAGCGGGCGGGTCGGCCGATGGGACCGCGCTGGCGCTCGGGGATGAGGATG
>JAEZQR010000071.1 GCA_023413015.1 Pseudomonadota bacterium
AGTGCGGCGCCGCTTTCTGCCAAGCACTGAGATTCTGCAGCGCGGCGCGGGCATAACGTCCGGCCGGTACCGCATCCGGATCGCCCGTGGCCCAGCGCCCATCGGCGCCGACGCGGCTGATGTCGAAGCCCGGCGCGATTCGCACCGGGCGTGTGTCGCTGATGGGCACCACCACAACCAGGCGATTGCGCGCGAGCAGACGCCGGCTGCCGGGCGCCAGCAGCTTGCGCTTCGCCAGATAATCCATCCATTCGAGGTCGGCAGCGGCATAGACGCCGGCGGGCGCGCCGCGTTCGATCTGCCGCGCCAGCGCCGAGGAGGCGGCGAACACCAGTACCGGGCGTGGTCGGCCGGTCCTAGCATAGGCGTCGGCGACGTCGGTCAGCGCCTCGGTCAGGCTCGAGGCGGCATAGACACGCGCGCCGACTTCTGCGGCCGCTGGCGAGGCGGCGAACAGGAACAGCGCCAGCAGGATGCGGAACCAGTTCATGCCGCCTCTATGCGCTGGCGAATCGTACGGGTCCAGCAGTCCAATTGAACCGTTCCTTATCTGAAACGTTCGGGATGGTTGGTGCGGGCGTCGATTCTTGCGCGGCGCCGCCATTGAATGGGTTTGCAAGGGAGGAATTCAGTGAAGACGTTCAACGTGCTGCTCGCCGCTGCGAGCCTCAGCCTGCTGGCGGCCTGTGGCGGCCAGGGCGACGACACCGCCGGCGACCGGGTCGCCGATCAGGCGGATGCCGCCGCCGATCAGATGGACCAGCAGGCCGACGTGCTCGAGGATCAGGGCCACGAGGCTCAGGCCGACGCGCTGGAGCAGAAGGCCGATGCCACCCGCGAAGCCGGCGAGCAGAAGGAAGAGGCGATCGACGACGCCGACGTCAACGCCACGACCACGCCGCGGTAAGCGTTCGTCATTTCCTGACCAACTCAAGGCGCCTTCGGGCGCCTTTTTCTTGATTGCCGGTAGATTGGACTTTCCACTCCGGACGGGGCGGCTGGTCCTTCCGCCGCGGGTTGGATAGACGGTAGCGAACACCATCGCACGGTATCCGCCGTCCGACCATCAGATCGAAAGCCGTTCATGCGCCCGTCCCTGCTGCTTCCGCTCGCCGTCCTGCTCGCCACCGCCGCCGGCGCCCAGGACCTTCAGAGCCGTCCGCAGCCGCTGCCGATCGTCGACAGCATACCGGCCGCGCGCGACGTCCCCTATCCCGGCACGATCCGGATCTCGGTCGATGCCAGCGATACCACGCGAGCGATCTTCCGCGTGACCGAGACGATCCCGGTGGCCGGCCCGGGACCACTGACGCTACTCTATCCGCAATGGCTGCCGGGCAACCATGCGCCGCGCGGCCCGATCAACTTGGTCGCCGGCCTCAAGATCAGCGCGAATGGCCAGCCGGTTGCCTGGCGCCGCGATCCGGTCGACGTCTACGCCTTCCATGTCGACGTGCCGGGCGGCGCGCGCGAACTCACGGTCGAGTTCCAGCACCTGTCGCCGACCCAGCCGAACCAGGGCCGCATCACCATGACCCCGGCAATGCTCAACGCGCAGTGGGAGAAGCTGTCGCTCTACCCGGCCGGCTATTACGTCCGGAACATCCAGATCGAGCCCAGCATCAGGCTGCCGGCGGGCTGGAGCGCGGCGACCTCGCTCGACGTGGCGCGTCGCGACGGCGACACCCTCACCTACAAGCCGGTCAGCTACGAGACCTTCGTCGACTCGCCGCTGTTCGCCGGGCGTTACTATCGCCGCGAGAAGCTGGCCGACAACGTCTTCCTCAACCTGTTCGCCGATCAGCCGAAGGACCTCGAGGCCAAGCCCGAGCAGCTCGCCGCGCACCGCCGCCTCATCGAGCAGATCACCAAGCTCTACGGCGCGGTGCACTTCGATGAGTATGAGTTCCTCGTGGCGCTCACCGACAAGCTCGGCGGCATCGGGCTCGAGCATCTGCGCTCGTCGGAGAACAGCCACCCGCGCACCTATTTCACCGACTGGAACAAGGGCTCGGCGGGCCGCGACCTCCTTGCGCACGAGATGAACCACAGCTGGAACGGCAAGTACCGCCGTCCGGCCGATCTCTGGACGCCCGACTACCGCATGCCGATGCGCAACACGCTGCTCTGGGTCTACGAAGGTCAGACGCAGTTCTGGGGCAACATCCTCTCGGCGCGCTCGGGCATGATGCCGGCTGAGGACGTGAAGGCGGAGCTGGCGCGCACCGCCGCCTATTACGACAAGCTGCCGGGCCGCACCTGGCGCCCGCTGATCGATACGACCTACGATCCGATCATCAACAGCCGCCGTCCGATCCCGTGGAGCAGCTGGCAGCGGTCGGAGGATTATTACTCCGAAGGCATGCTGATCTGGCTCGACGTCGACAGCCGGATCCGCGAGCTGACGCGCGGCAAGCGCTCGATCGATAATTTCGCGCGTGCCTTCTTCGGCGTGAATCCAGGCGATCAGGGCATTCTCACCTACGACTTCGACGACGTCGTGCGGACGCTCGACGCGATCGCCCCCTACGACTGGCGCGGCTATCTCGAACGGCGGGTCAATCAGGTCGGGGACGCCCCGCTCGACTGGATCGGCCGCGGCGGCTACCGGCTGGTCTACAAGGAAACCCCGCCGCCCTATTTCGTCTCGCGCGAAAAGGACCGGAAGATGCTCGACCTCACCTACACGATCGGGCTCACGCTCGGCGAGAAGGGGGCGGTGAGCGGTGTCGCCTGGGATTCGCCGCTGTTCAACGCCGGCGTCACGACCGGCTCGACGATCGTCGCGATCGACGGCCGCGCCTATTCGGACGAGGACTTCAAGGCCGCCATCACCGCGGCGAAGGGCGGCAAGGAACCCATCCAGCTGCTGATCAAGCAGGGCGACCTCTACCGGACCGTCAGCCTCGATTACCACGACGGGCTGCGCTACCCGGTGCTCGAAAAGGTCGGCACCGGCGCCGCTCCGCTCGACGCGCTGCTCGCCCCCCGCCGCTAAGCGACCGGCAGGCGATTATTCTGACCGCGCCTAGCGCGCCGCGCCGGCGAGAACCGGCTGGCCATATGCGTCGCGTGGCACGCTGAGGTCGCCGGTGCGCGCGGTCATCTGCGCTGCACAGCCGTACAGCAGCACGCCCGCCGCCAGCAGCAAGCCAAGCTTACCCATGAATAGCCCCTCTGAGCCCT
>JAEZQR010000072.1 GCA_023413015.1 Pseudomonadota bacterium
TGATCACGCCGTTCCTGTCCTTGAGGTCGAGAAGCGCGGCGGGGACGATGTTGAAGTTGGCGGCCATCGGCGTCATCAGCGTGCCGCAGAAGCCGGCCAGCATCCCGATCGCCGCCACGACCGCCGGATCGCCGCCGAACTGGCGCACGACCAGCGGCAGGCCGACCGCCGCCGTCATCACCGGGAAGGCGGCAAAGGCATTGCCCATCACCATCGTGAACAGCGCCATGCCGACCGTGTAGGCGGCGACTGCGGCTAGCCGGCTGCCTTCCGGGATAAGACCGCTGACGAGATCGCCGACCACCGCCCCGACGCCGGCCAGCGCGAACACCGCGCCGAGCGACGCGAGCATCTGTGGCAGCACCGCCGCCCAGCCGACCGAGTCGATGAGGCGGCGCCCTTCCTGCAGCGGCGCGAGCGGCGCCGGGCGCAGCCACAGCATCGCCGCGGCCAGCGCGATCAGCACGCCGAAGCCGAGCGAGATCAAGGTCACCTGCTTGGGATCGAGCAGCGGGGCGCCGCCGACCATCATGTCCTTCAGGAAAAGCGTGCCGATCAGCGCGACGACCGGGATGGCGAGCGCGGGCAGGAACAGGCGGTTGCCGCGCCGGTCGGCTTCGGCGCGGCGCTCGTCGGGCGTGGTGGTGGGCGGATGGCCGCGCCCGAGCGCGCCGAACCCGGCCAGGGCGACGAGGCCCAGCACCAGCGCGCCGTTGCCGAGGTCGCCGAGCCGGTCGCCGGCGAGGAAGCTCAAGCTGATCAGGCCCCAGAAGGCGGCGTTGCCGAAGCGCTTGGGATTGGTGCGGTCGCCGGCGCTGAGGCCGGCGAAGGCCGCGAACACCAGACCGGCGAGCGTGTAGACGAAATCGAGCGTGATCATCGCGCCGCCCTCCTCGCCAGCCGGCGATCGAGTCGCCACAGCCGGAAGCCGTGGACGAGGAAGGCGACGATCGCGGTCGGGATCGCCCAGACCGACAGCGACAGCGGCGCGACGATCAAGCCATTCTGCTCAAGGAAGCCCTTGATGAGCAGGATCGAGGACATGGCGATGAAGATGTCCTCGCCGAAGAACACGCCGACGTTATCGGTGGCGGCGGCGAAGGCCTTCACCTCCTCGCGCGTCGGTTCGTCGACTTCGCCGAGCGTGTTCTCGGCTGCTGCCTCGGTCATCGGGGCGACGAGCGGACGCACGGTCTGCGCGTGGCCGGCGATCGAATGGAGGCCGATCGCAGCGGTGATCTGACGGAACAGCAGGTAGACGATGAGCAGCCGGCCGGCGGTGGCGGCGCGCACGCCGCCGATCAGCTGGCGCGCCCGCTCCTGCAGCCCATAGCGCTCGAGCAGGCCGATGACGGGCAGCACGATCCAGATCAGGCTGACGTAACGGCTGTCGTTAAACGCCTTGCCGAACGCCGCGACGACGGCGAGCGGATCGAGCCCTGCCGCGAACCCGGTGACCAATGCGGCAACCGTCACGACGAGCAGCGGATTCAATCGCAGCAGGAAACCCACCACAACGACGGCAATGCCGGACAGGATCAGCACGACGCCCCCTTACCCCTATAACGGCCCGCCGCGTCAGCGCGCGTCGGCGTAGGCGCGGACCAAGGCGTCGAGATAGTCGCGGCCCTTGTAGAGCGAGCTGACCCTTATGTGCTCGTTGAGGCCGTGGGCGCCGCTGCCGTCGGCCTCGCCGAGGATGCCGGGGACGCCGTAGGTCGGGATGCCCTTCGCGAACAGGAAGATGCCGTCGGTGGCGCCCGTCGACATGGTGGGCAGCACCGGCACGCCGGGGAACATCTTCGCCGCCAGCCGGTCGACCGGAGCCATGACCGCCTTGGTGAGCGGCGGCGAGCCCGGCGTCGGCCGCACCGGCGGAACCATCGTGACCTTTACCGCCGGATCGGCGATCGCATCGGCGAGCGCCTGCCGCACGGTCTCAACCGAGGTGCCGGGGAAGATGCGGCAGTTGACGTTGGCGGTCGCGCGCTGCGGCAGCGCGTTGTTGGCATGGCCGCCGTTCAGGAGCGTGGCGACGCAGGTGGTGCGCAGCATCGAATGCCATGTCGGGTCCTTCGACACGATCGCATTGGCCGCGGCGTCCTTCGGGTTGGCGAGCAGCGCAGTCATCGCCGCACCGCGCTCGCCGCCGACCGTCTTCGACAGCCGGCTGAAATATTCGCGCGTCACCGGATTGAACTCGACCGGGAACTCGAGCGCATCGACCTTGCCGAGCGCGGCGGCGAGCTGCGAGATGGCGTTGGGCTTGACCGGCCGCGACGAGTGGCCGCCGGGGTTGGTGACCTTGAGCGTGTAGTTCTGCGCCGCCTTCTCGCCGATCTGCATGGACAGGAACTCGGGCTTGCCGTCGGGCGTGAGCCGCCCGCCGCCGCCCTCGTTCAAGGCGAATTCGGCGTCGATCAGGTCGCGCTTCTGATTGGCGAGATATTCGGCGCCGTTGAAGGCGTCGGTGGTCTCCTCGCCGCAGGTGAGCGCGAGCTTGATCGGCCGCTTCGGCCGGTAGCCCTCGCGCTTCATGCGGGCGAGGCTGTCGACCCAGACCGCGGCCATCGCCTTGTCGTCGGCCGCGCCGCGGGCGTAGAAGAAGCCGTTTTCCTCGATCAGCGTGAAGGGATCGCGCGTCCAGTCCTCGCGCTTCGCCTCGACGACGTCGATGTGCGCGAGCAGCAGGACGGCCTTGGCCTTGGGATCGCTGCCGGGCAGCACGGCGACCAGACCGCCCTCCTTCGGATGCTCCGGGACGGCGAACAGCGTCAGATCCTTGTCCGGGAAGCCGGCGGCCTTGAGCCGCGCCGCCATGCGCTCGGCCGCGAGCGTGCACGAGCCTGCCGACAGCGTCGTGTTGGTTTCGACGAGCTCCTTGTAGATCTCACGGAACGCGAGCTGGTCGGGGCGTGCGGCGGTTTGAGCCTGCGCGGCGGCGGACGAAAGCAAGGCAGCAGCAACGAGGCCACGAACGATCGACATGACGGATGACCCTCCCCTTTGTTGCGCGGACTTTAGGAGGGTTGGAGCCCAAAGTGCAACGGCGTCCGGTCAGCCGATCGCGTCGAGATATTCGATTTCGGGACGACCGGCGAGGACGGCGCCGAGCGCTGGACCTGCGGCCTTGAAATGCTCGCTGGCGCCGTGCGTCTTGAGCGCGTCCTCATCGCGGTAGAGTTCGAGGACCTTGTAGGTGTTCGGATCGGTGCGGCTACGGCAGAGCTGGTAGGCGAGGTTGCCCGGCTCGTTGGCGCGCACCTGCGCCGCCAGCTCGCCGAACGCCCGCTCAAGCTCGGCACCCTTGCCGTCCTGCACTCGCAACGTCGCGATCACACCAATCATCGGCCTCTCCCTCCATCTTCAGCCGAGGCAGCTTACCGGCGCCGGCATGGAGGGATACTGCACGACATGAGAGGGAAGGGCGCGGGCTGCGATCCTGCGTCGTCAGGCAGCGATCACGGCGTGGGTGCCGACGGCATTCCTGTCGGGTCGCCCGAGCAGATAACCCTGCGCTTCGTCGCAACCGAGCTCGCGCAGGAAGGAAAGCTGATGCGGCGTCTCCACGCCCTCCGCAAGGACCGGAATGCCGAGGCTGTCACCGAGCGTCAGCACGGCGCGGATGATGGCGCGGGCCTCGGCGCTCCCCTCCAGCTCGCTGATGAAGGATCGGTCAAGCTTGATCTTGTCGAAGGGAAAGGCCCGTAGCGTCGACAGCGACGAGTAGCCGGTTCCGAAATCGTCCATCGCGATCAAGACGCCGAGCGCCTTCAACTGCCTGAGGACATGCGTCGTACGATCCACGTCGAGGATCATCGCTGTTTCGGTGATTTCAAGCTCGAGCCGCTTCGCGGGCAGCCCTGAGTTGAGCAACGCCTCCTGGACCAGCCGCGGCAGATCGGCGTTCGCGAGCTGCACAGCGGAGAGATTCACGGCCACCTTGTGCGGCGTCTGCCATTCGGCAGCCTCGGCGCAAGCCGTACGCAGCACCCACTCCCCTATCGGCAGGATGAGGCCGGTCTCCTCTGCCAGCGGGATGAACTCGGCAGGCGGCACATAGTCGCGTTCCGGATGGTGCCAGCGCAGCAGCGCTTCATAGCCCGTCACCTCACCGGTTGTGACGCAGGCCTGCACCTGGAAATGCAGCTCGAACTCGTCGCGTTGCAGGGCCTCGCGCAGTTCCTTCATCATCCTGCGACGGGCGCGGACCATGTCGTCCATGCTGCTTTCGTAGAAGCAGGCGACCTGCGAGACCGAGGCCTTGGCGCGATACATGGCCAGATCGGCATTGTTCATCAGCGTGGTCGGCGTGTCGGCATCCTGCGGCATCAGCGCAATGCCGATGCTGCCCCCGCACACCACCTCGGCGTGGCCGATGGAGATGGACGAGAATAGCGGCTTCTCCAACCGTTCGGCGAGGGCCAGAGCTTCCTCCCGTCGCCGCACGGGTGCCAGGACCACGAATTCGTCGCCGCCGAGCCGCGCGAGGAACTCGTCCGGACGAAGGACCGCACGCATCCGGTCGGCGAGCACCTTCAGAACTTCGTCACCAGCCGCATGACCGTGCAGGTCGTTCACCTCCTTGAAGCGATCGAGATCGATCGCCAGCAAGGCCAGGCTCTCGCCGTCGTCGAGGGCAGCGGCGGCCTGCTCCTGCCACTCAAGGAAGGTGGCGCGGTTCGGCAGGCCGGTCAGGCTGTCGTAGCGCGCGAGATAAGCAATGCGGCGCTCCTGCTCGATCCTGGGGCGCAGGTCGCGGATGGCATAGACCACCACGGCCCGCTCGGACACCCGAACCGCTTCGCGACGTGCCGTCACCTCGACCGGTATGTTCGCGCCATCGGTGCGGTGCAAGCTGTTGCGCAGCAGCGCGTTCTCGGCACCCTCGTGGTCGACATATTTCCGCAAGGGCGTCGAAAGGAGCGCCTCGCGCGGTAGCCCAAGCATTTCGGCGAACGCGGCGTTGGCCTCGACGATAAGGCCATCCTGCTCGACAACGACGCCGTCGACGGCGCTCTCGGCAAGATGGCGCAGCCGTGCTGCCGCATGGCCGCGCGCTTCGCTATCCAGAAGATAGCCGGTCGCACCGGTGCCGAGCACGAGGAGCCCCACACCCGCCACGGCAATCGCCAGCACGCCCATCGCATCACTACTGGAAAGCATCCCGTTCGTCGCTGCGGACGGGATGATGGTCAAGGCGGCCATGCCGGTGAAATGAAGGGCAATGATGGCGCAGACCAGCAGGCCCGCAGCCATCACCTTGTGCAGTTGATGCTTGATGCCGGCTGCATAGCGAAATGCCAAAGCGCTGAAACCAACGGCGAGCAGGAGCGAGACGACAACGTAGGACTCATCCCAAATCAGGATGCCATCGGCCGCGAAAGCCGCCATGCCCGTGTAATGCATGGCGGCGATACCCGCCCCGAAGCAGGCACCACCGACCTGCGGGGCGAAGCGCGAACCAACGCTGCCGATCGCAAGCCCGAATCCACCCGTCACGATCGCGACCACAAGCGACAGCGCCGTCAGGCCAAGCTCGTAGGAAACCGGCGTCGCCGGACGGTAGGCCAGCATGGCCACGAAGTGCGTGCACCATACGGTCGAACCGCCGGCAACGGCGCCAAGGAATACCCAGGCCGCACGCGAACGCCCGCCGCTGATTCGCGACTTGCGGTAGAGCCTGACGGTAACCCAGGCCCCGACGCAGCAGAAGGCCGCCGCGATGGCAACCAGCACAAGGTCATGGCTGCCGAGCACGCAAGTGATGATGCGCAAGCGACTTACCCTTCGATTGGCGGGTTGGCATCCCCGATCAGCAGCTAAGATTCGGTAAATTCAGGACCAGTCTGCCGCGACAGTCAGCGGAGCCCGCCGTTTGGCGGACCCTGCTCAGGCGACGAGATCAAGGTCCATGTCCAAGTCGAGCGCGTGGTTCGGGAGCCGGTCGAGATCGAGCACGGTGACCATGTGGGTGTCGGTCGTGATGATGCCCTTGATGATCTCCTGACCGCGTGTCCTGTCGCCGTTGGGCGCCGGGCGCAGCTCGGCCGCGCCAACCGTCAGGATGTCGGACACCGCATCGACGATCATGCCCTGAAGCTGATCGCCGATCAGCAGCACGATGTAGACATGCGTGGGCGTCGGCTCGGTCGTCCCCCAGCCGAGCTGCGCCGAGAGATCGATGATGGGCAGCACCTGACC
>JAEZQR010000077.1 GCA_023413015.1 Pseudomonadota bacterium
ATGGCTGGGAAGTGGTAGCAGCGGGCAGACTTGAACTGCCGACCTCCGGGTTATGAATCCGGCGCTCTCACCAACTGAGCTACGCTGCCACGGCCGTGTTCGGGCGCGGCGGATATAGGCGCGAGCTATTGTCCGGGTCAATGCCCCGCCCTATGGAGCCCGCGCATTCTTCATGACAGGCTCGACCGCGGGGTTCTTCCGATGGAAATCAAGGTGGCAGGCGGCTTCAACGCCCCCTCGCAAGGTTCACGCTGATGCCGGCGGCTGCGGGACAGGCCGATGCCGGCTGGACGCTGGTGATTCACGGCGGGGCGGGCATACTCGAGCGCGGGCAGCTGACAGCGGAACATGAGCGCGAAGCGCGCGCCGGCCTGGCCCAGGCGCTGGAAGCCGGTGGCGCGATTCTCGACGCGGGTGGTTCGGCGGTGGATGCGGTCGAGGCGGCGGTACGCGTCCTCGAGAATGATCCGCACTTCAATGCTGGTCGCGGCGCGGTCTTCACCTATGAAGGCAGGAACGAACTCGACGCCGCGATCATGGACGGCAATGGCCGCAACGCCGGCGCCGTGGCGGGCGTGACGCACACGAAGAACCCGGTCAGCCTCGCCCGTGCCGTCATGGAGCAGAGCCCGCACGTGTTCATGGCGGGCGACGGCGCCAATCAATTCGCCCGGGATTCCGGGCTGGAGCAGGTCGATCCGGGCTATTTCCGCACCGAGGAGCGCTGGCAACAGCTTCAGAAGCTCAAGGCCCGGGGCGCGAACTATTTCGACGTCGATCTCAAGTACGGCACGGTCGGCGCAGTGGCGCGCGATGCGAAGGGCCATGTCGCGGCGGCGACCTCGACTGGTGGGCTCACCGGCAAGCGCTGGAGCCGAATCGGCGACGCGCCGGTGATCGGCGCCGGAACCTACGCCGACGACCGCGCCGGCGCGGTGTCCGCGACCGGATCGGGCGAACATTATATCCGCGAAGGCGTGGCCCATGAGATCTGCGCGCGGATGCGCTTCCTGAACGAAGCCCCCAAGGCCGCCGCGGATACGGTCCAGGCCGAGACCCACGCGCTCGGCGGCGCCGGCGGCGTCATCGTGGTGGCGGCCGACGGAACGCCGGCGTGGAGCTTCAACACACCGGGCATGTATCGCGGCATGTGGCGCAAGGGCGCCGAGCCGCTGGTCGGTATCTACGGCGACGAGGCATGAGCGATCATTTCGACGTCCTGATCGTCGGCGCCGGCCAAGCCGGCGCGCAGGCGGCGATCTCGCTGCGTCAGGGCGGGTTCGAAGGCATGATCGGCATCGTCGGCGACGAGCCCGAGCTTCCCTACGAACGCCCGCCGCTGTCGAAGGACTATCTCGCCGGCGAGAAGCTGTTCGAGCGGATGCTGCTGCGCCCCGCCAACTTCTGGGCGGAGCGCAACGTCGAGTTGCGCCCAGGCAGCCGCATCACGCGCATCGATGCCGAGGCACGCGTCGCCGAAGCCGCAGACGGCACCCGGATCGGCTATGGCCGGCTGATCTGGGCGGCGGGCGGAAGCCCCCGCGCCCTGCCCGTTCCCGGCGGGAATCTGGCGGGCGTGCACATGATCCGTGCCCGCGCCGACGTCGATCGCCTGAAGGGCGAGCTGGCGAACGCCGAACGCATCGCCGTGATCGGCGGCGGCTACATCGGGCTCGAGGCGGCGGCCGTGCTGCGCAAGCTCGGCAAGCAGGTGACCGTCATCGAGGCGCTCGACCGCGTGCTGGCGCGCGTCGCGGGCGAGCCCGTCTCGCGATTCTACGAGGCCGAGCACCGCGCGCATGGCGTCGAGGTGCGGACCGGCCAGCAGATCGTCGAGCTGGTGGGCACCGACGGCCGTGTGACGGCGGTGCGCTTCGGGCCCGGCATGCCCGACCTGCCCTGTGATCTCGTCATCGTCGGCATCGGCATCGTGCCGTCGATCGCGCCGCTGGCCGAAGCGGGTGCGGCGACCGGCAACGGCGTCGAGGTCGACGAATATTGCCGCACCTCGCTCGACGGCGTGTTCGCCATCGGCGACTGCGCCAACCACGCCAACGCTTTTGCCAGCGGCGCGCGCATCCGGCTCGAAAGCGTGCAGAACGCGGTCGATCAGGCGAAGGTGGCGGCAGGCGCAATCCTCGGCGATCCCAAACCCTATCGTGCGGTGCCGTGGTTCTGGTCGAACCAGTACGACCTGAAGCTCCAGACGGTAGGCCTCAGCCTCGGCCACGACGAGACCGTGCTGCGCGGCTCGCCCGAAGCGCGGTCGTTCAGCCTCATCTATTTGAAGGGTGGACGCGTGATCGCGCTCGACTGCATCAATGCGGCGCGTGATTATGCGCAGGGTCGCGCGCTGGTCGAAGCGGGGCTGGTCGCCGACAAGGCGGCGCTCGCCGATCCGGGCGTTCCCCTGAAGAGCCTGCTGCCCGCCAGCGCGTGAGGAGATCCAGACGATGAGCCTGCCCGCCGTCCTTCAAGGCCGCCTGTCGATCCCGGCGATCGGGTCGCCGCTGTTCATCATCTCGAATCCGGACCTCGTGATCGCGCAGTGCCGCGCGGGCGTCGTCGGCTCCTTCCCCAGCCTCAACGCGCGGCCGCTGCCGCAGCTTGAGGAATGGCTGCAGCGGCTCACCGCCGAGCTCGGGCCGAACGACGCGCCCTTCGCCGTCAACCTCATCGTCCACCGGTCGAACGACCGGCTGATGGACGACCTCGCGCTCTGCGTGAAGTACAAGGTGCCGATCGTCATCACCTCGCTTGGCGCGCGCGAGGACGTGAACGCGGCGATCCACAGCTACGGCGGCGTCGTCTTCCACGACGTGATCAACGACCGCTTCGCGCGCAAGGCGATCGAGAAAGGCGCGGACGGCCTGATCCTCGTCGCGGCCGGCGCCGGCGGGCACGCCGGCACGATCTCGCCCTTCGCGCTCGTCCAGGAAGTCCGCCAGTGGTTCGACGGCCCCATCGCGCTTTCGGGCGCGATCGCGACCGGCGACGCGGTGCTTGCCGCGCAGGCGATGGGTGCGGACCTCGCCTATATCGGCTCGGCCTTCATCGCGACCGACGAGGCGCGCGCCGACCAGCGCTACAAGGAGATGATCGTCGCCTCCAAGGCGGACGACATCGTCTATTCGAGCCTCTTCACCGGCGTGCACGGCAACTACCTCAAGCCCAGCGTGCGCGCGGCCGGCATGGACCCCGACAACCTGCCCCAGGGCGATGTCTCGACGATGAACTTCGGCTCGGGCGGCAACACCGATGCCAAGGCGT
>JAEZQR010000097.1 GCA_023413015.1 Pseudomonadota bacterium
GGGCTTGGTGCCGCGGGCCCTTCTTTATTTTATTCCGCCGCCTGATCCAGGCCCTCGGGCGGCATGTTGTGGCCGAGCAGGCGGAGCAGTTCGGCCGCCGCCTCGACGATGTTGCTGCCCGGTCCGAAGATTGCGCCGACACCCTTCGAGCGCAGGAACTCGTAGTCCTGCGGCGGGATCACGCCGCCGGCGGTGACGCGGATATCGGGCCGCCCGGCCGCGCGCAGCCGCTCGATCAGCTCGGGGATCAGCGTGTTGTGCCCGGCCGCGAGGCTCGAGGCGCCGATCACGTCGACATCAAGCTCGATCGCGAGCGCGGCGGTCTCTTCCGGCTTCTGGAACAGCGGGCCCACCGTCACGTCGAAGCCGAGATCGGCGAACGCCGAGCCCACCACCTTGGCGCCGCGGTCATGGCCGTCCTGGCCCATCTTGGCGACTAGCACGCGGGGCTTGCGGCCTTTCCGGTGCTCGAACGCCGTGATGCCGTCGGCCACGCGCGCGAACGCCGGGTCGGCCTTATACGCCGCACCGTAAACACCCTTCACCAGCTTCACGTTCGCGGCGTGCCGGCCGAACACATCCTCGAGCGCCGACGAAATTTCGCCCAATGTGCAGCGCGCGCGCGCCGCCTCGATCGACAGCTTCAAGAGGTTCGCATCGCCCTTCGCCCCATCGCGAAGCGCCTGGAGCGCCGCCTGCGCCCGGTTCTCGTCGCGGCCCTCGCGCATGCGGGCAATACGCGCGATCTGCGCCTCGCGCACCGCCGTATTGTCGACGACGAGGATGTCGATCGTGTCGTCGTTCGCCGGCTTGTACTTGTTGACGCCGACGACGACCTCCTCGGCCCGATCGACGCGCGCCTGGCGAGCCGCCGAGGCCTTCTCGATCTCCTGCTTCGGTAGGCCGGCTTCGACCGCCTTGGTCATGCCGCCCAGCTTCTCGACTTCCTCGATCAGTGCCCAGGCCTTGTCGGCGAGCTCCTTGGTCAGCGCCTCGACATAGTAGGAGCCACCCAGCGGATCGACGACCTTGGTGATCCCGGTCTCCTCCTGCAGCACGAGTTGCGTGTTGCGTGCGATGCGCGCCGAGAAGTCGGTGGGAAGCGCGATCGCCTCGTCGAGCGCGTTGGTGTGCAGCGACTGCGTGCCGCCGAGTGCGGCTGCCAGCGCCTCGACCGTCGTGCGGATGACGTTGTTGTAGGCATCCTTCTCCTGCAGCGACACGCCCGACGTCTGGCAGTGCGTGCGCAGCATCATCGAGCGCGGGTCCTTAGCGCCGAAGCCTTCCATGATCCGGGACCACAGCATCCGCGCCGCGCGCAGCTTCGCCACCTCCATGAAGAAGTTCATGCCGATCGCGAAGAAGAAGGACAGGCGTCCGGCGAAAGCGTCGACGTCCAGCCCCTTCGCCATCGCCGCACGCACATATTCCATGCCGTCGGCCAGCGTGAAGGCGAGCTCCTGCACCGCCGTCGCCCCGGCTTCCTGCATGTGGTAGCCGGAGATCGAGATCGAGTTGAACTTCGGCATGTGGTGCGCGGTGTAGGCGATGATGTCCGCCACGATCCGCATGCTCGGTTCGGGCGGATAGATGTAGGTATTGCGGACCATGAACTCCTTGAGGATGTCGTTCTGGATGGTCCCCTCGAGCAGGTGCTGCGCCACGCCCTGCTCCTCGGCCGCGACGATGTAGAAGGCCATCGTCGGCAGCACCGCGCCGTTCATCGTCATCGACACGCTCATCTGGTCGAGCGGGATGCCGTCGAACAGGATCTTCATGTCCTCGATGCTGTCGATCGCCACGCCCGCCTTGCCGACATCGCCGACGACGCGCGGATGGTCGCTGTCGTAGCCGCGGTGGGTGGCGAGATCGAAGGCCACCGACAGGCCCTTCTGCCCGGCCGCGAGGTTGCGGCGGTAGAAGGCGTTCGACTCCTCGGCGGTCGAGAAGCCGGCGTACTGGCGCACCGTCCACGGGCGGCCTGTGTACATCGTTGCTTTGACGCCGCGCGTGAACGGCGCGAAGCCCGGCAGGCCGGGATCGATACCGGCCACATCATCGGCGGTGTACAGCGGCTTGATCGCGATGCCTTCCGGTGTCTCCCAGGTGAGGTCCTTGCCCTTCACCTCCTTGGCAGCCAGCGCTTCCCAGTCCGCGATCGTCTTGTCGGCCATCTGTCGTCTCCTGTGATCGCCGCTATACCGCCCGCGCCTGGGGGCCGCCACCCGTATGAACCGCCCGCCACGTCGAAGGGCTCACGCCGAACACACGGCTGAACGCGCGGGTCAGCCGCTCGGGCGAGCGGAAGCCGCTTTCCGCCGCCACCCGCTTCATCGGCGCGCCTGCGCCCAGCAGGTTGCGGGCATGCTCCAGCCGCCGCGCCTCGACGAAGGCGGCGGGCGTCTTGCCGGTCGCCGCGGTGAAGCGGCGATGAAAGCTGCGTACCGACTGGCCGGCGCGTGCCGCCAGCGCCTCGACGTCGAGGTCGGCGGCGAGATTGCCGCCGATCCAATCGATCAGGTCCGCGTAATCGCCGGCCGCCTGGGCATCGAGCAATGGCGAGAATTGCGACTGGTGGCCGGGCCGCCGCGCATAGAGCACCAGCCGCCGCGCGACGTTGGTCGCGACCGCGCTGCCGAGATCGCGCTCGATCAGCGCGAGACTCATGTCGATCCCGGTGGTGATGCCCGCCGACGTCCACAGCGGCCCATCCTCGACGTAGAGCGCCTGGGCATCGACCGCGAGCGCGGGATAGGTCCTCGCCAGATCGTCGACATCCCGCCAGTGCGTCGCCACGCGCCGCCCGTCGATCAGCCCCCACGCCGCCAGCGCGAACACCCCTCCGCACACCGATCCGTAGCGGCGGGCGGTCGCGATCTTCCCGCCCACCCACGCCTGCGCTTCGCGGTCGCGGATCAGCGTGCGCAGGCCCGCGTCGCTCCCGCCGGCGATCAGCAGCGTGTCGACCGGCCCGTCGATGCCGGTCAGCCGCTCGGTCGCGATGCCGACATGGCTCGACGTCATGACGTTGCCGCCACCGGGCGAGGCGATCGTCAGCCTGTAGGCGGGCCGCGGCAGCTCGTCGTTCGCGGCGGCGAACACGGCGGCCGGCCCGGTGATATCGAGCACCTGCGCCCCATCAAACGCGATCAGCACGACATGCCGGAAATTGTCGTTTGGCAGAATATGCATCTTCTCTGTCATATCTGCCAAGTGCGGCCGACGCTAGGGAGGGGGAAGGAAATCAGGAGACGCCCATGAACCGCTTCGCCGACGCCGCCCTCATCCTCATCGATATCCAAAAGGGCTTCGACGACCCCTATTGGGGCGCCCGCAACAACCCCGATGCGGAGAAGAACGCCGGCCGCCTGCTTGCCGCCTGGCGCGAAGCCGGCCGTCCCGTCTTCCACGTCCGCCACGCCTCGCGCAATCCGGCCTCGCCGCTGTCGCCGACCGGCCCCGGCTTCGCGTTCAAGGACGAGGTTGCGCCGCTGCCGGGCGAGCCGCAGTTCGTGAAGAACGTCAACAGCGGCTTCATCGGTACCGATCTCGAAGCGGCCTTGCGCGCCGCCGGCGTCCGGACGGTGATCGTCTTCGGCCTCACCACGCCGCACTGCGTGTCGACCACCACGCGCATGGCCGGCAATCTCGGCTTCACCGCCTTCGTCGCCGCCGACGCCACCGCCGATTTCGTGCGCAACACCGAGCGCGGCTGGCGCGAGGGCGCGACGCTTACGATCGATCCCGAGCTCAGCCACCGCGTCGCGCTCGCGCATGTCCACGGCGAGTTCGCCACCGTCCTCGACACCGATGACATCCTGAAGGAGGCCGCCCATGACGTTCCGGATCGGATTCCTGCTCTATCCTGATCTCACGCAGCTCGACATGACCGGGCCGGCGCAGGTGCTGGCCCGCATGTCCGGTGCGGAGCTTCACTTCGTTTGGAAGACGCGCGATCCCGTGCCCTCGGACAGCCCGCTGGCGCTAGTGCCTACGACCACGCTGGCCGACTGCCCGTCGCTCGACATGATCTGCGTGCCCGGTGGCTACGGCTGCACCGCGGTCATGCGCGACCAAGAAGTCTTGGACTGGCTGCGCGCCCAAGCTGCGACCGCGCAGGTGATCAGCAGCGTCTGCACCGGCTCGCTGATCCTCGCGGCGGCCGGCCTGCTCGACGGCTACCACGCCGGCTGTCACTGGGCTTGGGGCGACCAGCTCGCGCTGTTCGGCGCCGAGTTCGTGCGCGAACGCGTGGTGGCCGACCGCAACCGCATCACCGGCGGCGGCGTCACCGCCGGCATCGACTTCGCCTTCCGCGTCATCGAGCGGCTCCGCGGCCGCACCGAAGCCGAAGCAATCCAGCTCGTCCTCGAATACGACCCGCAGCCCTTGGCCGGCGGCACCCCCGAAACCGCCGATCCGGTGGTGCTCGAACGGGTCAAGGCGGTCATCACGCAACGCCTCGGCACCCGCCGCACAGTGATCGAGGCCATCGCGAAAGCTCAGGAACCGGCCTGAGGGCGAAAGCGCTCTTCTAACAGCGGCACATATCCCTTCGGGCATCCGGGACGGGTGCCTGCGCTCGAAGTTGATGAGGATGCCGGGCTGAACTATTGCCGGCTGAAGCCGCCGTGGAGAGACATGCCGATGGTAAGACCACGACAAGCGATCGAGGTCATCCGCCCGGTCGTTCGGGCGATCGTCCGAACGACGTTCCCGGCTTTCGCAGTCGCCATCGGGATTCTCGCGAGCACGCAGGCGGCCGCCCGCGACTATGCGGCACGAGACGTCGGCGGGTGGACCGTGGCGGCGAGCAAGGACGGAAAAGGCTGCTTCCTGACGAAGGCGTATGACCGGACCGGGGAAACGACGCTGCTCCTCGGCCTCGAGACCGACGGCACGAACCATCTGACCGTCCTCAACTCGAACTGGTCGATCAAGCCGAAGGACCGGGTGGAGCTGACCTTCCGGCTCTCTGATAGCAGCTTTCCCAGGCATTTCGCGGTCGGCATCGCGTCCGGCGGAAAACGGGGTTTCGTCACGCGCTTCGGACGGAAATTCCCGTCCCACTTCGCCGCCTCCAAGGCCCTGCACATCTTCCGGGGCGAAGTGCCGGTCGAGCGGCTAAGCCTGGAGGGGAGCGGCGCGGCCGTTGCCGAGCTGCGCCGTTGCGTCGACGCCCAGCGTGCGAAACCCACGGCCGCCAGCGCAAAGGAGCCCTCCGACTCGATCCCAAAAGACCCGTTCGCACCTGACTCGGAGCGCAAGCCCAGGAAGTAGCGCGCCAGGAATAACGCGGGTCCGCCCGCCGTTCAGCGAGACGCGCCCGTTGGGCCAGCACGAAAGACCGGGGACGGCATCTGTTAGTCGACGAAGATGCACATCCGAACTGAATCCGGTTGTTGGAACTTCGTCACTCGGCTTGGGTTGTTTCCTCGCGTTAACGATTTGGAAAGAACGCCATGTACTCGTATGCGTCAAAGTTCGCTCCTGCGGTGATTTTCCTGGCGGGCGCCGTTGCCCTCAGCGGCTGCGCCACGAAGTCCTATGTGCAAGAGCAGATCGCGCCCGTCAGCCAGCGCGTCACAGCGCTCGAGACGCAGTTGCAGCAGACCGACCAGACTGCCAAGGCGGCCCTCGCCGAGGCACAGGGTCATACGCAGCGCCTCGATCAGCTCAATAGCCGGGTAGACGGCATCGATCAGCGGCTCCAAGCACAGGAGGCTCGGCCTAAGCGCCCGCGCCACTGATCGCGCACGACAGTTTCACGGTCGGTCGTCCCACCAGGGACGACCGAATTTCAGGCGTATCGACCAGATGACCCTTGTTCTGCGGGCGCTGGCCGCGCTGGCGCTCGTCGTTCCGGCTGCGGCAATTGCGCGTGCCTCGGATACCGTCCCTTCACAAACCGGAAGCAGCGATGCCGAACCGGCGACCAGCCGTTCCGTCGCGGCCGCGCGCGTGGCCGAGTGGGTGGCGGCATCGGGCGACAATCTTTCGCTGCCCTATGCCATCATCGACAAGACGAACGCTTCGCTGATGCTTTTCGACGCCAAGGGGAAGCCGCTGGGCGAGGTGCCGGTGCTGATCGGCATCGCCGCCGGCGATGATGCCAGCCCCGGCGTCGGCAGCAAGAAGCTGTCGGAAATCGGCCCGGCCGAGAAGACCACGCCGGCAGGGCGTTTCCTGGCGAAGTTCGGCCTTCCCTTCGGACGGGAGAGAATCCTTTGGGTGGATTACGCCACGTCGGTGGCGCTCCATCCGATCCCGACCGATGCCGCCAAGACGGAACGGCGTCGCGAGCGCATGCTGTCGCCGATCCCGGACGACAACCGCATCACCTTCGGGTGCATCAACGTGCCGAAGGCCTTCTACGGCAAGGTCCTGGGCCCGCAATTTCAGAAGAAGGGCGGCTATGTGTACGTGCTGCCCGACACCAAGCCGCTCGAAGAGGTTTTCCCCCGCTTGCGGGTCCAGGGGCTCATGAACGTCGGCGCGTCGCAATAGCGGGGTGGTCGTCGGCCATGTCCGCTCTGGGTGGCAAGCGGACGTGGGCATGGTTAGCCTGCTGGGATGCGCAGGAAGCTATTGATCGCTGTCGTTCTTGGGCTTGCTGGTTGCGGCCGGGCGGCGACGGCGACAGCCGACGCGCTCGACCCGGATGAGGTGGTGTCGTCCCTTGCGGCGCGCAGTGGGGCAACGTTCGCGATCAGGAAGACATTCTCCGGCGGGGCGACCGGCGACACCCTGCACGAGGCGTGGGCCTGTCGGCAGAGCTTGTCGGACTGCACCCGCCTGGCGATCGTCGACACCGACGACGGTCCGCCGCCGACGTGGCGCGAGACCCCCGCGCAGGTCGAGTTGATGATCGCTCCAACCGACACGGTCTGGAACTTCGCGAACTTCTTCTGGGGACCGAACAAGACGCCGCAGCGCGTGTACCTGATCGAGAAGCATGAATGACCGCTTCGGGCGGTGAGCGGACACTCGCCAACTTGACTCACCGTGTGCATGCTAGGCGGGTGAGCGACCGCGACGAACAGCTTTGGCGGCTCTACGGCCGCGCGACTGAAATACTGGAAGGCAGGCGCAACGGGCACGCGCGCCCGATCTTGCAGATGCTGGCCGCCAGGGGCTTTCCGCCGGCGCTCAATCATCTCGGCGACTTTGTCCGGCCTGGGGCGTGCCTGCGGCTTCTCCGGCGGGCAGCGGCCACGGGCGACGTGGTGAGTCTCTACAATCTCGCCGTCGAGCGCCGGAACCGAGGCGACATGCAAGGCTATCGCTATTGGCTAGCTCGTGCAGCTCGGACAGATGCCGACGCGCATGAGGAACTACGGCGTTTCCGAACCCGGTTTCCTGAGCCGTGCATGAAACGCTGGGGACGCTTCGCTGCCGTGCGCTGAGTTCCGCAATGGGCGAACAGCGGAACTTGGACTCTAGGCGCGGGCGATGGGTGGAGAGATACGGTAATGGGCCGCGCCTCCAGCTGGACTGGAGGGGTGGCTGTCTCCCGGTCATGATGGAGTGACGGGGTTTCAGGTGTGGCGCCTCGGCCCCGCGAGCCTGAGGGAGGACAGCCGTGGAGCATTATGCCGGACTGGATGTGTCGCTGGAACTGACGAGCGTGTGCATTGTCGATGCGAGCGGCCAAGTCGCTCGTGAAGCAAAGGTGCCCAGCGAGCCTGAGGCGCTCATCCGCTTCCTTCGGGCGCAGGAGCTGCCGATTGCGCGGGTCGCGCTTGAGGCTGGTCCTTTATCGCAATGGCTGCACGCGGGCCTCATCGCCGCCGGGTTCGAGAGCGTGCTGCTCGAGACGCGGCATGTGAAGGCGGCGCTGTCGGCGATGACGGTCAAGACCGACCGGCGCGATGCGCGCGGCATCGCCCAGCTGTTGCGGCTCGGCTGGTTCCGCCCGGTGCACGCGAAGTCGGCGAGCGCGCAGGAGGTGCGAGCATTGCTCACCGCCCGCAAGCTCCTCCAGGGCAAGTGCCTTGACCTCGAGAGCGGCATCCGCGGCGTGCTTCGTGGCTTTGGGCTGAAGGTCGGCGCGGTGAGCAAAGGGCGCTTCGAAGCGCGTGTCCTTGAGCTTGTCGCCGGCCACGCCATGCTCGAGACAGTGATCGGATCGATGCTCAAAGCGAGAGCCGCACTGGCAGCCGAGTTTGCGCGCCTCCACCGCACGATGCTGGGGCTGGTGCGCGCCGACCCGGTCTGCCGGCAGCTGATGAGCGTGCCGGGCGTCGGTGCGGTGGTAGCCATCACCTTCAAGAGCGGGATCGATGATCCAGCGCGCTTCAAGCGCTCGCGCGATGTCGGCGCCCACTTCGGCCTCACGCCACGGAAGTACCAGTCCGGCGAGCTCGACGTGACCGGCTCGATCAGCAAGGTCGGCGACCGCATGGTGCGAACCGCGCTCTATGAGGCAGCGAGCGTCATGCTCACGCGCACGGTGCGCTTCTCAGGCTTGAAGAGCTGGGCGCTGGGCGTTGCCAAGCGGCGCGGGAGCAAGAAGGCACGCGTCGCCTTGGCACGCAAGCTCGGCGTCATCCTCCACCGCATGTGGGTGGATGGCACCACCTTCCGCTGGAGCGTCGAGCCGGCCGCAATCGCAGCCTGAGAGGGAGAGTTTAGGAGATCGGGTCAGCTAGCCAACTGGCCCGAGGTCCCACCGCTGGGACGGTGAAGCCGCAATGTCCGCAGTCGCTGTCAGCCTCGGCGCCGCAGACGACGCTGGAAAGATGGGCTCGCCGCTTCCTCTGACCGTATCATGTGGCGGCACCAAGCCGACCACGGACAGAAGCAAGTAACCAGCGGCAGGATAAACCGGGCGGCTTGACACCACGGCCCATTACAGAAGCGGACGTTAGTTTCAGAACGATAAACATCGAAGAGCAGCGCCAGCGAAAGGGCGGTCCGGATATTCGGGCCGCCCTTTTCTATTCCGCTTGCGGCTACTCGCCGATCATCGGAAGCAGTTCGTCCAGCTGATCTAGCTGCGTGGGTAGTCCGGTCGCCGACCCGGCCATCGCTTCGTCGAGCGCTTCCTTGGAAGGATAAAGCTCGTGGAACGTCAGCAGCGTCTTTCCGCCCTGGTCCTCGAAGGTGACGTTAGTGACTGCGCCCTCATCCTCTTCTTCGTTCGTCCAGACAATGCGCTCGTCCGGCACCACCGCCAGATACTTGCCGTAGAAGGCCATGGTGTCAGTCCCGCCGTTGGCGAACTCCAGCCGGTATTTGCCTCCGGTGCGGACGTCCATCTCGCAGGACAGGAGCGTAATGCCGGCGCCCTTCGGCACCCACCACCGGCGGAACAGCTCGGGTTCGGCCCACGCCCTGAACACCATGTGCGGTGGGGCATCGAACAGGCGCGTGACAACCAGCTCCCGGTCGGACTTCCGCTCCACCGCCGTGCGGTTCTGCGCAACGGGATGATTACTCGTTTGCTGGTCCATCATCTTCCTCCTGTTTCTTCTCGAGAATCAGCTTGTCCAATGCATCGAACCGCGTCTCGAAGAGCTTGCGATGCGCTTCGATCCATTCGGCCTCCGCCTCAAGGCCGCGGTGCCCCAGCTTGCACGTCCGCACCCGTCCGACCTTCTCCGTCACGACGAGGCCTGCCCGCTCCAGGACGGCGATATGCTTCTTCATGCCGGTCAGGGTCATGTGAAACTTGTCGGCCAGACTGGTGATCGACGCGTCCGCGCGGCCGAGCTGCTCAAGCACGCCGCGCCGCGTCGCATCTGACAGCGCCGCAAACGAAAGATCGAGGGGATGTGCTTCAAACCGAACCATATGGTTCAGTGTTATCTTACTGCCGCGGCAAACGCAACAGCCTCGATCCGGCCACTGGCGAAAGCGAAACCCGATGGCCGAAATGGAACGACAACAGCCTCGGCATTTAGGCCGAAAGCGCTTTCCTACAGTAGATTGTTCTGACTATGTTCTAGTTCTGGCGAGTCGCGGACGCGCCGATTTTGGCTCTTTCTTAGGTACGGCCGATGCAAATCTCCGGGCGAGGTGCTTCTACGTCTTGTCGGAACAAGAAAGGCGAGCGAGGTGCGGCCTCCGGAAAACTTGCGGAGATCGTGAACTTTGTGAACTTCACCTGTTTCCGGGAGGCGGAACGGCGCTCCGGAAAGCTCGCCCGGCCTTCATAATCGACGCTGGCGATCTCATAGCTCTGGCAGCCGCGCGATGCATTCGATCTCGACACGGGCGCCTGCCGCCAATCCGTTCGCGCCGAGTGCGGAGCGGGCGGGGTAGGGCTTCTGGAAGACGCGCGCATAGACGCCGTTCATCGCCGGCCATTCCGCCATGTCGGCCATGAACACCGTGCATTTGACGACATCGCCCAGGCTCGCGCCGTTCGCCTTCAACGTCGCCTCGATATTCTTCAGCACCTGCTCGGTCTCTGGAACGATGCCGCCCGGCACCAGCGCGCCCGAACCCGGCGCCCGGCCGATCTGGCCCGACAGGAACAGCAGGTCGCCCGCCCGCACCGCCGGCGAGAAGGGCGGTTCCGGCGCAGCGGCGGTGGGCGCGGCGGCAAGCAGCGCGAGCGCAATGAGCCCGCTCATGCCCGCAGCGCCGCCTCAACGGTGTCGTGGAAGCGGCGGATGCCCTGCTCGAGCCCACCGAGCGTGATCTCAGGCACCGCGCCGGTCGACAGTCCCTGCTGGCCGAGGGCGGCGGCGCGGAAGTCCTCGGACGCGAACACGCCGCCGTCGAGCAGCTCGAACGAGCGCCGCCAATGGTCTTCGGCCTTTTCGGTCGCGGGTGGCTCAGGGATCAGCATGAAGTCCTCGACCAGCGTCCGGCCAGCGGCCTTGGGCATCAGCACCATGATGTTCACATAGTCGGGGCTGGCGATGATGATGGTGTTCGGGAAGACGCTGTAGGCGAAGGTCACGATGCTCCGGAGCGCGCCGAGGTCATTGGCATCCGCGGCCTCCACGAACGACACGCGCCCCACCGCCGACCGGCTGTGCGGCCCGATCATGTCGCCGACCGTCACCGAATCCGCGAAGAACTTGCCGATCGTCTCCGAATGCAGCCGCGTCACATGATAGGGCTCGGAGAAGGCGTCGACGATCAGCTTCCAGTTCGCCGCCACGTCATGCGTGCGGCGCTTGTAGAGATGCATCTCGCCGAGCTCGAGTGCGTCGAGGTCGGCCGCCAGCTCGCCGGTCACGTCGGTAAAGGTCGGCGGATTGTCGCGGTCGAGCCCGACCCAGATGATTCCGCCCGCCTCGACGCTGGGCAGCGGCACGAGCGAGAACATGTCCTTGGCGAGGTCGGGGAAGCTCTCGGGCCGCGGCAGGCCGACGAGCTTGCCGTCGAGCGCGTAGGTCCAGGCGTGATAGGGGCAGACCAGCCGCGGGCATTTCGCTGGCTCGGCGTCCTCTAGCAGCCGCGTGCCGCGATGCCGGCACACGTTGAGGAAGGCACGCGCCGCCCCTTCCTTGTCGCGAGTAACGAGGATGGGAATACCATAGCCGTCGTGCGTCACCGCCATGCCGGGCTCGGGCAGCAGCGCCGAGACGGCGACCGCCAGCGGATGGCGCCGGAAGATCCGCGCCTGCTCCTCGGCGAAGCGCTCGGGCGAGGTGTAGACGCTCGCCGGCACCGTCGAGATGGTCATCTCCGCCGGCTTGTGGTGCGGAATGGCGCGGGCCAGCGCCAGCTGGCCGGGCGTCGGCCCCTTGATCGGTGTAATGGCGTCCATCGGTCAGTGCTCGCTCATTTGCCGCAGACTTTGCGCCTAGACGGAAGACTCGCCAAGTCTCTATCGTGACAGGGCACGGGCAGGGGGAAGCATAATGACGGTGCAAGCACGAACTTGGTGGGACGGCGTCCGGCCCTACGTCGAGCGCGCGCCGCTAGCTGCGTTCTTTCTAGGCCTCTCGTCGGGCTTCCCCTATGCCATGATCGGCGCGACGCTCACGACGCGGCTGGCGCAGGACGGCATCGACAAGAAGGCGGTCACCGCCTTCACGCTCGCCTTCCTCGTCTACAACTTGAAGTTCCTTTGGGCGTGGGTCGTGGACGGCGTGCGGCTGCCGGTGCTCGGTCGCCTCGGTCAGCGCGTCTCCTGGATGATCTTCGTCGGTCTCCTCGTCATCGCCGCCGTGGTCAATCTCGCGCTCGTTGATCCGAAGGCGAGTCTGCTGGCCACCGCACAGGCTGCGATCCTCGTTGGCTTGGCAGGTGCCACCTTCGATATCGTCATCGACGCCTACCGTATCGAGATCCTATCGGCCGAGCAGCTCGGCGTCGGCTCGGGCATGAATCAGTATGGCTGGCGCATCGGCTCGGCGGGCGCCGGTGCGCTCGCGCTCGTGGTCTCTGCGCGCTATGGTTGGTCGGCTGCTTACATCGCCTGCGCCGCACTGGCGCTTCCGGCGATGCTCACCGCACTATGGATAGGCGAGCCCGCGCGGCACCGCGACCCTGCTGCCAAGACTGGCGTCGGCGCTGCGGTTGCGGCGGTGTGGAAACCGCTAGCCGAATTCTTCCAGCGCCAAGGCGCCTGGCTCGTGCTGCTGTTCATTCTGCTTCACAAGATCGGCGACACGCTGGCGAACCTCACGTTCCGCCTTCTGTTCGACGACCTCGGGTTCTCCAACGACGAGATCGCGATCTGGGACGTGGGCGTCGGCTTCTGGGCCTATCTGATCGGCATCTTCGTTGGCGGCGTGCTCTACGCGCGGCTTGGCATGAAGCGGTCGGTAATGGTCAGCCTCATCCTGATGGCGGTGTCGAACCTCAGCTTCGCGGGCCTTGCCGCCGCCGGCCACAGCAACCTCGGCATGGCTGCCGCAATCGGTTTCGAGAACTTCGCGAGCGGCATCGGCGGCGTGGTCGTCGTCGCTTACTTCTCGGCACTCTGTGACCTGCGCTACACTGCCTCGCAGTATGCGTTGATCTCGGCTGCCGCCTCAATCGTCGGCCGCTTCGTCACCGGCACGACCGCTGGCTCGCTCATCGAGTCGTTCGGCTACGTGAACTTTTACCTGCTCACCACTGCCCTCGCGCTGCCTGGCATCCTGCTCTACGCCTGGATGCTGCGGAGCGGCTTGGTGGACGAGTCGATCGGTCGTGAGGACGTGGCGGAGGCAGAAGCCGAAGCCGAGCCGGCACCCGCCCACTGATCAGGTCGGCGTGTAGCCGTTCTCGGCGAGCACGGTGCCGGCGAGGTAGAGCGAGCCG
>JAEZQR010000208.1 GCA_023413015.1 Pseudomonadota bacterium
ACGTCGACGCCCTCGTCGAAGCCCATCTCGTGCAGCCGCCGCCACACGCTCTCGCTGCACGCCTCGCGGTCGATGACGGTGATGATGGCGGGCACGCCCGCCGGCAGTTGGTCGATACGCGTCACGCTGCGCCCTCGCAAACTTTTGCGAACGATTATCATGATCGATGGCGCGATGCTAGAGCCAGCCGTCGCCAAGCCGTGGCTGCCGCGGGTCCATCTGCAACCATAGCCGGAACGGCTTGATCGTCAGTCTGTTGACCACGAACCGAGCCGCCTGCGGCTCTGGCAGACAAGCGAGCAACAGGAGCTATCCGATGGCAGACAATCGCTATGGCCGCGACGACGACTGGCGCGGCCGGCAGGATCGCGACCGCATGGACCGTGACCGCGAGCGCGGCGGCATGATGGGTGGCCGCGACGAGGACAACCGCAACTTCACCGGCTTCGAGCCTGGCCGGAGCACCTACTTCGAGGAAAGCTACGGCAGCCAAGACCGGGGTGACCGCGATCGCGGCGGCTTCTTCGGCAGCCGCGATCGCGACGAGCATCGCAGCGACCGCATGAGCGGCAGCCGCGGTGGCATGAGCCGCGATCAGGACCGCAGCATGTCCGGCATGATGGGCGGCGACGAGGACCGCTCGCGCATGGGCGGCATGAGCGACAGACAGAGCGGCTATGGCGCCTCGATGGGCGACCGCAGCCACAGCGGCATGTCCGGTGGCATGTCGAGCCAAGGCGGTCAGAGCGGCTATGGCCAAGGCAGCTATGGCGGCGGCAGCCAGTCGGGCTATGGCCAAGGTGGCATGTCCGGCCAGAGCGGCAGCTACGGCGCCTGGGGCGGCCAAGATCAGCATCGCGGCTTCGGCGCGACCGGTCAGCACGATCAGGGCGACCGCGGCCAGTGGGGCCAAGGTGGTCCAACCAGCATGGGCAGCCAGCACCAGGGCTTCGGCCAAGGCGGCTTCAGCGGCTCGTCTGACCAGTCCCGCTATGGTGGCAGCCAGTGGGGCCAAGGCAGCAGCCAAGGCGGCATGAGCGGACAGGGAAGCTTCGGCGGTTCAAGCCACACCGACATGGGCGGCTACGGCGGCTCGCGGACGATGGGTGGCGGCCAGTCGTCAGGCGGCTATCAGGCGTTCGGCCAAGGCGGCATGGGCGCTGGCCAGTCCTATGGTCAGAGCGGCATGAGCGGCGGTCAGCAGGATTACGGCCAGCAGGGCGGCCTCGGCCGTGGCAGCCAGCACCACGATGATCCGCATTATCATTCGTGGCGCGAGCAGCAGCTGCAGTCGTTCGACCGCGACTATGACGAGTTCCGCCGCCACCGGCAGGAGCGCTTCAACTCCGACTTCGACGAGTGGCGCAAGAGCCGCGGCGGACCGGGCAGCGAGGCCCAAAGCATGTCGGCCCAGTCCGGCATGAGCCAGGGCGGCACGCTCGGCTCGCCCGGCGGTAGCGCCACCGGTTCGACCGGCCAGTCGGGTTCGCAAGGCGGGACGGGCGGCTCGTCCGGAAGCATGGGCTCAACCGGCGGTTCGTCCGGCAGCATGGGTGCTACCGGAACTTCGGGTGCCAGCACTTCGATGACCGGCGGTGCTGATACCAATCAGTCCGCGGACATGACCAAGGGCGATACGTCCAAGTCCGCCAAGAAATGAGCGGGGACCGGAGCGCAGCCGCAGGGCTGCGCTCCGGCCTGTCCAGCCTTCCCGCCAGTGCGGGAGCTTGTGTCTGAAGGAGGTCGAGAAATGGCAGACAATCGCTATGGCGGCTACGGCCGCGACTATGACCGCAACGATGATTACCGCGGCTACGGCTCTTCGTCGGGCTATGGTTCCTCGTCCAGCTACGGCGACTCCGATCGCAGCCGCGGATACGGCGCCTACAGCCAAGGCGGTAGCTACGGCCAGAGCAGCTATGGCCAGCAAGCCGGCTATCGCGACGATCGTTCGCAGAATTATGGCCGGCGCGACAACGAACGCTTCGACAATTATGACGAGGGCCGGAACGTCGCGATCGACGAGACCGACCGGCTGATCGCCTCGGACAAGGTTGAAGGCACGCGCGTCTACAACCGGCGCGGCGACCGGCTCGGCACGATCCACAACTTCATGGTCGAGAAGCGCTCGGGCCGCGTCGAATATGCGGTGATGAGCTTCGGCGGCTTCCTGGGCATGGGTGAGCGCTACTACCCGCTGCCCTGGAGCATGCTCACCTATGACGAACGGCAAGGCGGCTACGTCGTCGACATCGACGAACGCCAGCTCGACCGCGCCCCCAGCTATAGCCGCAACGACCAACCGCGCTGGGACCGCGGCTACGGTATGCACGTCAACGACTATTACGGCGTGCGCTATTGAAGCCTTTCCCTCTCCCCACTCCGGGGAGAGGGATATCACTCCATATCCCTGTCCCAACCTTGCGCGCCGATCAGCGGCACGAAAGTCACCGGGCCCAGATCGTCGACATCATATTCGTCCGCTCCGCCGCGACGGATGCGCACCAGCCGCTGCGACTCGCCGGGCTGGCCGACCGGCAGCAGCAGCCGACCGCCGATCTTGAGCTGCTCGCGTAGCGCGGCCGGTGCGTCAGGTCCGCAAGCGGCGACGAGAATGGCGTCGAACGGCGCCGCCTCGGGCCAACCCAAGGTGCCGTCGCCGCAGCGCGCCCGGATATTGTCGTAGCCGAGCGCCGCGAAACGTTCGCACGCACTTTTCACCAGCTCGACGTGCCGGTCGATCGTGTAAACTTCGGCCGCGATGCGCGCGGTTACCGCCGCGGCATAGCCCGAGCCAGTTCCGACATCGAGTACCCGGTGGCCGGGCCTCACCTCGGCCGCCTCGATCATCAGCGCGACGATATAGGGTTGCGAAATCGTTTGCCCTGCCTCGATCGGCAGCGGCCGGTCGTCATAGGCGAGGTGCCGATACGCCGGGGGGACGAATGCTTCACGGGGCACATCGCGTATGGCGCCGATCACATACGGATCCGTCACACCCCGCCCGAGGATCTGTGTCTCGATCATCCGCTCCCGCCCCGTCGAGCGCCGATCCGGATCATCGATATTCATGTGCGGCGAACGTCGGGGCTGGCAAGCGGTTCCTGTTGGTTTGCGGACATAACATTTCTGCTGACGCGCCCAGGACTTCGCTGTTATCCCGCGAATCGTCGGGGGGCTGACAGCGCGGGCGCGGGGGTGCGCGGGCGGGAGTTCGGTGGTCGTGTCGATCAGGGGTTCGGATGCGTCGGTCAGCTTGTGCGAGGCGGATCTGAGGGCTCGTATCAAGCAGCTCGAACGGGAACTGACCGAGGCGCGGGCGGCGCTCACCAGCAAGCTGGATCTAGGCAATGATCGTCTCGTCGATGCGGCCATGCCGCGCGAAGAGAGCGGTACTCTGGAGACGCTGAACCGTATCGGCGTCGCGGTCGCCGCCGAGCTCGACCTCGATCGCCTCGTGCAGATGGTCACCGATGCCGGCGTCGAGCTGACCGGCGCGCAGTTCGGCGCCTTCTTCTACAATGTGCTCAACGACGCCGGCGAAAGCTACATGCTCTACACGCTGTCGGGGGCCAACCGGTCTGCGTTTGCAGGCTTCCCGATGCCGCGCGCGACCGCCGTCTTTCAGCCGACCTTCAAGGGGGAAGGCATCATCCGGTCGGATGATATCCTCGCTGATCCCCGCTACGGCCGGAACGAACCATATAAGGGGATGCCCAAGGGGCATCTGCCGGTTCGCAGCTATCTCGCGGTCCCCGTGGTCTCGCGCTCCGGCGAAGTGCATGGCGGGCTGTTCTTCGGACATGCGGAGCCGGGCAAGTTCACGGCGCGGGCTGAGCGCGTCCTCGTCGGGGTGGCGGCGCAGGCCGCGGTCGCCATCGATAATGCAAGGCTCTACCGGGCCGCGCAGCGCGAGCTGGCCGAGCGCCGGGCCGTCGAGGAGCGGCTGCGCGAAAGCGAGGAGCGTGCCCGCCTCGCGATCGAGGGCGCCAAGCTCGGCGCGTGGGACTGGGATCTCGAAACCGGCCGTGGCTGGTGGAGCCCGCGCACCGCCGAGATGATGGGCGTCGGTAGCGGGGAGGCCATCACGCCCGAGCAGCGCGCCGCGCTCATCCATCCGGAGGATCGCGGGCAGGTGCAGGCAAGCGTCGCCGCGGCGGTGGAGGGCGCCGATGAGACGGCGCTCGATTATCGCATCGTCCGGCCGGACGGCGAGGTGCGATGGCTGGTGTCGCGGGGAACGGTGACGCGCGGCCCCGATGGCCGAGCCCGGCGCATCACCGGAATCGTCCGGGACGTCACCGAGGAACGGCTTGCCGCCGAGCGGCTGCGCGAAAGCGAGGAGCGGTTCCGGCTCATCGCCGACTCCACTCCAACGCCGATGTGGGTGACGCGGCTCGATCGCAAGCGCGACTTCGTCAATCGCGCTTATGTCGATTTCCTGGGCATCTCCTACGAGGCAGCGGTGGATTTCGATTGGCGCACGGTCATCCACCCCGACGACATGGAACGGCTTCTCGCCGAGTCGATCGCCGGAGAGGCTTCGCTAAAGCCCTTCACACTTGAAGGACGCTACCGTAACGGCAGAGGCGAGTGGCGCTGGCTGCGGTCCGAATCCCAGCCGCGATGGGGAGCGAACGGGGAGCATATCGGCTTCATTGGCGTGGCCTATGACGTGACGATCGCCAAGGAAGCCGAGCTTGCCTTGCAGGCGCTCGTTGCCGAGCGCACTGCCGAGCTCGAGGCGCTCTACACCAAGACGCCGACGCTACTGCACTCGCAGAGCCCGGAGGGGCGCATCATCAGCGTGTCGGACAAGTGGCTGGAGTTCATGGGCTACGAGCGCCGCGAGGAGGTGCTCGGCCGCCCGATCCTCGACTTCGTCACGCCCGACAGCGCCGAGCGGCATACCGCCCAGCACTGGCCGAGCCTGGTCGCCGACGGCGGTTTCGACGACGTCGCATATCAGGCGGTGAAGAAGTCGGGCGAGGTCGCCGACGTGCTGGTCTCGTCGCGCGTGTGGTACGATGCCGACGGCCGGTTCGCCCGCACGATGGCGGCAATCGTCGATGTCACCGACAAGAAACGCACCGAGGAGCGGCTGCGCCAGGCGCAGAAGATGGAAGCAGTGGGCCAGCTAACCGGCGGTATCGCGCACGACTTCAACAATCTGCTCACCCCGATCATGGGTAGCCTCGACATGCTCCGTCGGCGGCTAACGGCGGACGAGCGGGCCCAGCGCACCGTCGATATCGCGCTCCAGGCGACCTCGCGCGCGGCCACGCTCGTGCAACGCCTGCTTGCGTTCGCCCGCCGGCAGGACCTGCAGGCCCGCTCGGTCGACGTCGTCGAGCTTGTCGTCGGCATGGAGGAGCTGGTTGCACGTTCGCTGGGGTCGAGCATCCGCGTCGCGATCGATGCCCCGGCGCCGCTGCCGGCGGCGCATGTCGATCCGAACCAGCTTGAGCTCGCGATCCTCAATCTCGCGATCAACGCGCGCGACGCCATGCCCGGCGGTGGCGCGCTTGTCATCGGCGTGCGCGAGGCCGAGCTTCAGCGCCGTGAACCCGATCTTGAGCCGGGCCGCTATATCCGCATCACCGTGGCTGATACCGGCATCGGCATGGACGAGGCGACGCTCAAGCGCGCGGTCGAACCCTTCTTCTCGACCAAGGGAGTAGGGAAGGGGACGGGGCTCGGATTGTCGATGGTGCACGGCCTCGCCGCCCAGCTTGGCGGCGCGCTCCACCTGTCGAGCACGCCCGGCGAAGGTACGACCGCCGAGCTCTGGCTACCCGTTGCCGCCGAGCCCGCCGAATCGGCGACGCTCGCCTCTGCCGCGCCGCGCCGCGCGGAACGGGCCGCCACCATTCTACTCGTCGATGACGAGAATCTGGTGCGTGCCGGAACTGCCGACATGCTCGCCGACCTCGGCTACCGCGTAATCGAGGCGTCGTCCGCTGCCGAGGGGCTCGCGAAGCTGCGTGCCGGCCCCGTGCCCGATCTGCTCGTCACCGATTATCTGATGCCCGGGATGAATGGCCTGGACCTCGCCGGGGAAGCCTTGCGCGAACATCCTGGCCTGCCAGTTCTGATGATCAGCGGCTACACCAACCTCGAGGTCGGGCGTGCCGCCCTGCCGCGCCTGATGAAGCCGTTCCGGCAGGAGGAGCTGGCGGCCAAGGTCGCGGCGCTGCTGAAGTCTGCGTGAGCTTTCAAACCGCCGGGTAGCGGAGCCGCCCCAGGAAACGCGTTAGGCTCGGCATCCGTTCGCCGCTGTTCAGGAACTGAGCCTTTGTCTTCTCGAACCGCATCACGTCGCCGATGCGGCGATCGAGGAAGGCCCAGCTGTCGGCAAAGCCTTCGCTCTCATCGTTGAGCCAGACGAGCAGCGTCGAGCTGTAGACGCCGCCGAGGATCAGCCGCTTGGTATAGTGATTGTAGTCCGTCGCCGTGTCGCCGGCGGCGCGCCAGATAATGTCCGCCGTTTTCCACAGCGTGCGCGCGCTCAGGGCAAGATTCTGCGGCATGCCGAGGATGCCGAGCGCGCGGCGGATCGCCTCGCGCTCGCCGGTCGCCTGCTCCAGCCGGGTACGTACTGCGACCGTGATGCGATCGCGAATTTTCAGGTTGTGGAGCCGGTCGCCCAGTGCTCGCAGCATCCGGGCATCAGCGAAATCGATATAGGCCGCCACCATGTCGGCCGCGCCGCCAGGGAAGGTGATCCGGGCACGGCCCATCGGTAGCCCGAGGTCGGACGCTGCCGCCTCCGCCGCCGTCAGGGTCCAGCCGTCGAACGGCACGTGCGGCAGCATCGCCTCGACGAGGAGGGGGCGCAGCTCATCGAGCGTCATCTCGGCAGGCGAAAGAGGCGTGGCGTCGGTCATGGACCGGCTTTAGCTTGCTTCGCGCAGCGCGGGAATGGCAGCGCGTATTTCCTCGGTCAGACCCGGTCCGGGCACGACCGCCGTATCGTGCGGGGACAGCACGCGCCCGTCCGTCGATCGCACTTCGACCGGGCCGACCGGTGCACCGGTTACGCGATCGACGATACCGAACGGCGACTGCTCGCCCTCGCGGCGCAGATGCTTCGTACCCCACTGGCTCAAGCCGATAATCAGTGGGAACAGGTCGCGACCCTTGGGCGTCAGCCGATACTCGACCTTGCGGCGGTCCTGCTCGCTCACACGGCGCGAGAGGATGCCCTCGTCGACCAGCTTCGCCAACCGGGTGGCGAGCACGTTGCGCGCGATGCCGAGGCTTTTCTGGAAATCGTCGAAGTTGCGCACGCCGAAGAAGGCGTCGCGGACGATCAGCATCGTCCATTGTTCGCCCAGCACATCCATCGCACGGGCGATCACGCAATAGTCCGGCGCGCTCACGCGCTTCGGCATGGTCTCTCTCCCTCTCCGCTCCCCAATCTAATAGGCCCGTTGCAAAAGGCAACTTTTCCATTGCTCAGCCGATAAGGTTGCAATATAGGACCTTATATAAGTTTCATTAGAAAACTATATATAGGAGCCAGCCATGCCGAAAACATCCCTGCTCATCCTGCTCGCGGCCTTCACTTCGTCCACTTCTGCCTTGGCCGCCCCTTCCTATTCCGTCTCGCTCGCCACGCCGGCCAGTGTCGAGCAAGTGATCTCATCCGACCGCCTCTGGTCTTGCAACGGCGCGACCTGCCTTGCTGGCGGCGAGGCGACCAGCCCCGCGAAGCATATCTGCTCGCGTATCGCCAAGCAGATCGGCCCCGTCACCGCGTTCAATGCCCAAGGCCGCAGCTTTTCGGCGGACGAGATCGCAGCCTGCAACGGGCGCGCAGGCCACACCCTAGCTCCCGTCGCTTCGAAGTGACCTTTCTTGCGCGGTGCGTCGCAGCTTCGGCTTGAGGCGTGCCGCGCTCTCTGCTATGGGCACGCCTTCTCGCCGGGGAACTCGTTCGCCGGCGTATTTGTTTTTCGCGTTCGCGCCGCCGAAGGCATAGGTGGCCGAACCCCAACAGAATTTGGAGTGACACGGCTGCATGCAGATCATCGTCCGCGACAATAACGTCGACCAGGCTCTCCGCGCGCTCAAGAAAAAGCTGCAGCGCGAGGGCGTCTACCGCGAGATGAAGCTGCGTCGTCACTACGAGAAGCCGTCGGAGAAGCGGGCCCGCGAGAAGGCGGCCGCTGTCCGTCGCGCCCGCAAGCTTGAGCGCAAGCGCGCCGAGCGCGACGGCAACCGTTAAGCGACGCCGTACACCTCGTGTCGACCTCCAGTCCGCAGCGTGAAGGCGCGGCGGGGCCTGTCCTCGCCAAGTGGCTGTCCGTCACCCTGCTCATCGTCGCGCTGTCGGCTGGCCTTGCGTGGGCCGGCACGTCGAAGCTGGTCAACGCCGCTGCGCCCGCCGCCGACTATCTGGCGAAGAACAAGGAGCGCAAAGGCGTGATCACCACCGCGAGCGGCCTGCAATACGAGGTGCTGAAGGAAGGCGCGGGCGAGCGCCCGACCGCTACTGACACCGTGGCCGTCCACTATGAGGGACGACTGACTGACGGTACCGTGTTCGACTCGAGCTATCAGCGCGGCGAACCGGCGGTGTTCCGGCTCGATCAGGTGATCCCGGGCTGGACCGAGGGCGTGCAGCTCATGCGGCCGGGCGCCAAGTACCGCTTCACGATTCCGCCGGAACTCGGCTACGGCACCGAAGGCGCTGGCGGCGTGATCCCGCCGAACGCAGTGCTGGTCTTCGACGTCGAACTTCTCGCCGTCGCGCCCCGGCAGGGCTGATCCCCCTTGAGAATGGCCCGCATCGCGGGCCATTCTCATATCCATCCGAATCAACGCGAACTGCGCTATATGGTCCGTTGCCGGTCGCGTCAGCTCGGATGCGCCGAGGCTTCCAGATCATCGGTTGAGGCGCGTGCCTGCGATGCCGTCGAGGCGCGCCGATGTTCGAGCGCAACCTTCGCCACGGCAACAATCGGTACCGCGAGCGCAAAGCCGAGCAGACCGAAGAGGGCGCCAAACAAGAGCTGTGCCCCGAGCGTCACCGCCGGGGCGATGTCTACTACGCGCCGTTCAACCATCGGTGTTATGAAATTGCCTTCGATGAACTGCAGCGCGAGGTAGATACCAAGCGCGAATAGCCCGGTTTCGGTGCCGGCGCTGAAGCCGACGAGCACGATCAAAGTGCCCGAAATGAACGCGCCGATGTTGGGGATGAAGGCGAGCAGACCGGAGATCAGGCCGAGCAGCGGTGCAAGCGGTACACCGGCGATCAACAGCGCGGTCGTGGTGAACAGCCACTCAAACGTCATCGCGATCACCCGGCCGAGCGTCCAGCGCCGCAGCGTCTCGGCCAAGCGGGTGATCAATTCGGCGGTCGTGCGCCGAGACTGCATTGGTGTTAGCCACTCGATGCCGCGCTCATACAGCCGCGGCTCGGCGGCGATGTAGATACCCAGTACGATGATGAGGAGGAAGCTGCCCACCGCTCCGGCGGCGCTGCTCAACGCCTGCGTCAGCTTGCTGAACGAACCCACCACCTGCTGCGCGATGCCGGCGAGTGGGCCTTGGCCTTCACTGCCAACAATGTTCGTGATTCCAAACGTCTCGAGTAGTTGCGCCAGACGTTGA
>JAEZQR010000112.1 GCA_023413015.1 Pseudomonadota bacterium
ACCCGCAACCTGCTGGGGATCGTGCGCGCGGTCTCGACGCAGATCCGCCGCACGAGCGGCTCGCTCGAGGAGTACGCGGCTCGGTTCGACGGTCGCCTCAGCGCACTTGGGCGTGCCCAGAGCCTGCTGGCAGGCCAAGGCGGACAGGACATCGCGCTGCGCGATCTGATCACGCTCGAGCTGACCGCCCATGGCGCGGCCGCGCGCGAGGGCCGGGTGTCAGTCGACGGACCGGATGTGCGGTTGCCCGCGCGCGCGGTGCAGATCCTGGCGCTCGCCTTGCACGAGTTGGCGACCAACGCGGTGAAGTACGGTGCGATCGGTCAGGTGCAGGCGCGGCTGACCGTGTGCTGGGAGCTGACGCGCCGGGACGGCCACGACGCCGTCACGATCCGCTGGATGGAAGATGGCGTCCGGATGCCCGACGCCCAGCCAGGCCAAGGGCGCGGCTTCGGGCGCGAGCTGCTCGAGCGGGCCCTGCCCTATGATCTGGGAGCGGAAACCTGCCTTGGCTTCGCGCCCGATGGCGTCCGGTGCGAGATCACGGTCCCGCTCGACGAGCCGCAGGAGGTGCGAGGCCTGCCCGGCTGACATCATCGTCGTGGCGAACGCGCCCAGTGCCCGTCTTCTCGCCGCCACTCTAGCCAAGCCTGCGCGCCGCCTGCGCCACGCTCCGCGATGGGAGCGCTCGGACCAACCGACCGAGCCGATACCGAGCCCGGAGTGCGGCCGGCTCCGGCTTACTCCTTCCGGAAGCCCGCCAAGCTGGGCGTGGAGGTGCAGGGACTGGAAACTCGTTTGCCCGCTGCGCGTCCTGTTGGGGACTGCAGACCGCGTTGCCAGCCCCTGCGCGGCGGTCCGTATAAGCTGTGGCCCGGCCCGGCAAGCCATCGGGCGCCTGCCTCGCCACCAGACGTATCAGGCTGCCTCATCACATCAGCGAATAAGCCTTCGGCGGCAGGCCAGCTCGACCCGGATTGAGGTCCTTGGCCGCTTAGCCGCCTGCGCGTTTGGTGTCGGAATCGGTCCGGCCCCCGCCTCGGGCCAGGATGCGGTCGAGCGTGGCCAAGGCCTCGTCCGCCTCTGCACAGACGTCGTCGAGGCTACCCTGCGGAAGCCCGGGCGATCGATGCTCGCTCAAGGTCGCCGGCCGTCGATCGCCGGCAAGTGCCGCGGCGCGGGCGATCGGTGAGGCAACGTACACTTGGGCGTCGCCGCGTGAGCGGCGCGCCCCGGTGATCGGCACCAGCAGGCGCAGTTGACTGGCCTGCTCCAGCGTCCGCCAGGCATTGGAGATATTAACGCCCGTCACCGCCGCCAGCTTCGCCGCCCAGATCGTGCCGTTGACGAATGCGTGGTCGACCGCCCGCCGGACTGTCCCGGGGCGTCGGTGGCCGGCAAGTGCGGCGTCAACTACGCAGTCGAAGCGCTCCAGGGTGGTCAGCCGGTCAAGGGCGTCGGTTGCCTGGCGCTCGAGAACACCGGCCCACCGTTCCAGCCGCGCCAGCGGCGGCTGGTCCGCAGTCAGAATCCGCGGATCGCCAGCCAGGCTGCCAATCCGAGCGGACGTGAGGCCCGCCGCGCGGAGCGCGAACGGCGTCGCCATCGCCACGTCGCCGAGATCGGGCGCCCCCTCCCCCTCGCCGCCTTCAACGCAGGCGAGCTGGGCGTCGGCATCGATGTGCCACCGGCGATCGGCGCGAACGCAGGTGGCGGCCTGCGCCGCGACCCGTTCGGCAATACCGGCCAGCCCGGGCGTGACGACGCCGGTTACCGCTCTAACCAGCGGCCGCAGCGCTTGATTGGGGCCCGCCCGGCCGGCGCGCGCCCATCGTGCGCGCCGCCGCTCGAACGCTGCCGCCAGCGCCATGTCCTCGACGTCGCGGGGCGCCAATAGCGCCCGTAGGGCCTCGGGCAACCGGGCTCCCTCCCCTGCGACGCCGAGTGCCTCGATGAGCCCGATTGTCTGCTCGAGCCGGCGCCAGAGCCGCCGTCGTGGGTACCGGGCCGCGGTGGCGTCGAGCCGCACGACGGCGCCGACGGCGCGCTCGAGCGCGGCATGCGCGGTGAGCCGGCTTTGGGCGGTTTCGACCTCGAGCCCGAACAGGGCTCGGCTGAGCACTTGCGTATACATGGTTATGACGCAAGTAAAACGGACAGACGATCCGATGGCAAGACCCAACAGCCACGGGGTGCCTCGGACCTTCCGATCTACAGCCGCGTAAATTCGAGCGGCTGACCTGTCATGTCCGATAACTGCGATTCCCGGACATGAGAGTTTCGGCTACGAACAGACGCATGGGGGATGATTCAACGGACCTGATGGCAAAGCTCGCGAGCCTGCCGGCGCTGCCCGAGGAGGCCGCGCCAACCCCGATGGTGCTGGCCGAGGAGTTGGCGGCCGCCCGCCGCTACACCGACGCCTCGCGCGCGCCGGCGACGCGCCGGGCCTACGCCACCGATTGGGCAGCGTTCACCACCTGGTGTGAAAAGCGCGGGCACACGCCCCTGCCCGCTGAGCCGGTGATCGTGGGGCTGTTCCTCGCGGCTGAGGCCGATAGCGGACTGTCACCATCGACCATCAACCGGCGCCGCGCGGCGATCGGCTATCATCACCGCCGGGCGGGGTTCCGCTCACCCCGGCTGACCGACCAGGGCGGCGCCATTGATGAGGTAGTGGCCGGCATCCGTCGGACGCACCACGTCGCGCCAAAACGCAAGCGGCCGTCGACCGCCAGGATCATGCGCGACATGCTGGACACCATCGAGGGCGACGGCGTGCGCGCGATGCGCGACCGCGCCGTGCTGGGGCTCGGTCTCTCGGGAGCCTTCAGGCGGTCGGAGCTGGCAGCGCTCGACGTCGCTGACCTTGAATTCGTGCCGGAAGGCCTGCGCGTGACGATCCGGCGGTCGAAGGCCGACCAGGAGGGAAGCGGCGCGGTCGTCGCGGTGCCAGAGGGTAGATGGATCCGGCCGGCAGGCTTGGTGCGGGCGTGGCTGGAGGTATCCGGCCTGCGCGACGGCCCCCTCTTCCGGCGGCTGACCCGAGGCGACCGCCTCACCGAGGTGCCGATCTCCGACCGCTTCGTGGCGCGGCTGGTGCAGCGTTGCGCCGGCGCTGCCGGCTACCCCGCGGGCGATTATGGTGCGCACAGCCTGCGCGCGGGCTTCCTGACGGAGTCGGCACGGGCGGGTGCATCGATCTTCAAGATGAAGGAAGTCAGCCGGCACAAGTCGATGCAGGTGCTGAGCGACTACGTGCGCGACGCCGCGCTGTTCGAAAATCATGCCGGCGAGCGGTTCCTGTAGCCGATCGGCGGCAGCGGTGGCGGCCAGGCTCTGCCACTCGTGACACCTCGCCAGAGCCCGCAAACCGAGTTTCGGGGATCGAGGAACGCCGGAACATCGATGCTGGCGCTCTTGAGATGGCCAGGAATGGTCGTGTCGGTGAAGTGTCACAAGTGACTCAAATGCAGTCGCTGAGACGAACCGCAAGCATTTGAGCTTGCCCGATGAATCACGGTCGTGCTTGATTCGTTCTTACCGTAACGAACCCTCGGAGGATTGGCCGTGCTGCATGTCGACCCCGCCCAGCTGCCCCCCTCCCCGCGCCGGGCCGCCTCGCCGTTGTCGCTTGCCGGCATCTACGAGCGGCTGGCCGCGGTGTCATCGCGACCGCGCTATGCCCATATGGTCTTGTGCCTGATTGCCGAGGCGGCTGACCGTTCAGGCAAGGCGG
>JAEZQR010000121.1 GCA_023413015.1 Pseudomonadota bacterium
CGCCGACGCCCTTGAGGACCCGCAGATCGTCGGGCTGGCCGCGCGGCGCGTCGAGGAAGGGAGGCAGCGGCTCGTGCGCGACAGGTGTCATCGGCTCGGGCGGCGGGGGCGCCATCGTGCCGGCGATCGCAGCCTCGCCCATCCCGATGTCGCGCGGCGGCGCAGTACGGGCGCTGAGGCGGGCGTTGTCGCGGCGCAGGCGGTCGACCTCGTCTGAGAGGGGGCGGATCTGGTCGCGGCTGGCAGCGACCTCGCGCTCGAGTGCGGCGATGCGGGTGTCGCGCGCCTCGATCTCGGCGCGGTGGCGGCCAAGCTCCGCGTTGGCGACGGCGAGGCGACGGCGCGACGGACCCAGCCGTGCGAGCAGCAGACCGACTACGAGGCCGATCAGGAACCAGATGATGATCGTCACCTGCATCGAGCTGAGGGACAGCGACATGGGCGGACTCCGTTGGCGGTTCGTTTCATCCTCAATACTATCCTGCGCGCAGGGTTCCATAGCCAAGCGGATCGGCTATGAGGCGGCCGAACAGCGGGAGGGTACAGATGGCAGGACCGCTTGCCGGACTGAAGGTGCTCGATCTGTCACGCGTGCTCGCCGGGCCGTGGGCGTCGCAGATTCTTGCCGACCTTGGTGCCGACGTGGTGAAGGTCGAGCGGCCGGGCGTCGGCGACGACACGCGCGGCTGGGGACCACCGTTCCTGCGGGACGCCGAAGGGCGGACGGGCGATGCCGCCTATTTCCTCGCTGCCAACCGCAACAAGCGCAGCCTCGCGCTCGACCTGTCGAAGTCTGAGGGGCAAGCGGTGGTGCGGCGGCTGGCGGCGCGGGCGGACGTCGTGCTGGAGAACTTCAAGCGCGGCGACCTCAAGCGCTACGGGCTCGATTATGCGAGCTTACACCAACTGAAGCCCGACCTCGTCTATTGCTCGATCACCGGGTTCGGGCAGGATGGGCCGCACGCCGACCGGCCGGGCTACGACTTCATGATCCAGGGGATGGCCGGCTTCATGAGCCTGACCGGCGAGGCCGGCGGCGAGCCGCTGCGGGCCGGCGTCGCGGTCGCCGACCTGACAACGGGCATGTATTCGGCACTCGCGATCCTCGCTGCACTTCGCCACCGCGACGCGACCGGAGAGGGACAGCATATCGACATGGCGCTGTTCGACGTGACGTTCGGCTGGTTGGCGAACCAGGCGCAGAACTATCTCGTCGGCGGCAAGGTGCCGGGACGGACCGGCAACACGCATCCTAATCTCGTCCCCTATCAGGTGTTCTCGACGGCGACGAAGCCGATCATCGTGGCGGTGGGCAACGACAAGCAGTTCGCGGCCTTCGCCGGCGCGTTAGGCCATGCCGAATGGGCCGAGGATGCGCGGTTCCGCCTCAACCGCGATCGAATCGCCAATCGCGAGCTGCTCGTCGGGTTGATCCAACAGGTGATGACGGGGCAGCCGGCCGAACATTGGCTCGAGGCGATCGACGCGGTCGGTGTGCCAGTAGGGCCGGTCAATAGCCTCGATCAGGCGTTCGCCGATCCACAGGTGGCGGCGCGGGGGCTGCTGGTCGAGGTCGACCACGCGGCAGCCGGGCCGATCAGGACGCTGGCGCAGCCGATGAAATTCTCCGCAACACCCCCCGACTATCACTCCGCGCCGCCGCTGCTGGGGCAGCATAGCCGCGAGGTGTTGAGCGAGGCCGGGTTCACACGCGATGAGATCGCGGCGCTGGAGGTATCGGGCGTCCTGTCGCAATGCGACTGACTCGCCTTGGCGGGCGCATAGCTCGCCGCTAAAGGGAGTCGCGGCACTGTCATATTTCGGTCGTACCGGACCGAGCCGTGCCTGTAGGGGGAATTTGATGGCGCAGGCCATCACCGTATCACAGCTTTCGAAGACCTTTGGCGCCCGTAAGGCGCTGAAGTCGGTCGACCTTACCATCAATCCGGGCGAGATGGCGGCGCTGATCGGCCCGTCGGGTTCGGGCAAGTCGACGCTGCTGCGCAGCCTCGCCGGCCTCAACGTCGGCGATGCCGGGCGCGTGACCATCGGCGGCCGTACCGTTCAGGCGAACGGCAAGGTGTCATCCGAAATCCGCGCCGTGCGGCGGGGCCTCGGCTTCATCTTCCAGCAGTTCAACCTCGTCGGTCGCCTGAGCCTGATGACCAACGTGCTGATCGGCAGCTTGGGGCGTGTCTCGGGCTGGCGTGGCACGTTCGGCTTCTTCCCCGCCGACGAGCGGGCGAAGGCAGCGGCCGCGCTCGACCGTGTCGGGCTGTCCGAGTTCGGTGATCGCCGCGCCTCGACGCTGTCGGGTGGGCAGCAGCAGCGCGGCGCGATCGCCCGCGCGCTGGTGCAGGGCGCGGGCGTCGTGCTGGCCGACGAGCCGATCGCCTCGCTCGATCCGGTATCGGCGCGGCGCGTGATGGAGCTGCTCGCCAAGCTCAACGCCGAAGAGGGGCTGACCGTCGTGGTGTCGCTGCACCAGGTCGATGCCGCAGTGACCTTCTGCAAGCGCGTGGTCGCGATGCGCGACGGCGCGGTGGTGTATGATGGGCCGCCGGAAGGCCTGACGCAGCCCATCCTCAGAGAGATTTACGGGCCGGAGTACGAAGACTTCGCCCAAGTTGGAGTATCCAAGGCATGACGACCTTGAAGACGCTGCGCCGCGCCGTTGCCGTGGCCGCGCTCACGCTGCTCGCCGCGTGCGGCTCGCACAAGGATGCCGACGACAACACCATCAAATTCTCGATCCTGTCGACCGAGTCGGCCGAGAATCTGCTCCCCAAATGGGAGCCGTTCCTTGCCGACATGGAGCGCCAGACGGGGCTCAAGGTCGAACCGTTCCTCGCCGACGACTATGCCGCGCTGATCGAGGCAACGCGCTTCGGCTCCGTTGATGCCGGCTGGTATTCGACCAAGGGCGGCTACGAGGCGGTGACCCGCGCCAATTCCGAGGTGTTCGCGCAGGCGACCTACGCCGACGGCATCGCCGGCTATCACTCGGTGGTCGTGGTGAAGAAGAACAGCCCGATCAAGACGGTCGACGACCTCCTGAAGTGCGACGGAACGCTCGACTTCGGCATGGGCGATCCCAATTCGGGCTCGGGCACGCTGGTCCCGCTCGTCTACCTGTTCGCGCCGCGCAACATCAACCCGGAGCGCTGCTTCAAGACCGTGATCAACGCCAACCATGAAGCGAACGCGCTGTCGGTGGTCAACGGGCTGCTCGATGCCGCGACCAACAACACCTCGAGCCTGTCGGCGATCCGCCGCTCGCGCCCGGAGGTCATCAGCCAGCTTCGTGAAGTCTGGCGCTCGCCGCTGCTCGGCTCCGACGTCATGACCTATCGCAAGGACCTCCCGCCCGAGGTTAAAGAGAAGCTCCAGAACTTCTTCGTCAACTATGGCAAGAAGGGCCCACCCGAGCAGCGTAAGCGCGAGCAGGCGATCCTCGAGCAGCTCGAATGGAGCAACTTCTTCAAGGCGGACAACAGCGCGCTCGACCAGAACCGCTATATCGAGTTCAGGCGCGAGGAGTTCGAGCTACGTGGTAAGACCGACGCCGGGTCGACGAAGCGCCGCGCCGAGCTCGAAGCCGAGCTTGCCAAGCTCGCGCACGTCGAGAAGATGGACTGATGGACGCGCAGGAACCGCTCGACCTGAAGTCGCGTGCTGCCGGCGAGGCCGCGATCGCGCTCGACGCGCGACGGGCGCGGGCACCGATCGCGGGCAATTTGAACTTCATCCTGCTGCTTCTCTTCGCCGCCGCGCTTGCCGTCTCCTTCGGTCCGGCGGAGATGTACAAGGCGCCGCTTCTCGTCACCGATGCCGAGAACATGGGAACCTACCTGTCGGGCTTTCTCCGGCCCGATTTCTCGCAGTGGGAGCTTTATCTCGAGCAGATCGTGGTCACGGTGCAGATCGCGCTCTGGGGGACGTTCTTGGCCGTCATCGCCGCTATACCGTTCGGTCTGCTCTCGGCGCGCAACGTCGCTCCGCTCTGGGTCGTCCAGCCGGCGCGGCGGCTGATGGATCTGTTCCGCTCGATCAACGAGCTGGTCATCGCGACCCTGTTCATCGTTGCGGTCGGCCTGGGGCCGTTTGCCGGTGTGATGGCGCTTGCGGTCCACACCACCGGCGTCCTCGCCAAGCTGTTCTCCGAAGCCGTGGAGGCCATCGAGCCCGGCCCGGTCGAGGGCGTACGCGCGACGGGCGCGAGCCGTCTGCAGGAAGTGGTGTGGGGCGTGATTCCGCAGGTACTGCCGCTGTGGGCCAGCTTCGCGCTTTACCGGCTGGAATCGAACGCGCGGTCGTCGACGGTTCTCGGCATCATCGGCGCGGGCGGTATCGGCTCGCTGCTGATGCAGAGCATCCGCAGCTTCAGCTACGAACGCACCGCTGCCATCGTGCTTCTGATGGTGATCGCCGTGATCATCATCGACACCCTGAGCCAGGCGATCCGCAAGCGGCTGGTCTGACCGAGGTCAGACCAGCCCTCTCGGAAACGTTACCGGGTCGGCCGACGCGAGCGGGTTTCCGCCTGTCGCGACGTGCGATAGTGCATCGCGTTGTTGTCGCGTGAGCGGCCGGGGACGAAGCGGTCGCTGGCGAAGCGTTCGTCCTGAATGCAGCGGTCGCGAACCTCCGCCGAGCAGCGTGGCAGTTCCGTCGCGGCAATGCCGGCGCCCGTCGTGGTCGGCGGCGTCGTCGGTTCGGCGGGGGTTGCCGGCGTGGCAGGCTCGGGACCCTGCGGGTTCATGGGCGGCGTCGCCGGCTGGGCGGGTTCCTCCGGCGGTGCCGGTGTCGCCGGCTCCGTCGTTTGGGCGACGGCCGCGCCGGCCAAGCCGAGCGCCAGCGCTGTCAGGGTGATCTTCAGCATGGTGTCTCGTCCTTTCGCTGTTCACGAACGGGTTGAACGACCGAACGCCGGCAACGTGCCCTAGGCCGCCCGGCGGATGAGCTTGACGACCGCGAGCAGGATGATCGCGCCCAGCAGCGAGTAGAGGATCGAGGCGAGGTTCAGCGGTGCGTTGATGATCGAGGCGCCACCGCCGAACAGGAAGCCGGCGATCAGCGCGCCGACGATGCCGATGACGATGTCGAACAGGATGCCGCCGCCGCTGCGCATGATCATGCCGGCGATCCACCCGACGAGCGCGCCGATGACGAGAACGATGATGAGGCCCATAACGTGTCTTCCTCCTTTTATGGCATCGCGTGTGACTGCAATGCTTATGTCGGCACGACGAACGGCAACGATTGCGGTTCCGCATCAAAGCGTGGCGGTGGGCTCTTGCGAGGCGGTGGACGCTCGCGGATAAGGTGGCGTGACCGACAAGATTCCCCTCATCATCGACTGCGATCCCGGCGTTGACGACGCCACCGCGCTGCTGATGGCCTTCGCCTCGCCCGAGCTGGAACTGCTGGCGATCACGACGGTGGCCGGGAATGTCTCCGCCGAGCTGACGGCGCGGAATGCCTGCCTCGTTCGGCAGATCGCCGGGCGGGAGGACGTGCCGGTCTTTGCCGGCGCGGCGCAACCGCTGGTGCGGGTGCCGGTCGAAGCCGGGCACTTCCACGGCGAGAGTGGGCTGGGTTCGCTGCCGCTGTTCGAGCCGATGCGGCCGCCAGCGGAGGGGCATGCGGCGAACGTCATCGTCGAAACGGTGATGGCGCGGCCGGCGGGAACGGTGACGATGGTGACGATCGGGCCGATGACCAACCTCGCGTTGGCCATGAGGCTCGAGCCGCGGCTGGCGGGGCGGCTGGCCCGGATCGTGGCGATGGGCGGTGCGCGGCGCGAAGGCGGCAACATCACCGCATCAGCCGAATATAATATCTACGCCGATCCGCATGCCGCGCATGTGGTGTTCGAATCAGGGTGCCCGGTGGTGGTGATGGGGCTCGATGCGACGCATCAGGTTCGTGCGACCGAGACGCGGATCGCCGCGATCGAGGCGGTGGGGACGCGAGCGGCAGAAGCGGTGGCGGAGCTGCTGCGCTTTTCGCGCCGGGTCGAGCGCGATGTGGTGTGGGGGCTTGATGCGCCGCTACACGACCCGTGCACGATCGCCTACCTGCTGAAGCCCGAGCTGTTCGAGACGCGACCCTGCCGGATGACCGTCGAGATGGTGTCGCCGCTAACGCTGGGGCATACGGCGGTCGAGTTCCGGTCCGAGACGCCGAACGCCCAATGGGCGACGCGTGTGGATGCCGACGGGCTGTTCGCGCTGCTTACTGAGCGGTTGTCACGATGAGCGGGCTGGCAATCACCGTCGTCGGGTCGGTGAACCTCGACTTTGTGGCGAGCGCGCCCGCGCTGCCTGCGCCGGGCGAGACGGTGACGGGCGCGACCCTCGCGCGGCATCCGGGTGGGAAGGGTGCGAACCAGGCACTGGCGGCGCGGCGGCTGGGTGCCGACGTGCGGCTGATCGGGCGCGTGGGTGATGACGCGATGGCGGGCGAGGCACTGCGGCTGCTGCGCGCGGACGGCGTAGACCTTAGCGGGTGCGTCGTCGATGCCATCGCACCGACCGGCGTGGCGCTGATCGCGGTGGCGGGGTGCGGCGAGAACCAGATCGTGGTGGCGCCGGGGGCGAACATGGCGGTCACGCTCCAGGATCTACCGGCCGCGATCGAGGAGGCGCTGATCGTCCAGCTCGAGCTGCCGGTGGCGACCGTGGCGGCCGCCGTCGAGCGGGCGAGGGGTTTCGTCTGCACGAATCTGGCACCGGCGCTGGCGGTCCCCGATGCGCTGCTCGACCGTGCCGATCTGATCGTCGTCAACGAGAGCGAGGCGGCCTTCTACGGCGTGCGGCTGGAAGCGGCGCCGGGGCTGGTGGCGGTGACGCTGGGATCGCGTGGGGCTCGGCTGCTGCGGCAAGGCCAAGTCGTGGCCGAGGCCGTGCCGCCAACGATCGAGGCGGTGGACAGTACCGGGGCGGGCGACGCTTTCGTTGGTGCGCTGACGGTGGCGCTGCTGGAGGGGCAGGCGCCGGGTGAGGCGCTGGCGTTCGCCTGCGCGACGGGTGCGCTGGCCACGACCCGGCCGGGAGCACAGCCGTCACTGCCGCGACGAGCCGAGGTCGACGACCGTCTTGCCGCCGCGTAAGGCAGCGTAATGACCAAACGCGTTCCCGAACTCAGCCTCGACGATTTCACCTCTGGCGATGCAAGCGCCCGTTCGACCTTTTCGACCGAGCTGATGCGCGGCCTGCAGGATTATGGCTTCATCATCCTGAAGGATCACGGCGTGCCGGTGGAGCTGCTGGGCCGCGCCTATGCCCTCGCGGAGGCGTTGTTCGCGCTGCCGGAGGACGTGAAGCGGCGCTACGCAGCGGGCCTGCGCGGCTATACGCCGTTCGGCACCGAGCATGCCAAGGACAGCCGCGACCCCGACCTCAAGGAGTTCTGGCAGATCGGGCGCGAGGCGCCCGAGAGTGTCGAGTTCGATGAGGACCTGCCGCCCAATGTCTGGCCGGGCGAGGTGCCGGGGTTTCGCGAGACGTTCCTGGGGCTGTTCGATGCGCTCGACGCGACGGGGCGAACGCTGCTTCGAGCGCTGGCACCGAAGCTGGGGCTCGATCAGAGACACTTCGATCCGCTGGTGCGGTACGGCACGTCGATCCTGCGCGTGCTGCATTATCCCCCGGTCGGCGACAATGTGGCGGCGGGTTGCGTGCGTTCGGCAGCGCACGAGGACATCAACTTCCTGACGATCATGGTCGCGGCGAAGGGCGCCGGGCTCGAACTGCTCGACCGCGACGGAACGTGGCTGCCGGTCGAGACCGAACCAGCCAACCTGATCGTCGATTCCGGCGACATGCTGCAACGGCTGACCAACGGCATCATCCCCGCGACGACGCACCGGGTCGTGAACCCGAAAGGGCCGAACGTCAGCCGCTATTCGATGCCCTTCTTCATGCACCCGAGCTCGTGGGTGCCGCTCGACGTGCTGCCGTCGTGCAAGGGGGAGGGCGCGAAATACCCGCCGGTCACGGCCGGCGAGTTCCTGGCCGAGCGGCTGCGCGAGATCGGGCTGGCGTCCTGACATAGGAAGGCCCGGCGGGAGACCGCCGGGCCTTTATCAGCTGGAACTGAAGCCCGGGCTTATTCGGCCGCGAGCTTCTGGCCTTCGATGATCGGCTGGGCGGCAAGGCTCTGGCCGATCTCGATCTTCCGCGGCTTCTTGTGCTCGGGCACTTCGCGGACGAGCTCGATGTTGAGCAGGCCGTTCTCGTAGCTCGCGCCGGTCACCTTGATGGTGTCGGCGAGCTGAAAGCGACGCTCGAAGGCGCGCTTGGCAATACCGCGATGGAGGAACTCGCGCTTCTCCCCTTCTTCCGGCGTCGAGCGACCGGTGACGATCAGGGTGTTCTCCTGCACCGTCAGGTCGAGCTCGTCGCGGCTGAAGCCGGCGACCGCCATCGAGATGCGATAGGCATCCTGGCTCAGCTTCTCGATGTTGTAGGGCGGGAAGGTCTCGGTGGACGCATCGCGCGCGGCCAGATCGGCGAGACGGTTGAGGTTCTCGAAACCGATCGAGGAGCGGAGCAGGGGAGTGAAATCGAATGCACGCATGACCATCATCCTTTCATTCAAGCGACAGGTCGATCGGCCCGCCGAATGGCCGGGCCGCCCGCTCGTTCCGGCCCATCAGGCACCGGGAAGCGGACATGAAACGAACTGGGAATTAACCCTTGCGCGTTCAAGAGGGGTGGGCCGGCACGCCGGTTCATGACAGATATGGAGCCATGCCGCCCATCGCGCACATGCCGATCACGTCCAAGCTGGTCGACAGCCTGTACCTTGAAGCGATCACCACCGCCGATGAGGCGCGGGCCTATTTCAACCGCAATGGGGCGACCGACCGGGCGCGGCTCGATCCGGTAACGCGGGTGGCGTTCAGCTGCGAGGCGCTGAAGGTGACGACGCGGCTCATGCACGTCGTGGCCTGGCTGATGGTGCGCAAGGCGGTCGAGAGCGGCGAGATGAGCGAGGCGGACGCCGCTGCGCCGGAGCGGCGGCTGGGCCGCGCGAGCGACAGCGATGATCCGCGACGGCTGGCGCTGCTACCCGAACGGTCGCGTGAGATCGTCGAGCGTAGCCGCGACCTCTACGAGCGGGTGAGCCGGCTCGACGCGCAGCTCGGCGGCGGGACACCCGACGATGGCGCAGGCGCACGGGCACTGCTCGACCGGTTGCGATCCTCGCTTTAGGCGATTAGGCGGTGGGTATGACCACCGTGCTCTTCCATCTCGCCATTCCCGTCGACGATCTTGCCAAGGCGCGTGCCTTTTACGGCGGCGTGCTGGGATGTGCGGAAGGACGGTCCGACCCGCACTGGATCGACTTTGATTTCTACGGGCATCAGCTGGTGGCGCATCTCGCGCCCGGGGCCGGCGTGGCGCATCGCAACGAGGTGGACGGCGACCATGTGCCGGTGCCGCACTTCGGGCTGGTGCTGACCTGGGCCGACTGGGAGGCGCTGGCCGAGAAGCTGCGCGCGGCGGGGACGCAATTCGTGATCGAGCCGCATGTACGGTTCGAGGGGCGTCCGGGCGAGCAGGCGACGATGTTCTTCTACGACCCGGCCGGCAACGCGCTCGAGTTCAAGGCCTTCCGTCGGCCGGAGGAATTGTTCGCGAAGTGGTGATGCGGGCGGTCCGTGCCAGCGGGTGGCTGGCGACGGGACCGTTGCGGGGACTGCGCCCCTAGATCGAGCGCGACACCACTTCCTTCATGATCTCGCTGGTGCCGCCATAGATGCGCTGGACGCGGGCGTCGCGCCACAGCCTCGCGATCGGATACTCGTTCATGTAGCCAGCGCCGCCATGGAGCTGGAGGGCGGCGTCGCAGACTTCCCACTGCAGCTCGGTATGAAAGAGCTTGGCGGCTGAGGCTTCGGCGGCGGTGAACTGGCCGGCGACGTGGCGGTTGATGCACCAGTCGAGATGCGCCCAGCCGGCCTGGAGCTTGGCCTTGAGATCGGCCAGCGTGAACTTGGTGTTCTGGAACTCGAACACCGTCTTGCCGAACGCCTTGCGGTCCTTGGTGAACTTCACCGCCTCGTCGAAGGCGCGTTGCGCGCCGGCTTGGGCGGCGACGGCGATCTGGAGCCGTTCCTGCGGCAGCTGCTGCATCAGGTAGATGAAGCCCTTATTCTCCTCACCGAGGCAGTTGGTGATCGGCACACGGACGTCGTTGAAGAACAGCTCCGAGGTGTCGGCAGAATTCTGGCCGATCTTGTCAAGGTTGCGCCCCCTTGCGAAGCCTTCGCGGTCGGCCTCGACGAGGATCAGTGAGGTGCCCTTGGCGCCCTTGTCGGGATCAGTCTTGGCGACGACGATGATCAGGTCGGCGTTCTGGCCGTTGGTGATGTAGGTCTTCGAACCGTTGATGACGTAATGATTGCCGTCGCGCCGAGCGGTGGTGCGGACGCCTTGCAGGTCGGAGCCGGCGCCGGGCTCGGTCATAGCGATTGCGGTGATGACGTCGCCCGACACCATGCCGGGTAGCCATTTGCGCTTCTGCTCCTCCGAGCCGTAGTTGACGATATAATCGACCGTGATGTCCGACTGGAGCGTGATGCCGGCCGACGAGCCGGCGTAGGACAGTTCCTCGCCGACCACTGCGTTGTAGCCATAGTCGAGGCCGAGGCCGCCATATTCCTCGGGCACCTGCGGGCAGAGTACGCCTGCCTCGCCGCACGCCTTCCAGAAGCCGCGATCGACGACGCCCGCCTCCTCCCAGCGATCGAGGTTGGGATAGAGCGCGCGGTCGAAGAACTTGCGGACCTGCTCGCGGAACATCGCGTGGTCTTCGTTAAACGCGGTGCGGGTGGCGGTGTCGATCATCGGATGCTCCTGAAACTACAGAGCCGAGACTAAGCGGCGGCAGGCGAAGAAAAAAGGCCGGAGCTTGCGCTCCGGCCCTCTCAAGTTTGAGCGTTCCAGCCGCTAGAAGCGGATTTGCGCGCCGGCATAGAAGCGGCGACCGAACGGATCATAGACGTCCGCGGCCGTCTCAGTGCCAGTGATGTTTGGGATGAACGGCGCTGGGATGAACGGCGGCTTCTTATCGAGGACGTTGTCGACGCCAACGTAGAACTCGAACCGGCGGTTCTCTCCTACCGCGTAGCGCAGCTGGGCATCGTGGTAGAAGCGGGCGCCGACGTTGTTGATGTCGTTGAGTTGCGCCTGCTCCGTCGGATCGTCCGTGATGTCGGCGGCATTGAAGTTGCGTTCTGCCTTGATGCTGCCGAGGTAGGTGGTCTGCCAGCTCGCAGTGAAGCCACCCACCGTATAGGTCAGCCGCGCGTTGCCCTTATGTTTGAAGCCGGGGCCGAGGCGCTCGCCGCCGCCCAGCTGGCCGCGCTCCTTGAGCTGGGGCTCGCCGATGAGCGGCGTCTGGTTCTGCTTGATGAGGTAGGTGTAGAGCAGGTTGAAATCGAGCCGGTCATCCGGCAGTAGGTTCAGCGCCCGGCCGTAGCGCAGGTTGACGTCGACGCCGCTCGTCTCGAAGCTGGCGATGTTCTGCAGCGGCGCATTGACCGTGATGATCCGGCCGGTGTTCGGGTTGCGGATCACGTTGCTGCAGAAGGCTTCGAGGCCGGTGCGCAAGCAGCCGGAGATCGAGGCGTCGCGCGGCACCGTGCTGATCGCATGATCGACCTTGATGTTGAAATAGTCGGTGGTCAGCGAGAAGCCGGGAAGGGCTCGCGGCGTGAGCACCGCGCCAAGCGTCAGTGTCTTGGCGGTCTCCTCCTTGAGGTTGGGATTGCCGCTGTTGAAGCCGTTGATCGTCTGGATGTCGGCGAGCGTGTAGGTGAACGCGCCGTTGGCGGCGATCGTCGCCGCCACGCCTGGGATCGCACGGCAGGTCGCGTCGAATTCGCCGGTGCTAGTCGCGGTCACGTTTTCGCACGGGTCGGTCACACTTGGGAAGGTCTCCGAGGCGGCGGTGAAGAGTTCGCCGATGTTCGGCGCGCGGTTGGCAACCGCATAGACGCCGCGGAAGCGGATGTCTTCGATCGGTGCCCATTCGGCGCCGGCGTTCCACGAGAATACGCCGCCAACGGTCGAGTAATCGGAATAACGCGCCGCACCGGTAAGGCCGAGATAGTTGAAGAACGGCCGATCCGCGAGCAGCGGCACGTTCACCTCAGCGTAGCCCTCCCATACGTCGAAACTGCCCCGGGTGTCGGGCGTCAGGTTGCCGGCATTACCGCCAGTGTTGGTGAGGATATCCCAGTTGTCGACTGATTTCTCCTTGCGATACTCGCCGCCGATAGCGAAGCCGAGCCCGCCGGCCGGAAGCTCGAACAGGTCGCCCGACAGGCTGGCGCTGAAGACATGCTGCGTGTTCTCGACCTTGTCCTCGCGCGCGACGGGGGCCCGGACATAGGCCGCAGCCTCGGGCGAGACGCTGCCGGCACCGAAGATGTTGATCGGCGCACAGCCACCCGCCCGCGCCTCCGGGCTTCGGCAGACGATCGTTCCGTCCGGCAGCCGGATGGCGTCGAGCGCCTCGCGATAGCGACGGATGTCGAGATCCTCGGTCCTCGTATCGTCGTTGAGCCGGCCGAAGACATAGGCGGCTTCGTACTTCCAGTCGTTCGCCAGGCTGCCGCGGAAGCCGGCGGCCACCCGGAAGGTGTCGCGATCATTGGTATTCGAGCGGTCGAAGACGTCGTTCTGGCGGCGACGGAAGCCGAGCGCGCCGACGTCATTCGTCGGGTCGGCATCCGTATTGAGTGCGGTGATTAGCGCCTGCACGTTGGCCGGGATGAATGGATTGGTGATCGGAATGCCGAGTCCCTGCGTTGTCGGGTCGGTATAGATATCAGTGTAATCTGCCGCGAACGGCTCGATGCGCGAGGACGACTGGGTCTTAGAGTAGGTGCCTTCGACGAAGGCCTCGATATTGTCGGTCACGTCGTAATTGGCGATCGCCGACACGAGGTAGCGGGTGACCGGCGTTGCGATGAGGCGATCGGCGTTGCGGTTGTAGCCGAAGCCGGTTGGGAAGCCCGGCGTGAAGGCATTGTTGTTGTTGCGGTCGAAGGTGAACAGGCCTCCTTCGACCACGCCGGGTTCGGTGATATCGAGCGAATTGCCCGTGGGGTCGAGCAACTCGAAACGGCCTTGCGGGGCATAGGAACTGTAGGACGCCGGCCCGCAGACGAAATAGAAGCAATCCTGCGACGAGATCTTGCGGTTGCGCGACGCAAGCCCCTCATCCTTGTCCCAGGTGAAGTTCAGCATGAAGTTGCCGCGGTCGTCGGCGCCCCATTTGGTGCCGCCGGTCAGGCTGATGTTGTAGCGCGGGTTGTCGCCCTTCCCAGTAATGCCAGCTTGGGCGCGGGCCGAGAAGCCTTCGAACTCATTCTTCATGATGAAGTTGACGACGCCGGCGATCGCTTCCGAGCCATAGACGGCAGACGCGCCACCCGTCACTACTTCGACGCGCTCGACGAGGTCGGTCGGGATGTTGTTGAGGTCGACGATCGAGGTGCCGGCGAGACCAGCGATGAAGCGCCGGCCATTGACCAGCACCAGTGTGCGGCTCGAGCCAAGGTTGCGCAGGTTGACGCTAGCGACGCCGTTGCCGGTGGTGGCGAAGTTGGTGTTGGTGCGCGAGAGGCCAACGCCGACCTGTGGCATTTCCTGCAGCACGTCTTGAATGTTAGTGGCGCCTTCCTCGGCGATCTGTGCTGCGCCGACGACGGCGACGGGGGTTGAGCTGGTAAGCTCGGGCCGCGCGATGCGCGAGCCGGTGACCACGATCGTCTCGCCTTCCGCACCCGCCTGAGTCCGTGCGCCGGTGGCCGGGGCTTGTTCCGCAGCCGTCGCGGCGGCCGCCTCAGACGATGTGGTTGGTGCCGTCCCCGGGGACGGTTCCTGTGTCTGTGCCAATGCCGGTGCCGTGATGGCCAGTGCTGCCGTAGCCAAAAGAAGCTGTGTCTTGGTAGCCATATTGCCCTTCCCATCCCATGCTGCCGCGCCCGGAATGCTGCAGGCGCCTGCCCACGATCCCCACAGGCCGGCGATCGAGGGATTGCGGTGAAACAAACGGGGCGCCGCGCAGGACGCAGCGTCAGGAAGTGTTCGTTAATAATAGTTAACGATTGTGACTCTTTTGCATCACTGGCGTGTCCGGTCCGTGTTTAACACGCTGAAGCGCCTGTACGGCGGCGCCTTCACCGGAAAGCCGTACCCGGAGCTATTTCGCCACCTGTGGCGCGAGCAGGTCGAGGAGGCGGTAGAGGCCGATCGCGACGATGTTGCGGATGCTCGGCTTGTTGAGCGTGAGCTGCTGGCCTGCCACCACGCAGGGGCCGAGGTGAGGCGCGATGCGCTTTACAGCGGCCGTCTCTTCGGGGCTGGTCGGCTTCGAGTTGATGAGCGCATGGGCCGTAGCCAGATCCCTCAGGGCTAGGCATTGTGCGAGATCCTCGGCGGTGTTGCGCGGCGCGATACCGGCGGCCTTGACCTGCGCTTCGGTCAATACGGGCAAGCTGGTGACCTGAGCCGATGTCAGGCGGGAGAACACGAGTTGTTCGGCGATGCCGCCGGGCATGGAAGCCGGGCTCAGGCGAAGATTTGCATCGCCCGTGGCCCAGCAGTCATCCAAGCCTCCGACATGCTTGCGTACGAGTGCCGCCTGCTCGTCGCTGAGGTAAGGCAGGGCGAGAATCGTCGCGGCCGTCTGCGGGCGCTTGCGGGCGAAGCAGCGCGCGAACTGATTGAGTGCGCGGATCGCCTCGCCCTGTCGTTGCATGTCAACTGATTCTACGGAGCCGCGGGCAGTATCGATCCGTGACCCGATCTCCGGCGCAGCGAGCGCCGGCGTCGAAAGCGCCAGTGTCGAGGCTGCTGCAAGCGCCATAAATTGTCTAGGCATCGTTGCTCTTCCCGTTTCGTCGTAACGGGAGGGTAACGAGCGGCAAAGCCAGGCGCTAGCTAGGAATTCGGGGGTAGTAAGCCATCCAGGCGACAGCCGTCGCCCGGCCGCGATCAGTCCTTGTCGGCCTTTCGCGTCTGGGCACGGCGGGCGAGGATGTTGAGCCCTTCCACGAGCGTCGAGAAGGCCATGGCGGCGTAGATGTAGCCCTTGGGCACATGGACACCGAAGCCGTCGGCGATAAGCACGGCGCCGATCATCAGCAGGAAGCCTAGAGCCAGCATCACCACGGTGGGATTGCGCGCGATGAAGTTCGCCAGCGGATCGGCGGCGAGCATCATCGCGGTGACCGCGGCGAGGACGGCAATCACCATCACCGCCAGATTGTCCGTCATACCGACGGCGGTGAGGATCGAGTCGATTGAGAACACCATGTCGAGGAGGATGATCTGGACGATCGCCGCGCCGAAGGTGAGCGTCACGACGTTGCGTGTCTCGAACATGTCGCCGGTGGGTGCCGGATCAACATTGTGGTGGATTTCCTTGGTTGCCTTCCAGATCAGGAACAGGCCGCCGGCGATGAGGATGAGGTCGCGCCAGGAGAAGACCGTCTCGAACGTCGGTGCCCCGTGCGCATCGAGCGGGCCCTGGATGCCGAGGTCGAACACCGGAGCCGTCAGCCCCACGAGCCAAGCGATCATCGAAAGGAGCAGCAGTCGCATGGCGAGTGCCAGTCCGATGCCGACACGCCGCGCCTTCTGCCGTTGTGTTTCCGGCAGCTTGTTCGACAGGATCGAGATGAAGATGAGGTTATCGATGCCGAGCACCACCTCCATCACCACCAGCGCGACGAGGGCGGCCCAGGCGGCCGGATCGGAGAAGAGGGCGAGCAGGCTTTCCATCGGCCTAATCTAGGAGGCCGTTCGACAATTGTAAGTCGTAACGGAGGCGTCAGGGGCGATTGTGGAGGCAGGACCAACATCAGCGCTCGCCTTCCTACGGGCCTCGTCATCCTGACGAAGGCCAAGACCTACAGTCGAGGATCGCAAGACCATATGCAGCGCCTCCAACGACAGCTGGCAATCCCACAGAAGTCCCGGTTTTCGTCAGGATGACATGTGGAAAGGGGAGCCGGGTGCTTCGGGAGGAGCCAATCTCGCGCTAGCTCAGGCGTTCGCTCCGTCAGCACCTTTACGCGGCATTTATGCGCCGTTGTCGGCGGCTTCCTCCGTCAAGGCATGGACGGATTCAGTGGCAGGGCCGGCGGGTGTATCCTGACCGAGCGCACGTGCGACACGCAGCAGTGCGACGGCCCGATCGGCCCGGGCGCCGAGCGCGCTCAGCCGCGCCTGCCGCCAGGCGGAACGGGCGTTCGTTACCTGTGCGAGCAGCGAGCGGCGCTCCTCGCCGTCCGCCGCGCGGAACGCCTGCTCGGCCTGGCGAAGGGCTGCCGCTGCCTCCTTCTCGTCCGGCAGGGCGCGCAACCGGGCTTCGCTGCGCCCGAGCGTGGATTTCGCCTGCCGCAGCTCGTAGGCGGCGCGATCCTGCTGCTCATCAAGGTCGCTGCGCGCCTGTGCTTCCTGCACGCGGGCGATGCGCCGCGCAGCATCGGTCTGCCCCCAGTCGAAGTTGTAGAGCGGCAGGTTGAGTGCGATGACGCCGCCTTGGTCACGCGTTCGGCCTTCATCGGGCCGGAACGCCGATTCACCGGTCCAGGCCTGGTTGAAATAGGCGTTCAAGGCCATGGACGGTCGGCGGCTGTCGCCGGCCTGTTTCACGCCGATCTTCGCTTGATCGACCCGCAGCTTCGCCTGCCGGATGTCCGGCCGGTCGTCGATTGGATCGAGCCGATCGCTGGCGATGTCTCCGCTCGGAGCGTCGAGGGGAGAAGTCAGGATAAGATCGACTTCGGGCGCGACGCGAAGCCACTGGCGCAACCCGTCCAGCGCGACATCGGCATTGGCCTGGCTGGTCTCCAGCGCCTGCCGGGCCGCCGACAGCTCGACTGCCAGAAATGGCTGCGAACCGGCATCGCCGAGCTTGATCAACCTTTCGATCGCGGCGATGGCCTGCTCCTCGACCGTCACTGCCTGTTGCGCCCGCAAGGCGGCGATATAGGCCGCGCGCACCTCAAAGCTGACGTCGATCCGAGCCTGCCGCGTCTCCAGCTCGGCGATCTGCCGCGTGATCTGAGACTGTTGAACTTGCCGCCCGAGGGCGCCCGAAACGTCGATCGGCATCTGAGCCGCGACGTTGAGACCCGTCCGGAAGTCGCCAGTCAGCCCCTGCTCGCGCGTGTAGGTCGGTGTCGCCTGATAGGTGCCCCGCGCTGCCTGATTGAGGCCCAGGCCGACGCTCATTTTCGGCAACCGCCCGGCGCGCGTGGCGCGGCCGCGCAGCGAGGCGATCTCTTGGCTGCGCTCCGCGCGTGCGATCCGGTAGCTTGCCGATATCGCGCGCGAGACTGCCTCCTCGATCGTGAGTCGCAACGGACGCGCCGGTTCGGCGTCGGCAATCGCATCGCCCGCCTGGAGCGCCGACGGCGTGACCAGGAGAACAGCTACGACGAGCAGCCGGAGCCTCGGGACGGATATACGACGAGCAATGCTAGGCATGACGGTGGGATAGGACAGTGCTCAAGCCAGCGTTACTACGAGTCTTTTATGGTAACCGCAGCGGGCAGCTACACCATCAGGCCCGGACTCAGACACCGGGCTGAAACCCGACCGCTCGCACCGGCCTTGCACAGCTTGGCCCGCACGTCGGGATACATGGTGCCGGCCAGCATTACCGGTCGCCGTTTGATGCGGCTCTTCGCCGATCCGAGAAGTAGCGACGGCCCGGCTGCGGCCTTCGCCCGCAGCCTGAGCCCGGCCTCGATCGGTGCGGCGAGCGAGGTGCCGCTCGCCGTCTTGGGCCCGTTCAGCCCGACCGTCGGCATGTCCGCGCCCCAGCGCCAGGTGAAGATATAGCCATCCGTCGCGTCGGTTGCCGGGCGGTTGGTCTTCGGCCATGGCGTCCCGTCGCGATTGAGGGCGCCGACCAGCACCGCGTTGGGATAGCCGGCGCGAGCGTGCCCGAGGTTGCCCGGCACGTGCCGGGCGTCATTGCCCGACGCCAGCACCACCTGCGTGCCGTGCCAGGCGGCGAACGCAATCGCGCGACTGATGACGGGCGCGTCAGGAAGCGCCATCGAGATGTTGATGACGTCGGCGCGATGCGCGACCGCCTGGTAGATCGCCCAGGCGACGACGCCGGGATTGCGCTGGCAGGGCGGATTGCGGCCGGACGGGCAGCCCGCAGGCTCGTCGACCCGCAGCGACAGGATCGCCGCCTTTCCGCCCGCAGTCCGCTGAAGCACGGTCGCGATCATCGTGCCGTGATCAAAGCGCGGCTGGAACGCTGGCCGCGGCCGCGGCGATGCGACATCGATCTCGCCAATCAGATAAGGACGGAGCTCATCCGTGCGCGCGATGCCGCTGTCGATCACGGCCACGAGCGGGCGGGCCGCGGTCGGCACCGAGAGGAGACAGGCAAGGAAGGTGAGAAGAAAGCGAACGCGACGCATCGAAGTGGCCCCCCGACCCGGTACATGCAGCCGGCACTGTGCCGCCCGCGCGACGAGTTTAGGGGGTGCCGCGGACGAGCGTGATTATAGATCTTTTATATTGCTCCGCCCGGAGCGCGTGCCGTCATTTGCTGGAGCGGGGTCACCTCACATGGAACCGCCATCCCGGCGAATGCCGGGATGGCGGTAAGTGCAACCCAACCTGATCATGCTCCGGTAGGTGGGCAGACGATCGGAAGGGCGGTTATGCCGCATTTTGGGTAGATAGGTAGAAGATCAGTGCGGCCATGACGAGGATCAAGAGCAGCCTGAGCATCCGGTCCCACATGGCATCGGCAGGCGGTTCGAGACGGCGAGCCTTGGGCGCAAGCTCTGGGCTCGCCATGATCGTCATCACGTCGGTCGCGCTCGCGTCGCGGTAAAGCTCGCGCAACCGACGGAGCTCGCCCCGATCCAGGTCGGGAAAGCGTTGCAGGAGGTCGCGAAGCTCGTCGGTCCGCATCTGTGCCGCGAGCGCCGCGCCTAGACGGTCCTCAGCTGTTCGGTCCACCCGTCACCACCGAGACCGCACGCCGGTTCTGGGCATAAGAGGTATCGTCTGAGCCCTGAACCTCGGGCCGCTCCTTACCATAGGAGATGGTGCGCAGGCGGCCGGCCGGAATGCCCTGAAGGGCCAGGAAGTTCTTCACCGCGTTCGCGCGGCGGTCGCCGAGCGCCAGGTTGTACTCGCGCGTGCCGCGCTCGTCGGCATGCCCCTCAATAGTGAAGCTGACGGCCGGAAATTTCCGCAGCCACTCGGCCTGGCGCTGCAGGGTCGAGCGGGCCTCGCCCGTCAGTTCGGAGGAGTCATATTCGAAAAGGACGCGGTCGCTGCCGGCCTGGGCGACGAGGTCAGCCTGGCTGCCGGGCACTACGCCGCTCGTGACCGGGGCCTCGTTCATGCCGGTGGCCTGATCGGCGGCGACAGCCGCCGCGGGCGGCGGCGGAAGGTCGGCTGCCTTGTTCTTCTTGGCGCAGGCCGACAGGCTCAAGGACAAGGCCAGCATCGACGTCACGATCAGTACGCGCATCGGTTATTCCCCCTGTTATCTGGTCGTTATGTGACTCTGGAGGCGAGGCATAACGGGAGACCGATCAGCAGCGTTACTATAACTTCTTTATGCATTGCCGGCTGGCAGGCCGGGGCATAGCTTTGACCATGAGCGATGACGTCTCGTCACCGCGAGGTGCGTGCGCCTTGCGGAGGATCACCCACCACCTGCGCTCCAATCCTGACCGCGGCGGCGTCCTCACGTCTCCTCAGACCCGCGCCGTCGCGGTCACCTTTTAGGATATATCGGCCACCGTTGGACGTATAAGGGCGACGTGAACATTTACCGCCAGCTCGGCCGATCGACGATCCGCGACCTACGCCTCCACCTCAGCTGGCGCGAGCTTGCGTCGAGCGTCCTCATCGTCGCGATCACGTCGAGCCTCGCTGTCTGGGGCGAGCCCGATTTCGGGCTGGTCGCCGCGGCGCTGCTGTTCGTGCTCGGCGTCATGGTAGTCGGGGCCCTCCATGGCCTTGCCGCCGCGCTGATCGCGGCCTTTGCCGCCTTCTCGATCTATAATTTCTTCCTGTCCGAGCCCTTTCTGACCCTGCGGCTGGCGAGCAAGCAGGATGTTGTGCCGTTCATCGCCTTCAACGTCGTGGCGCTGATCGCAGGCGTGCTGGCTGGCCGCCTCCAGGATCGCGCGCAGGCGGCGCAACGCGCCAATCTCCAGCTCGCCAGCCTGCTCGAAACCAGTCAGCATCTCCAGGCCGCAGTTCGCCCCGACGAGGTGCTGGCGACTCTCGCTTCGAGCGCGCCCGTGCGGCTGGGGCTGACGCTCCATGCGTTCCGTCATGAGGGCGAGCGTCTCGTTGCACTCGGCGACGAGACGGTGCCGCCCGAGGTGGTGGCGCTGGCACATCGGGTGTGGAGCGCCGGCGAGCCGATCGAAAGCGACCGGATCGTCGCCGTGCCCCTGAGCGGGGGGCGGGGGCCGCTTGGCGTACTGGCTGCTACGGGGCAGGCCACCACCCAGACGGTCGACGCCGCATTCCTGATGGCGCTGGGCGGACTGCTGGCGCTGGCGCTCGAACGTGCCGCCCTTTCCGAACGCATCGCCGAGGCGTCCGCCTTGGCCCGTTCCGAAGAGCTGAAGACGGCGCTTCTCACCTCGGTCAGCCATGATTTCCGCACGCCGCTGGCCGCGATCAGCGCCTCGGCGAGCAGCCTTCTCGAATATAGCGGCAAGCTCTCGCGCGAGGCGCGCGAGAAGCTGCTGCGCGGCATCGTCGAGGAATGCGACCGCCTCAACCGCTATACCGCCAACCTATTGGAGATGAGCAAGCTGCAGGCTGGCCTTCAGCCGTCCGCCAAGATCATCGACGTCGTCGAGATCGTCGGCGCCGTGTTGCAGCGGATGCGCGGTAAGCTCGGCGAGCGGCGTTTAGAGCGCAAGCTGCCGCCCGAGCCTTTGTTCGTGCGCGCCGACGCCGCGCTGTTCGAGCTGGCGCTGCTCAACATTCTGTCGAACGCCATCGCATATAGCCCAGCGGGCGCTCGCATCGCGGTCGAGGTGGCGCAGGAAGGAGGCGATGTCGTCGTGGATGTCCGAGATTCCGGCGTTGGCATCCCGGAGGAGGATCTCGAACGCGTATTCGAGCGGTTCCAGCGCGTCGCGCGGTATGAGGCGGCGCCGCAGGGAAGCGGGCTCGGACTCGCGATCGCCAAGGGCTTCGTCGAAGCGTTCGGCGGCCGTATCTGGGCCGAGACACCGGGCCTTGATGGTAAGGGAACCCGCATCGCCATTCGCCTGCCGGCCGCCGAACATATCGAGGTGGCGGCATGACCGACGGCAAGCCGCATATCCTGCTCGTCGACGACGAGCCGTCGCTCGTCGCCGTGCTCAAGCCGGTGTTGGAGGCGGCCGATTATGAGGTCAGCGTCGCCAACGACGGCGCCAGTGCGCTTGCGGCGCTCGACCGCGATGAGCCCGATGTCGTGCTGCTCGATCTCGGCCTGCCGGACTATGACGGCAAGGAAGTCATCGCGCGTATCCGGCCGCGCAGCGACATCCCGATCATCGTCGTCTCCGCACGTCACCAGGAGGCGGAGAAGATCGCGGCGCTCGACGAGGGCGCCGACGATTATGTCAACAAGCCGTTCGAGATCGGCGAGCTGATGGCGCGCGTCCGCGCGGCACTTCGGCGGCGCAGCACGATCCGCCGCCGGCCGGCGCAATTCCGCGCCGGTCCCCTGACGATTGATTTCGCGGCACGGCGCGTGACCCTGTCGGGCGAGACGGTCCGGCTATCGCCCAAGGAATATGCGCTGCTCACCACGCTGGCCGAAAGCGCCGGCCAAGTGGTGACCCACAAGCGGCTGCTGGCGGCCGGTTGGGGCGGCGGTGCGGCGGATACGCAGTATCTGCGCGTCTATATGGGCCTGCTCCGCAACAAGCTGGAAGAGGACCCTGCCGAGCCTCGCCTCATCGTTACCGAGCCTGGTGTCGGCTACCGGTTGGATGTAGATAGCTGACGCGCTCGGGTGTAGCTACGGTGGCGATGGGATGCCGCTGTCCTCAAGGCTGGAACGGTTATCCCAGCGGTCGATCCAACCAGCCACGCCTCGGGCAGGGAGCGGCTTTCCGAAATAATAGCCTTGCCCGATCACGCATCCGCTCTCGCGCGCGAAGCGGGCCTGATCGGCCGTTTCGATGCCCTCGGCCACCGTCGTCATGCCGAGCCCAGCTCCGAGTTGCACGATGGCCCGGACGATCGCGGCGCTTCCGGCGTCGCATGCCATGTCGCGGACGAAGGAGCGGTCGATCTTGATTGTGCTTACGGGATAGCTCTGAAGATGTGAGAGCGAGGCATAGCCGGTGCCGAAGTCGTCGAGCGCAATAGTGACGCCGGCCTCTGTGAGTTGCTGCAGCGCGCAGGCGATATGATCCGCACCGCGCCCGAGGAAGACGGTCTCCGTGACCTCGAGTTCGAGCGTCTCGGCGGGCAGGCCGGCCTTGTGAAGCCGCTCCAGTAGCACGTCGGCGAAGTCGCCGAGCCGGAATTCGCCCGCGGACGCGTTGATCGCAACCCGGCCGACAGACATTCCCCGATCGTGCCATCGCCGGATGTCGGCGATGACGGCGGCCTGAAGGTGGTCGCGAATGGCGAGGACGGTCTCGGCGTCTTCCAGCGCCGCCGCGATCGAAGGCGGCGTGAACATGCGTCCGGCATCGGAACGCCCGCGCAAGAGCGCCTCAAACCCCATGCGCTGCCCATTCCGAAGGTCGACCTTGGGCTGATAGAAGGGCACCAGCCGCTCGCCGGCGAGGGCATGGCGCGCCCGGGAGATCATGGCCGCACGCTTCTCGGCGGCGGACCGCAGCTTCGGCGTGTACAGCGTCAGGCGCCCCTTGCCGGCCGATTTTGAGGCGTAGAGCGCGATGTCGGCGCAGGTCAGCAACCGCTCGGCGTCGGAGGCGTGACAGGGCAGGAGCGCCACGCCGACACTGGCGCGGCAGCCGAGCGTATGCTCGCCGAACTTGAACGGCTCGCGGAAGCATTCAAGCAGGCGGTTTCCTACCACGGTCGCTTCGGTCGCGGAGGCGATGCCGGGTAGCAGGACTGCGAACTCGTCGCCGCCGTGCCGGGCTATCAGCGCTGTCTCCGGCAACTCGCGCGCGAGACGTTCGCTGAGTACCTTCAGCATGGCGTCGCCAGCGCCGTGGCCCAGTGTATCGTTGACCCGCTTTAGGTCGTCGAAGTCCAGCAGCATTAGCGCGCAGGGGCTTTGCTCGCCCGCTTGGCGCAGAGTGTGTTCGAGCTGCCGCATGAAGAGCCCGCGGTTGGGGAGGCCGGTCAGCTGGTCATGTTCCGCCGCCCGCCGGATTCTGTCCTGTGCGGTCTTCTGGTCGTGGAAATCGCCGATGAAACCTTCGAGCCTCAGCAGCGCGCCGTCGTCCGCGAAGACTCCTTCGCCGCGCTCATGAACCCAGCGGAGCGAGCCTGAGCGCGTCGCGATGCGATAGACGAGCGAGAAGGGGCGCCGCTCCGATACGGCTTCGTCGATCAGGCGGCAGACGTTCGGCAGGTCCTTGGAGTAGACCAGATCGCCCCAGACGATGCGCCGGCTCATAAAGTCGTCGGGCGTGTAGCCGGTAAGCTCCTCGACGCCGGGGCTCACGAATGTGAATGGCCAGGGCGCTTCCGTCGCGCCCTGGTAGGCGAGGCCGGGCAGGTTGTTCAGCAGCGTCGCCAACTGACGTTCGCTCTCGCGGCGTTTGTGCTCGGCGGCCGTCTGCTTGGTGATGTCGCGCGAGACGCCGATGATGCCGACAATCTCCCCATCCTTCCGCCAGGGGACCTTCACCGTTTCGAACAGCCGCGGCTCACCGCTCAGCGGAATGACCTCGTCGTTGAGCGTCGATTCGCCGAGTTCAATGACGCGCTCGTCGGTCGAACGCGACCAGCCGACAAGTTCGCCAGTGAAGCGGTCCTCGACGCGCTGTCCGATCAGCGTGCCACAGCCTTCCGCCAGCTTGCGGTTGGCGAGCACGAACCGTCCGGTGCGGTCCTTCACGAAGATCAGGTCTTCGACGCTGTCGACCACCGTCTGGAGGAGCAGCGCGGATTCGCGGGCTTCGGCCTCAGCCTTCTTGCGCCGGTCGATGTCCTGCACGACGGTGATGATCGAGGCCACTTCGCCCTTTTCATCGCGGACGAACGACACGCTCGTCTCGCACCAGAGACTGGAGCCGTCGGGACGGACATATCGCTTCTCGATCTGGAACGGCTCGCCCGATCGCAGATGGCGCAGGAAAAGGGCCTCGTTCCAGATGCGGTCGTCGGGATGGGTGAACTCCATCATGGGAACACCATCCAGCTGTTCCCTAGAGCGCCCGACGATCTCGCAGAATCTTCCATTCACCGTCAGGATGCGGTGAGCCCGATCCCGGTGGAGGATACCAACCATGGCTTGGCCGAGAACCAGCGCCAGCTGCTGCTCGCGGGCGCGTAGCTCGGCCGCGAGCTGGTTGAGATGAGAAGCCAAGGGCTCAGGTGACGCGACAGACGGTTCTTCTCGTCGATCAGCCTTGCGCCAAGACCCAGCCGCCATATGCCTCCCCCTCGGCATCGCCACCCCTGCGCCTAATCTGCACATGCAGCAACAGAATTAACAATGAATTACACATGTTCGTGCAATCATCCGCTGGGCAGGGTGGCGTAGGAGCTGACCGCTTATTTCTGCGATCTTGTCGCTTCCGTGCCGACCAGCGGGCGGGTGTGCTGGAGGAGGGCGGCGACGAAGCGGCCGGGTTCCTCGATCATCGGCAGATGCGCCGAATGCTCGAACCAGAGGGTAGCCTTCTTCGGCGCCTTCAGGCGATCCAGCCAGGCGGCGGCGATCGGCGAGGGCGTGGTGCTATCCTGGCGGCCGAGGAGCATGAGGGTTGGCACCTTGAGCCGCTTGAGCTTCTGGAAGCTGATGTCGGCCAGTTGCGGTAATATTGCCTTCATCGTGAAGGCGCTGTCGTCGTCCCACGCCTTGCGGTCGGGCGCGAGTGTGGGGGCGATCCTGTCGGGATCGTTCAGCAGGTAGGAGCGGCCGGCACCGCGCTGATCATATTGGACGACGGTGAAATAATCCTCCTACGGGCGCTGGAAGGCTAGGCGATTGGCATCTCGACCGCCGCGGGGGCGCCATGGGCGAAGACGAGGATCGGGTTGGCGCGGTCGTTAACGCGCACGTTCACCGCTTGCCGTGCCCCGCCAAGCGTCGCTCGAAGGTTTAGTCGATGCCGTCAGGCGTGACGATGCGGTTGACCTCGGCGGAGATCTCGCGGCCGGGCCCGTAAGGATCAGTGCCTGGCGGCATCTGAGCCGCGGCGGGAGTGAGCGTAAGGAGGGGAAAGAGGAGCCAGGATCGTTTCACGGCTAAAACGGTAGCCGATCGGGCGCAGGGGCAAATGCGAGGGCACAAAAAAGGCCGGGGATTGCTCCCCGGCCCGTAAGTTAAAGGACAAATATTGTTGTACTGCGACTTAGAACTTCACACGTGCGCCGAGCGTGAAGGTGCGGCCCAGCACATCGTAGATCGTCGGGAAGGTGTTGCCGTTGTTGAACTGCGTACCACCGACGTTCGCACCGACCAGCGGTGGGTTCTTGTCGAAGATGTTATCAACCGTCAGCGTCAGATCGACGTTGTTGATCGAAGCGCGCAGCGCGAAGTCGAAGGTGTCGTACGCGCCGATCTCCCTAAAGGATTCGAGAACGGTTGACGGGTTCGGACCGCCCGGCTGCGGAGTCGACAGCTCCGGACGCGGGCTCGGCGCCTGCGGCTCCAACCGGACCGAGCTGATGTGGTTCCACAGCAGCGAGGCATCGAAGATGCCGACTGAGTAGGTCGCGCGGGCATTCCAGCGCCACTCGGGCCGCGGGTTGGTGCAGTTCGTGCTATAGTAGCCCGTGCAGTCGCGGTTGATCGAGTTCGGGTTGGCCTGGAAGTGATAATAATCCAGCCAGGTACCGTTGAACGCTAGGCGTACCGTGCCCGAGTCGCCGTCACCGATGCCGACGTCGACGAGATCGAAGCGGTAGCTGACGCCGAGATCCAGGCCCGCCGTCTCGATGACGCCAAGGTTCGAACTGGCGAGGATCACGCCTGGGGTCTCACCGGAACCGTTGAGCGAGCCGTTGAGCGGGTTGCGCTTGATCAGCGCGCAGAACGCGTTCGGCGTCTGCGCCGGGTTGAGCGCCGTCTGGTAACAGCCATTCAGGATGTCACCCTGTGACGGGTTGGTGATCGCGTCCTTGATCTTGATGTTGAAGTAATCGAGCGTCACCGCCAGGCCCGGCGTGAACGACGGGGTGAAGACGGCGCCGAGCGTGTAGGTGCTCGCCTTTTCGACGTCGAGATCGCGGTTGCCCGAGGTCGTGACGTTGATCTGGCTCGACGATGGTTGCGGGATCGAGCCGTAGGTCCCTGCCGGGGCCCCGGTCGCCTCGCAGAGCGCGCGCGGCGCGGTCGGGGTAGCACCCGCGCAAGGATCGACCGCGAGGTTGCTGAGCGCCTGGACCGGCGACTGGTACAGCTCGAGGATGTTCGGCGAGCGTACGGCGCGCTGGTACATGCCGCGGAACTTGAAGCCCTTGACGGGCTCGTAGTTGCCGCCGGCCTTCCAGGTCGTGCTGCTGCCGGTCGTCGAGTAGTCGGAGTAGCGGAGGCCGGTCTCGATCGACAGGTTGTTGAAGAACGGCTTGTCCTCGATCAGCGGAATGATCAGCTCGCCGAAGACTTCCTTCACGTCGTACTTGCCCACATCCGGCGGCGTGCGGGCGCCGGTGCCGAGCACCTCGCCCTGGATCTGCGACGGACCGTCGGGCAGGCTCTCCGCCTGGATCTTGCGATATTCAGCGCCAAGCGAGAAGGCGACCGTGCCTTCCGCCCAGGGGCTAGCGAGACCGAACAGGTCGCCCGAGACGTTGCCGGTCACGACCGACTGCTTGATGAGGGTACGGATGCGCGCGTCGAGGTCGATGAATGCCAGCATCTCCGGCGTGATCGAGCCTTCAGGGCCGAACAGGTTGATCGGCACGCAGCCGTTCGTCGTATCGGTGCAGACGGGGGTGCCGGCTGCATTGCGGTACGAGCGCAGCGCCTGCTGAAGCTTCGAGAAGGAGCCCCAGTTCTCGCGCGACTGGTTGGTGCTCGACTCGCCGTACTGCGCCGAGACGTCGTAGCTGAGCGTCTCGGTGATGTCGCCGCGAAGGCCGGTCTGCACCTGGAACATGCGCGTGTCGTAGTCGCCGCCACGCGGACCATATTCGGTGAAGCGGCGCTGCAGGATCACCGGCACGGTCAGGTAGCCAGCGCTCGTCGGCGTGGTCGCCGCTGCTGCCGCATCGCATGCCGCCTGCGAGATGCCACGACCGCGGCAGATCTGGTTGCGGGCCGGTGCCGGTAGGTAGGCGTTGTTGAGCGGCAGCTGGTAGGTGTTGGTGAAGGTCGCCGAAGAAGCGAGGTCGATGTTCGTCTTGTTAACGGCGAACAGCCCCGTCGAGTAGAACTCGATGCCTTCCGTGATCTCGTACCGACCGGCCGCGTAGACGTTGTACCGCTCGAGCGGCGTCTGGAAGTAGGTGCCGAGGTTCGAGTTGTAGAGATCGTTCTGCGTCGCCGCGCGGAACGCGCCGGTCGCCGGATCGATCACCGCGCCGTAGTCGCCCTTCGGCAGGCCCATCGCCTCGTTGCTGATCGAGGTGAGGAGCGCGGGCACGGAAGCCTGCGAGCCCGAGAACTGGCCGTTGGCCGAGCTGATCGGGAAGCGGGCGATGTCGCGATCGGTCACGTACAGCGGTTCGCGCTTCTGATAGCCGAGGCCGAGGACGACGTTGCCGCGACCATCTTCGAAGTTTGCGCCGGTAAGAATGTCGACACGGTACTGATCCGCGTCACCCTTGCCGGTGATGCGATAGCTGCCCGAAACGTCGAGACCCGCGAAGTCACGCTTCGTGATGAAGTTGACGACGCCCGAGACGGCGTCGGCACCGTAGACCGACGAGGCACCGCCGGTCACCGTATCGACGCGCTGGACGAGGTTGACCGGGATGTTGTTGAGGTCGACGACGGCATTCAGGTTGTACGGAACGATCCGGCGACCATCGAGGAGGACGAGCGTGCGCTGCGTTCCCATGCCGCGAAGGTCGAGGTTGGCGCTGCCGTTGCCGCCGTTGTTGACGGCGGGGCCGTTGGCGGGCCGGAGCGAAGGCAGGTCGCGCAGCAGGTCCTCGGCGGTTTCGGCCTGACGGAGCGAAATCTCGTCCTGCGAGATGACCGTGACCGGGCTGGCAGTCTCAAGGTCGGGGCGCGCGATTCGCGAGCCGGTGATGACGATGGTGTCTTCGCCGGTTGAAGCCTGCTCGACCGCAGCGGCCGAGCTCTGGGCGTCCTGAGCATATGCGACACAAGGTGACAATGCCGTCAGCGCGGTGCTGACGAGTAGTAGGCGGCTGGACCGCATGGTTGGTTCCCCCATGTGCCAGCGCTCACGATCGAGCGACTGGGTGCGTTTCGGTTAGCTTGTTGCACAGGGATGTAAATCATGCCCATTTTGGGCGAGCGGCTATTGACCTCGATTTCCCGGCTTGTGTTGCAGCCTTGTAACAAAAATCGGCTGGGCCATAATAAAAAAACTATAAAAATTGTACGCGGCTGACCGCACTCGTGCCTCCTTGCTGTCAGGGTGGAGGGTAGGTTGGCGGTTTGACGTGCATCGCCGATGCTCGGCATGAACATTGGGCCGATCGCCAGCAAGCTGGTTTCGTCATCTGGCCAAATTTAGCAGATCGGAGTCAAGATGCGCCGGTTACCGCCGCTGGGCAGCGCATCGATATGGGCCTATTCCTTCTTGGGCGATAGCAGAGCACCCGCAGCGTTCGGCCTGCTCAGGCAGGGTGTCGCTGATGGTTGCAATGCAACGATTGAGGCATGGATGGCCGTATCTTCGTCAAAGAGGTTAGGCGGCAGCACCTCGACCATCGCAGCCTGGAGTTGCGACGCTGTATAGCGCGCCGTTCTGGCTGTTGGGTGTCACCATCGAGCTGACCTTAGCTACTGTCTTCCGCCGCATAAAGCGGGCCGGAGCTTTCGCTCCGGCCTGGAAGTTAGATAGGATTAATGTTGTTTAGAACTTCGCGGTCGCACCGATGAAGAAGCTGCGGCCCAAGACGTCATACGTGTTCGACCACGTATTATTGCCATTAGAGGGCTGAGCAGTGCCCAAGACTGGCGGATTTTTGTCGAACAGGTTGTTGATACCGCCATAGAGGCCGAACGTCTCGTTGATGTCGTACGAGAAGCTCAAGTCGAAGTAGCTGTACGCTTTGATCATCGGAGCCACGAAGGTCTCAGGATCGCGTGGCGTAACGTAGCTGAGCGCATCGATGCGATCGTCTTCCGTCTTGCCGATCCAGCGCCAGCGCAGGCTGAGCGTCAGCGGACCATCCTCGAACGCCGTGCGAGCAGTGAACTTCCACTTCGGATCGGGCTCGCCGCAGGTGACGCCGAACGTGCCGGCGCAATGCTGGACACGATCAGGAAGCGACGCCACCGGCGTGATGTCCATCTTGTTGAGCCATGTACCGGTCAGGCTGAGCCGCACGCGGCTCTCTTCCGATAGCATGCCGAACGACAGCGGCATGCCATAGTCGACCTGGAAGTCGATGCCCTCGCGCTTGATAGCGCCAATGTTGGCGTTAAGCGAGGTGACGCGGCTGATCGTTCCGCCGGGGTGGCGGGCGATCAGACGGCAGAGATCGCTGTTTGCATCGCGAGCGACCGTGTAGCACAGGTTGACTACGCCTGGGATACTGCCGCCAGCCTGCGCAATGTAATCGTCCACCTTGATGTTGAAGTAGTCGAGCGACACGCTGAGCCGCGGCGCGAACGATGGCGTAAATACGATGCCCGCTGTGTAGGTGTCGGCGGTTTCCTCCTGCAGGTTCGGGTTGCCGCCGACGAGTCCTTCGATCTGTCCGCCCGGCTGGATGGCGCGGGTGAAGACCGCCGCCGCCGGCACGCCGGTTGCGACGCAGAGCGCACGGAGTTCGTCCGTACGGCTGGCCGCGGTGCCACGGTCGGAGCAGGGATCGACACCAGTGGGGAACGACTGGCTCTGACCGCCGAACAACTCGCCGACACTAGGAGCACGAACCGCGCGCTGATACTGCGCGCGGACCATGAGGTCATCCATCGGCTGCCAGTCGAGACCGGCGGCATAGGCCCAGACACCCTTCACAGCCTTGAGAGAGTAGTCGGAGTAGCGGGCGGCCGCGTGCAGGTTCAATTCCTGCGCGAACGGAGCATCGGCAAGGATTGGCGCGTTGATTTCGGTGAAGAGTTCCTTGACGTTGTAGTGGCCGTCGGTCCCGGTGGTCGAATTGAAACCGAGAATGTCGCCTCCGTTCTTGGCGGCGTCTGGCGTGAAGGTCGCGCCTTCCGAGCGCCATTCGGCGCCGAACACCACGCCGACCGGTCCCGCACCGAGATCGAACAAGTCGCCTGTGACGTAGCCGTTCGCCACTTGGCGGGTGGCCTTAGTCAGGTCCTTCAGGTTGATGCGGATGTAATCGGCGGCAGCCGGGCTGATGTCGCCCTTGCCAAAGATGTCAATCGGTATGCAGCCCTGCGACCGGGCGGTAGCGTTGCGGCAGCGCAGCGTGCCGTCCGGTGCAAACTCGGTCTCGAGTCCGGCCAGGAGCCGGCTGCGAACGGCATCGGTCTGCTGCAGCTGGGTCAGCGTGCGCGAGTAGTTGTAATAAGCGTCGTAGCGCCAGCTACCGGTAATGTCGCCGCGAACACCGACGACCGCCTGATAGGCATTGCGCTCATAGTCGGAGTCGCGCGGACCGACCTCGGTCAGCCGGCGTCGAAGCGGAGACGGGATCGTCACATAGCCATCATTTACCGTGTTGCCGGTGCCGGTCTGTGTCGCATCGAGCTCGGCCAGTCGGGCCTGCGTTGCAGCCGAGAAAAACGGCGACCGTACGTGCAGGATCGCATTCGTCGGGCTGGCAGGTGAGGCAGCGAGTTGCAGCACGACCCGATTGTTGATGAATGTGCCTTCGGCATAGGCCTCAGCATGATCGTTAATCTCGTAGGTCGCCGTGCCGCGCATCAGCCAACGCTCCTGCGGCGTCATCAGATACTGGAAGGGCGCGGCGTTGTAGAGATCCTGCGGGTCAAGGAAGTCGCGCAGGTTGCCAGCATTGTCGAAGATCTTCGGCGTGCTGAAGTAGCCGGTGCCGAATGCGTCGATCGAGCCAAACTCGCCGGTGGGGCTTCCGCCAGCGATAAAGCCGCTGGCTGCGCCTGCCGCCGTCGCGGCCGGGTCCTGAAGCGTGACCGATGAAAACTTACGAGCACCCTGCAGGACAGATTGGCGCTTGGTGTAGCCAATGTGGAAGGTGGCATTGCCGCGGGCGCCGTCGAGGTTGGCACCGAGCGTCAGGTTGGCACTGTACTGATCGCCGTCGCCTTTTTCGGTGACGGTATACTGACCTCCGGCCTCGATACCCTGAAAGTCGCGCTTCATGATGAAGTTGACGACGCCGGCGATGGCGTCAGAGCCGTACACGGCCGAGGCGCCGCCGGTCACGACGTCGACACGTTGGATAAGCGAGGCAGGAATGGTGTTGAGGTCGACTTGGCCGCCCGTGCCGAACGGAACGTAGCGGCGGCCGTCGACGAGCACGAGAGTGCGCAACGAGCCGAGGTTGCGCAGGTTCGTCGTGGTCGCACCAGCGCTGCCGTTGTTGGTGAAGGCGGTGACACCGGGGATCAGCTGCGGCAGCGTGTTAAGCAGCTGTTCGGTATTGACGGTGCCAGAGAGTTGGATGTCCTCCGACGTGACGACTTGGACTGGGCTCGACGAGACCAGGTTGGGCCGCGCGATGCGAGAACCGGTGATGACGATCGTCTCTTCACCTGCCGAGGCGGATGAGTTCTGGGCGTCCTGAGCATAAGCAACACACGGTGATAGCCCCGTCAGCGCGGTGCTGACGAGCAGTAGGCGGTCGTACCGCATGATTTCCCCCCCCTTAGGCTCTTCAGTCACTACGAGCGAAGAGGTGTTTCTTAAAGTACGGTGACTTTGATCGTGTAAAGTAGAATCAAGTAAGTGCGAACGAAAAATGGGTAAACTTATAAATACATGTTGCACATTTGTTGCACATCTTCACTTAAAATTTGAAATAAATACACTTAAATGTAAAAATTACATTCTGACAGAATGTTATCTGGTGGCCGTCTCTTCTTCATGGGAATCTTGTATCTGAAGTTAACAAAGGGACGCACCGACACTGGAGGCGAGGGAGACATAAGTCTGATCCGTAGAGACGGATGAGAGGGTATGTTGCGACGTCACGTTTCCAACGTGCCGTTGAGTTTGTGGGTTTCTGCTGAAAAAGAACCGTAGCTTCTGCATAAAAAAGGGCCAAAGCGTGAGCTCCGGCCCTTAAGTTTAGGCAGAGGGTCGTCCGCTTAGAAGCGGAAGCGAGCGCCCACGTAGAACCGGCGGCCGAAAACGTCGTAGACGTCGGCGGCGGTGTCGGTACCCGTCGTGTTGAAGGTGGTGTTCGACAGCAGGTTCGGCGCGTCGTTGTCGAGCAGGTTGTCGACACCGAAGTAGAGCTCGGCGCCCTTCTTCGCCTCGAAGCGGACTTGCGCGTCGAGGTAGAACTCCGCACCGACGCCCAGCGAACGCGGCTCGAGGTCGTAAGCCGCGAGGAACTGGTCGTCCTCATACGACTTGCCGATGTAGGTGCCGGTGAAGTTCACGTCGAACTTGCCCAACTCCATGCCGAGGTTCGCCGTCCACTTGTTCTTCGGGTTGCCGATCTCGCCCACGTACGGATCCTTGTCCGCACCCGGAACCGGGATGGTGTAGCCCGAGAAATAGTGGGTGTAGGCGACGCGGGCGTTCAGCATCGCGTCTTCCGCTAGGAAGTCGAGACCGTAGCGGTAGGTTGCCACGACGTCGATGCCGTCGGTCTTCAGCTTGCCGCTGTTGACGAGCGGGGCATCCACGAACTCGATCGAGCCCGCACTGTTCGCACCGGTGACGGTCGGACGACGGGTGACGAAGTCGCAGAACTGCTGGTTGCCCTGACCATAGCACTGGTCGAGGATGAAGTTGCGCGGCGGGGCGTTGATCGCATCCTTTACGCTGATGTTGAAGTAGTCGATCGTCACCGCAAGGTTACGGAGCGCATCGATCGAGCGCGGATTGATCACCACGCCGAGCGTATACGAGTCCGACTTCTCCTCGTTCAGGTCCGGATTGCCGCTGTTGTAGCCGCTGATGCCCTGCTTGTCGGACTGGGTGAGCGTGAACTTGCCGCCGTTGGCCGCAATGTTCGACAGCACGCCCGGCGCCGCACGGCACGCGTCACCGACGGCGCCGCCGCCAGTCGCGCCGATGCCTTCGCAAGGATCGACGATGCCGCTCGGGAAGGTCTGCGACGGGCCCGTGAACAGCTCGCCAATGTTCGGTGCGCGCACCGAACGCGAGTAGGTGCCGCGGAAGCGGATGTCGCTGACCGGCGACCATTCGACGTTGCCCGAGTAGCTGTAGACAGTGCCGACCGTCGAGTAGTCAGCGACACGGCCCGAAGCACCGACGCTGAGCTCGTTGAAGAACGGCTTGTCGGCCAGCAGCGGCACGCGGATCTCGCCGTACAACTCCTTGACGTCGAACTTGCCGAATGTGTCCGGAAGCGCGTTACCGCCGTTGAGGCCTGCGTTGGTTAGCGCGTCGTTGTCCTCCGAGCTGATCTCCTTGCGGTACTCGGCACCGAGCGCGACGCCGACGGCACCCGCCGGCAGCTCGAACAGGTCGCCGTTCACGTTGGCGGAGAAGACGTGCTGCTTGATGTCCGTCTGGAACGAACCTTCGGCATTGATGTACTTCACCGCATCCGGCGTGATCGAGCCTGCACCGAAGATGTTGATCGGCACGCAGCCCTGGGCCCGCGCTTCGGCGCTGGCGCAGATCGCGTCGGTCCGGCTGCCGTTGTTGTTGAGGTCATTGACGTCGGTGACCGCCTGCAACGCATTGGCGAAGTTCAGGACGTTGACCTGACCGCTGGACCGCTGCGACTCCGTGGTCTGGCCGTAGACGTAGCTCGCATCCCAGTGGAAGCGCTCGTCGAGGAAGCTGCCTTGGAAGCCGGTCGCGATACGGAAGAAGTCACGCGTCGTGCTGCCGGTGCGGCTGCCGAACTCGCCGAGACGGCGAGAGAAGGCATAATCGCGCAGCCCGTCGCCGTCGGTGTCGCGCGCGGCGTTCACGATGGCGGTGGGGACGAGCGGGTTGACCACGAGCGTGCCGTTCACGAGCGATTCGAGTGGGATACGGCCGCCGGTCGACGCGAGGACATCCTCGGACGAGAGGGCGAACGGCTCGATCTCACGCTCCGACGTGGTCTTCGCGTAGGTCGCCTCGGAGAAGAAGCGGAGATTGTCCGTCAGGTCGTAGTGGCCGCGAGCCGCGAACAGGTAACGCTCGACCGGAACCGCGATGGTGCGCTTCTGCTGGCGGTTGTAGCCGTCGGGGCCGAGCTGAGTGCCAGCCGGAAGGCCGCACGCAGCGGGAGCGGCGCCGCCATTGTTGACGAAGCAGGGACGCAGCGCGCCCGTGACCGGATCGAAGGTGAAGTCGTCGCCGGTACCCGCAGTGCCGTTGACATCGAAGCGGCCCTGGAGCGGGAAGCTCGACAGATAGGGCGTGTAAGGAACGCCGAAGTCCTTCGGATCGCCGGTGAGGGCGAACAGGTCAGAGTCGTCCAGGTAGGTGTTCTTGCGCTGGCGCGACAGGAGGCCTTCCTGGTTCGAGTAGCCCAAGTGGACCATGATGTTGCCGCGGTCCTCGGCGAAGTTGCCGCCGGCCGTGACGCTGACGCGATACTGCTCGTCGTCACCACGCTGGGTGATGCCGCTCTGGCCTTCGAACTCGACGCCTTCGAAGTTTTCCTTGTAGACGAAGTTCACCACGCCGGCGACGGCGTCCGAGCCGTAGACGGCCGAGGCGCCGCCGGTCAGCACGTCGACGCGCTGGATGAACTGCGTTGGGATGACGTTGAGGTCGACGGTCGACGAGCCGGGAAGGCCGGCGACGACGCGGCGGCCGTTGACGAGGACGAGGGTGCGATCCGAGCCGAGGTCGCGCAGGTCGACGGTGGAGACGCCGGTGCCCGAGGTCAGGAACGCCGAGTTGGTGCGGCTGAGCCCTGCGACGCCGAACGCCGGGTTCTCGAGCAGCAGATCCTGGATGTTGGTGGCGCCCGACTGCTCGATCTGGGCGGTGCCGATCACCTGAACCGGCGAAGCGGCCTCGAGATCGGGACGCGCGATGCGCGAGCCGGTGACGACGATGGTTTCGACCGACTCGTCGGCCGCAGCGGTGGCCGGAGCGGCCTCCGTCTGGGCATGAGCCGGCAACGCGAACGCAGTCAGCGCGGTGCTGACAAGCAACAGGCGGTCGAACCGCATGATAGGCTTCCCCTTCTTGTGAGTCCGCCATCAGGCTGTGGCGGCAGAAGGGCGTTACGTTCGCTTTACAAAGCTGCGTACCCGGCGGTCCGCCCATTGTGGGTATAAGGGGCGGCTTTTCATCTTGTGTGGCTTTTGTGTTTCACGTGTGTGTTGATTCGACGTCCAACTAAGGTGCAGGCGAGACCAAGGCTGAGAGCCAGCTGAAAGCTGTCGAGGTGTGATGTTTGCCTTGTAGGATCAATCACTGTGTCGACTCAGCGTCTCCATTTCACTCAGATACGGAGCCAGGTGAGTCTCGTAGCGCCGCCAGTTGCCGACCGATCGGGTGTTTATGGGGTTGCGCACCTGCGCCAGGCTGCGGGTCAGCACCGCCTTCGAGCTCAGATGCGGGGTGAAGCAGGCCGGTTCGTGGGAGAGGCCTGCGAAGTCGAGCAGCCGGGGGATCTCCATATCGGGGCGGCTGACGAGCGTCTCGTAATCGATGGTGAGCAGCCGCGAGGCCGGCGCGATCGAGCGCCAGTGGTCCATCAGCGTTCCGTATATCTGCTGATAGCGTGCGATGCTCCTGAGGTCGTAGCTCCACCACTGGCCCTCGGAGAAACGCGAGCGGAACGCGGACCAGGCGATGTCCCGCGGATCGCGACGGCAGTAGATGAACCGCGCGCCCGGCAGCATGAGCCGTATCGCGCCGACGAACATGTGCGTCGCAAGTCCCTTATCGGTGACGATGGCATGCGGTCCGAAACGGTTGCTCAGGCAGGCGAGATATTCGCGACCGAGTGCTCCCCATGGATCCTTGTCGGCACTTGCATCCACGAACCGCTGAATGTCGACTGGCTCGAGGTTACGTAATGGGGTCGCAGCCAGCGGCAGCAGACGCATCTCGCCGCCGGCAGCCACCTTCGGATGCGCACTCAGGATTTGCTCGACGAGCGTCGTGCCGGACCTCGGCAATCCAAGGATGAAGATCGGCCGCTCCGAGGCCTCACCGCACCCGGCGAAGTGATCGAGGAGCGGGCGCGAGAAGCTGCTGCGCAACCGGGCGTGGTGCGCGGCCAGCGGCGGCAGGTCGAAGGGGTGTAGCGCGAAGATCGTCCTGGCGCCTTGCTCGAAGGCCGCGAACGCGTTGTCGACGTCGCCGACGTCGTCATAGGCCTTGCCGAGGGCGTAGAGCAGGGCCGCATGCGCCTCGGTTTGCGGCCGGAGACGCGTCTCGATGGCGCGCAGGTTGTCGATGTCTGGGTCGCCAGACGTGAAGCGCTTGATGATCGAGAGTTGCTCCCAAGCGAAGGCGTCGAGCGGCTGTGCGGCTATGACGGCAGAGAAGGCGGCTTCGGCCGGCTCGAACTGACCCAAGCGGGCGAGGGCGAGACCGAGCAGATATTGGCCTTTGGTATCGTTTGAATGGCGTGTCGCAAGCACTCTAGCGATCTTCAGCGCTTGTTCGCTTTCCCCGATCTCCGACAACAGCTCGAACAGCAGTTCATGTGCGCCCCGGTCGTTCGGCGCTGACCGGCGCCATAGCTCGGCGGCTGTAACGGCCAGATCAATATCCTGAAGAGCGCGGGCAAGGCGCGCGACGTTGCCCCATCCAACACCAAGCGGCGGCGCTGAGGCAACGATGGCCCGAAGCTCAAGAAGAGCTTGGTATCCATCACCGGCCTGCAGGTGCCGTTGGACGGCAGACATGCGTGCTTGGGGCTCCTGACTCACGACGCGTCCTTCCTCGATGTTGCCGGGTGGTGACAAAAAAAGGGCGGCGGATCGAGACCCGCCGCCCGGAGTTTGGACAGTTACCGTTTAGAAGCGGTAGGTAGCCGAGATGAAGAAGTCACGGCCCAGCGGATCGTACAGACCCGGGTAAGTGCTGTTCTGCTCGTCGCGCTGGTCCGAAAGGATCTGCGGCTGCACGTCGAACAGGTTGTTCACGCCGGCATTGACCGTAAAGCTCTCCGAGAGGTCATACGAGAATGACAGGTCGGTGTAGACCTTCGGCTTCAGCCTCGGCACCGAGATGACGCTCGGGCTGGTGCCGCCGTTCTCGATACGCTCGTCGAACAACTCGCCGAGATAGCGGAACCGCAACGACGAAGTGAGCGGACCATCAGACCACGACAGGCGCGACGTGACCTTCCACTCCGGCTGCGGGCTGGTGCGGTAGCCCGTGACGACCGAGCAGTTCGGACCGAAGTTGCCGGCGCAATGCTGGACGATGTTCGGCTGATCGACGACCGGCGTCACGTCGTTCTTGTCGAGCCACGTCGCCAGCAGGTTGAAGCTGAGGCGCGACTCCTCGCTCATGAGGCCGAAGCCCAGGTTGGCGACGTAATCGAGCTGGAAGTCGATACCGCTCGTCTTCAACCTCGCGATGTTCGCGCCGGTGATCACCGGCAGATACTGGCCGCCGATGGCGCCGGTCACCGGGTTACGGACAACCGCCTGACAGTAGGGGCTATTGATGTCCTGGATGACATTGTAGCAGAGAGCCAGCGTGTTGTTCAGGCCGCCGCCGAACGACGCGATGAAATCATCGATCTTGATGTTGAAATAGTCGGCGGTGAAGCTGAGGCCCGGAATGAACGAGGGGCGCAGCACCACGCCTGCGGTGACCGTGTCGGACGTCTCTTCCTTCAGATTCGGGTTGCCGCCGAACAGGCCTTCAAGCTGCGAGTTGGACTGCACCTGGCTGGTGAAGACGGCCGATGCCGGAACGCCGGTCGCCTCGCACAGCGCGCGCACGGCTGCCGTACGTTGGTCCTGCGCCGCGCGCGAACCGCAGGGGTCGTCCGCCGCCGGGAAGCCCTGACCCAGACCTCCGAAGAGTTCGCCGACGTTCGGCGCGCGGATGGCGCGCTGGTACTGGGCGCGGAAGGTCACGTCACGCACGGGTGCCCATTCGCCTCCCGCAGCCCAGGTGAAGGCGCTACCGACGCCCTTCAGCGAGTAGTCCGAGTAGCGGGCGGCGCCGCGCACCGTCAGCTTGTCGGCAAACGGCTGATCGGCCACGATCGGAAGGAGGACTTCGCCGAAGACTTCCTTCACGTTGTAGCCGCCTGCGGTCGGTTGGCCGCCGTTGAAGCCGATGACGTCACCCGAGGAGAGCGCCTGGTCGGGCTTGAACGATGCGCTGGTGTCGCGCCATTCAACGCCGAGCGCGAAGCCGGCCGGGCCGCCGCCCATGCCGAGGTCGAACAGGTCGCCGTTGATCGACGCCTGCGCCACCTGCAGGATCGACTCGTTCAGGTTGGTCGAATCGATCCGCAGACGGCGCGCCATCGCCTCGGTAACTGTATCAGCACCGAAGATGTCGAGCTCGCCACCGTTGGCGGCCGTGCCAAGAAGCGCCGCACTGAACGCCGAGCGGGAGATGTTCCCCTCCTGACGCTGCGTATGCGAGGTACGCGCATAGCTGTAGTAGGCGTCGTAACGCAGCGTGTCGGTGATATCGCCTTCGGTGCCGAGCAGGATACGGTAAGCATTCCGTTCATCGGTCTGATGGCGGAAGCCGACGTCGTTCATGCGCCGGAACACCTGCATGTTGACGATGCCCGGATTGTTGTAGATCGCCGACAGGCCGCGCGCGACGCGGGCCGCATCGATCGCGGCCTCATTGGCGTCGATCTGCGCCAGTGCGGCCTGATCAGCTGCCGAGAGGAAGGGATTGTTGGTCCGAATTCCGAACGTTCCAGTGACCGGCGTCGGCGCAAGCTCCGACTGGACCCTGTTGTTGGTGAAGGTCAGCTCGAAGTAGGGCTTGAAAGCCGGGGAAATCTCATAGTTGCCATAGGTGCCGATCAGCCAGCGCTCCTGCGGCACCATCAGATAGTTATCGGGATAGAAGTTGTAGAGGTCGTCAGGGCTCTGAAACGCTCGCGCGCTGCTGTTCCCGTCATCATAGGTCGCACCGAGCGTGCCGCTGCTGAAGGCCGTTCCCCGGCCGAGCGCCAGGTCGACGGAGGGCAGGCCGCGGCCGGCGCCGACTGTCTGAATTTCCGGCGTGAAGAAGCGACCTTCGGGAACGGTCGTGTTGCCGCCGGGAACGAGCTTGCCGGCGTTGGCGCCGGTGCCTTCGTTCACGATGCTCCGCGAGTATTTGCGCGCACCGGCCTTGATGGCGCCGCGCTTATAATATTCACCGAAGCTGGTGATGTGGCCGGCACCGTCCGCAAAGTCGGCGCCATAGGCGACGTGAGCATTCCAGCGTTCACCATCACCCCGGCTGGTGATGTTGTACTGCCCGCCGACTTCGAGGCCTTCCAGATCCTGACGGAGACGGAAGTTGACGACGCCCGCGAGCGCGTCCGAGCCGTAGACGGCCGAGGCGCCGCCGGTCACCGTCTCGACGTTGCTGATCAGGAACGACGGGATCGTGTTGAGGTCGACCGTCTGCGACGTATCGTAGAACATGTAGCGGCGGCTGTTGACCAGCACGAGCGTGCGGGGCCGTCCGAGTGCGCGCAGGTCGACGGTGGCGACGCCGCCGCCCGGGTTGTTCGAGAAGGAGCTGATGCCGGGGGTCGCCTGCGGCAGCGTATTGAGCACCTGCTCCACGTTGACCTGGCCGGTCAGCTTGAACTCCTCAGCGGAGACGACGGCAACCGGGCTCGCGCTCTCCAGATTCGGACGCGAAATGCGCGAACCGGTGACGACGATGGTTTCGGTTTCCGCGGCCGTAGCCGGGCCAGAGGCATCGGCGGTTTGTGCGAACGCGGGTACAGAGATGGTCGTCAGCGCGGTGCTGACGAGTAGTAGACGGTTGAACCGCATAGCTATGCTCCCCCTTGCTCGCTCAGTCCCCATGACTGAGTGAGCGGGGGTGCGTTATGGCGGTGTCAAATAATTGGAAAGTGACGCACTGAGTTAGATGAAAATCTGAGAGCAGATTATCAGCTACTGTGCTCCATATGCATCATTATTTTAATAATATTCGCATTTCTGTATATAATAATTTCACGGTATTGTGCAGTTTTATGCCGCGCAATGCGAATGTTCTTCGCGGATGGACTCGGTGATTCAGAGTTCCCGCACTACCAATCGCGCAACGGCGATCCAGGGGACGTCCGGGATGACCTGCTGGCGGGCACCGGGGGTGAGCGGGAGGATCTGGACGCGGACGCCGTCCTTATCGGGTGCGGTGGCAGCGAGGCGGCCGAAGGCGAAGCGGCCGGCGGGCCGGGGGATGAGGACGTCGCGGTTGATCGCCTGGGCGAAGGCATCGGGAGCGAGGCGTTCGAGCCACAGCTGGTCGCCGGCGCGATAGTTGCCCTGCGCCACCTCGACCTTGATGCCGACCATCGCGCCCGTCGGCGTCGGCGGGAGCAGCGTCGCGGGCTTCGGCGGGGCGATCACGCCATCGGCGCGCAGGATCGCGGCGACCGGTACGTCGGTGCGATCGGGGAGCGTGACCAGCTCCGACGGTTCGACGCCGAGCGCCTTGGCGATGCGGTTGAGCCAGCCGACCGAGACGGTGCGCATCCCTGTCTCCAGCCGGCCGATCGTCTGCGCCGTGGTCGGCGGATCGCAGCGGTCGGCAACCTGCTGGAGGGTGAGGCGCTTGGCTTTGCGGACCTCGCGGATGCGGGTGATCATGGGTCGTGTCCTAACCGATAAGGTTAAACTGTTTTCCTACACCCCGGCCGATATGGCAAGCCTGCAATTCGATTGATTCGCAGGAGAGACGGCATGGCGCGAGCGGCACGGAAGCGGCGGGCAGGTGTGGGCGAGCCAGTGGAGGTGAACCGCATCCTCGTCAAGACGCGGCGGCTGGTCGAGGGCGAGAGCGTGCGCTGCGTGACGGTGAACCTTGCAGAGAGCCCACTCGGCTGGCTGATGCGGCGGCGGATGGTGAGCGAGCGGCAGTTCGCGGCGGGCGAGCGGCTGCGCAGCGACTTCATGACGGCGGGCCTGAACCCGAGCGTCACGATGCGGTGGGACCCGTCGGCCGTACCGGGCCGGAGCGGGCAGGGGGCGGGCGAGGCGCTTGATCCGACGGCTACGCAAATCGCGGCGAAGCGGCGGTTTGAGGAGGCGGTGGCAGCGGCCGGCCCCGGCTTGTCCGACGTGTTGTGGCGTGTGGTGTGCCGCGGCGAGGGGCTGGAGACGGCGGAGGCGGCGCTCGGCTGGCCGGCGCGCGCGGGCAAGCTGGTGCTGACGCTGGCGCTGGATCGGGTGGCGGCGTTCTATGCGGTCCGGTGAGACGGGCGGTCAGGCCGACTCGGTTTTCTGGCCGATGCCGCCGACCGCAACGAGCTCGTGAAGCAGGCGGCGGAACGAGGCGACCGCGAGCGGGTCGGGCGGGACCAGGGTCAGGGCGTCGACATAGCGGTGGACGTAGTTGGTGTCGCCGCAATAGGCCATCGACCAGCCTTCGAACTGACGGCGTGGTCGGATCTGTCGATCGACGACGCGAACGTCCTGGTGTCGGGGATCGCGCGCGATGCGGCGGTAATGTTCCAGCACCACCTCGGGCTCGCCTTCGAGCAGCTGCGCGAAACGCTGCTTCGACCGGAGGAGCGTGCCGGTGATGCCGAGTTCCGCATTGCGCCGCCGCGCGACCGCAAGGATATTCGCGGTCTCGCGCTGCGCCTCGCTCTCACTGAAGCGATGATGGCTGACGTAGATCAGGTTCAGGAACATCGGTCGCGCAACGCCGATGCGACAGGCTCGGCTCCTTCCTTTCACAACCGAGTATCGCGCAGCACGGGCCTGCTGCGAAATGTCGTATTCCTACGGACGGCCGTCAGCGGCGCGGGGACAGCCAGATCGCGTGCTGTGCATAGTCGGTGGTGATGTGGAAGCGGCGCAGGATGGAGACGCCGACGTTGACGTCACCGGCATTGGCGTTGTCGTCGATCGTCGCCGGCACGTCGTGGAAGGTGACGCCCGCAACCGTGAGCGTGCGCAGCGTCGTGGTATCGCGCTCGACCGCGCCGCCGATGCCGCCGCCCGACTTGCGGCCGGTGAGCCGTTCGGGCGCATCGAGCCCGAGCTTCCGCGCATAGGTGCGACTGACGCTCACCTCCGACCCGTTGCCGAGATCGAACTCGGCCCACGCCGGTTCGCCTTCGACCGCAACCGGCATCGTCTCGATGCCATGAGCGGTCTGCAACGGCAGCTGCACGCCGGGCGGCGTCACGGCGCGGTCGACGGCGCGCAGAACCCCGCCTTCGATGTCGATGAACAGCCGGGCGGCGTCGAACAGGTCGCGCCCGACGATGAAGGGCAGCGGCCGACCGATCAGCCGCCGGCCCACGTCGGCGAGGTCGATCACCGCGACGCTGCGGTCGATGAGCCGCACGCCGGCCGCCTCGATCGCCACGCCTTCGACAATCGCAGCTTGGGTGGTGCCGGCACCCGAGCCGCGCGCGGTGACCGACTGGCCGCCCGCGAGGCCGAGCATATCGGCTGCCGCGCGGTCGGCGAGGCTCATCTCGGCGCCCGAGTCGAGCAGCGCCTCGACCGGGTGACCGTTGACCAAGGCATCGACGAACAGGCGGTTGCCAATTACGCGCAGGGGGTGAGCGGTCGGGCTGGTGCGGGTGCAGGCAGCGAGCGGGGCAGCGACGAGCGCGGCGACGAGGGTGCGGCGGGTAAGCATAAGCACAGCCCTAGAGGTTGTGCTTATGCCGGTCCATTATGGCGGTCAGTTCCCGACGCGCTGGATGGTGCCGCCCTTGTTCGTTGCGGAGGCGACGTCGTGTGGGTTGCCCCAGTAGAGGATCGAGCCGCCGCCGCTGACGTTGGCCGCCAGCTCGTTGCGCACGCGGGTCTTGATGGTGCCGCCGTTCTTGACGGCTGCCGCGACTTCGGCGGCTTCGATCGCCTGAACATCGATCGAGCCGCCGTTCGAGATCGCTGTCGCCAAGTCCCGCACCGGTGGGAAGGTGCCACGCGCCGTGACCGAGCCGCCATCCCGGATCGCGATGGCCTCGAGCCTTGGCATGACGACCTCGACCATCCCATTGCCACCGACGGCGACGTTGTCGTCAGTGACGGCGATTCTGGGGTTGCCGCTAATCGTGCGTACCGAGCGGTTCGGGCCGTAGCGGACGATCACCTCGCCGCCTCCCTGCAGGCTGATCGCGCTGAACGACGGCAGCGATGCCGGATCGCCCAGCGACGCTGCGGCGCTGGCGGCTGCAGAGGCAACAAGCGGTGCCGACGCCATCGCGGCATCGACCGCCGTTCTGGCTTCGTCGAGCGCATCGGTGATTTCATCGGGAGCGCCGGTGCGGTGGGCTGTCATGACTCTAGGAGGAGCCACAGGAGCGGCATTGCCGGTGGCGGCAGAGAAGTGGAGGCTGACGCCCTCGGTCGTGGCGCTGCCGCCGACACTGAGCGAGAGCGCGGCGAGCGGCGTCGTGATCATGAGCGCAGCCACGGCGCAGGCGGTCGTCCAGGCAGCACGCGGCGGCGCGCGGCGCAGGCCGGCGTCGAGCACGCGTTCGACTCGGCGCAGCAGCGAGCCCTTGCCCGGTGCGACGCCGTTGGCGGCGAGCAGAAGCGCACCGCTTTCGTGGCGGGCGACGCCGACCAGCAACTCGGCATAATCGATGTCGGGCACGTCGCTTGCGAGCACCGAGTCGTCAGCGGCTTCCTCGCGGAGCTGGTGGCACTGGCGGGCGAGGAGCCAAGCGAGCGGGTTGAACCAGAAGATCGCGGTCGTGATGCGCGCGAGCAGGAGCTTCGCCCAATCGAAGCGCGCGACGTGCGCCAACTCGTGCGCGATGATCGCCTCGGCCTGATCGTGCGAGCCGACCGCCGCATCGTTCAGCAGGATGACCGGCCGCAGCACGCCCCAGCTGACGGGCGAGGCGATGTCGTCGCTGACGAGGAGCGCGGTGCCATGCTTGAAGCCCATGCGCTGCTGCGCGCGGGCGAGTGCGGTGAGCCACGACTGCTCGACGAGCACGTTCGCGCGGCCGCGTAGTGCGAAGAGGCGCAGGATCGCGAGGAGGGTGATGCCCAGGAGGAGCGCCGCCGGGATCGCGTAGGCGAGCACCGCCGGTTCCTGAGAGAAGAGACCCGCATCAATGACGCTGTCGGCAGGCGGGTCTGGTGTCGCCGGTGTGGCCGGCGATGCATTGCCCGGCTCCGGTGGCAGCGGTGCTTCCAATGGGGCCGGTACGGGCGCGGTGGTGGCGAGGATGCTGGTGACCGGTGCCGGCGCCTCGACCTGCCAGCGCGGCGCCGCCCAGATGACGAGCGGCAGCAGCAGCGTGGCGGCGAGGCCGGCGTGCGCGATCCACGAGCGTTCGGCGGCCGAGCGGTGACGGAGCAGCGCGAGCGCCGCCAGCGTGAGGCCGAGCGTCAGGCTCGACTTCCAGGCGATTTCGAGGAGGAACGGGAGTGTCATTGGCCACGTCCTTTCCGTGCCTCGGCGATCATATGTTCGAGCTCGTCGAGTTCCTCGTCCTTGAGCTTGCCGCTCATGCCGAGAAGCGCGCTCGCCGCGCCGGCGGCCGAACCATTGAAGAAGGTACGGACGAGCTGACTCAGGGCCGACTGCTTCGCCTTGGACTCCGGCACCGCCGGTTCGAAGACGAAGCCCTTGTCGGAAGGTATGCGGCGCACATAGCCCTTGGCTTCGAGCCGAGTGAGCATCGCGCGAACCGCCGATGCGCTGAGCTGGTCGGGGAGGCTTTCGCAGACCTCCGCGACCGTTTTCGCGCCATGGGCGTAGAGAAGGTCGACGATCTGCCGCTCGCGCGGCGGTAGCTTCTCAAGCATCATTTCTTCTCCGCTACTTTTGTAGCTAAACACGGATCGCGTCGATAGGCAAGCAGCGGCTGGCGACTGTTTCGCGGGCGTCCAAGCGCAACCAGCTCGAAGTGGTGCGCGCCCGATCGACGTGGCCACCACCGCGGATCGACGTCGCGATGGACGGATCGCCAAGATAGGTGATGGTGCCGCCACCATTGACCGAGGCCGCGAGACTCGAGCTGGCCTTGGTACGGATCGTGCCGCCGCCCTGGACCGACGCAGCTACGCGTTGCGTATCGACCATCTCCGTGTCGATGGCGCCGCCGCCCTGGACCGACAGCGCAAGCGCCTTGCGCCCGGGGAAGCGTCCTTCCGCCTCGACCGTGCCGCCGCCCCGGACGGCAATGGCTTCGATATCCGGCGAGACCACCTCGAGCACCAGCCGGTAGCCGGCCGGGCATCGATCTTCGCAGGCGTCGATCTTGAGGCTCTGGCGGTCAACCGAGAGGCGGGTAATATCCGAATCGCCCTGCACGATCGTCACCTTCTGCTGGCTGCCGTGACGGAGGATGACCCGGCCGCCGCCCTGAAGCGAGATGCCCTCGAAACGCGGGAGCGATACGACCGTCTCGGCGGCTGCGGGGACGGAGAAGCAAATGCCTGTCACGGCGATGGCGATCAATGACTTGAGCTTCATGACCTGATCCTTTCCTTTCGCAGAAGGAAGCCGACCGTCGGTCGAACATGGCTTGCCGGAACGGCGCCGACATATTCCTCTTGCACTACATTTGTAGCGCGCTACAATCGTAGCGTCAATGGCAAGAACGACATGCCCTGAGCTTGTCGCAAGCTGGAGGATCGAATGTCGGTACGGAATCGGTTGCGGGTGGCGCTGGTCGGCCTGTTGTGCGGGGCGGCCGCGCCGCTGTGGGCGCAGACGACTGCCACGAACGGACGCAATGTCTATGAGGCGAGCTTCTTCGCGCCTTACGCGCCGTCGAACGCGTTGCAGATCGTCCAGCGTGTGCCCGGCTTCCAGCTCGACGAAGGCAGCACCGAGGTACGCGGCTTCGGTCAAGCAGCGGGCAACGTCGTGATCAACGGGCAGCGGCCGAGTTCGAAGAGCGAAACGCTCGACGTGGTGCTCGCGCGCATTCCGGCGAGCCGTGTCGCGCGCGTCGAGGTAGGGTCGGGTGACCTCTTCGGCTCCGAATATGCCGGCAAGCCGCAAGTGGCGAATCTCATACTGACCGACGCTAGCGGACTGGCGGGGACGGCAAGCGGAACCGTACGACGCTCGTTCAGCGGCGATATCAGGCCCGAGGGCAGCCTGTCGGCGCTGCTGCGGCAGGGGCCGTCGTCCTTCAATGCGTCGGTGGGCGTCAACAACAATGACACCGACGAGGAGGGGACCGATACCTATATCGCCCTGCCGAGCCGCGACCTGATCGAGTTCCGCCGCAAGGTAAACCGGATCAAGGAGCCCAATGTCTATGCCTCGGGATCGTGGGCCTATGACGGCGGCGCCAACCGCACCGCACACCTTAATACACGGATTTCGGACACTCGTTTCTCGTTGATGCAGACGAGCGCCGTATCCTCGGCGGCCGGGCCGCTTCGTGATGACCGGCTGACGCAGCGCTACAACACGCGCGAGTACGAGATAGGGGGCGATGTGACGCGGCCGCTGCTGGGCGGCGGGCTGAAGCTTGTCGGGCTTGCCACTCGGCGGCACCGCGACAACCGCGACCTGTCGCGCATCGACGTCGGGAGCGACGCGAGCAGCGGGTTCGCGCAAGACCTCGACGACCAGCTCGACGAGACGGTACTACGCCTCGTGTGGAACCGCTCGAACCTGGGCGGCTGGAGCGTCGAGACCGGCGGCGAGGGCGTGCTCAACGTGCTCGACAGCGACGTCAATCTCTATGCGATCGATGCCGGCGACACGCGCACGCGGATCGATCTGCCGGTCGATCAGGCGAAGGTGAAGGAGTGGCGCGGCGAGGCGTTCGTCAACGCCGGTCGCGCGCTCAGCCCGACGTTGCGCATGGACCTTGGCCTTACCTATGAGGTGTCACGGCTGACGGTGAGCGGCGATGCGGAGGCCGAGCGGACGCTCAACTTCCTCAAGCCCAAGGCGACGTTCGACTGGCGTCCGGGCGGTGGGTGGCACCTACAGTTCGCGGTGGCGCGCACAGTGGCGCAACTGCAGTTCGTCGACTTCATCAGCGTCGCCGAGCTTTCGAGCGACCGTGTGAACGGCGGCAACGCCGAGTTGGAACCGCAGCGGGCGTGGGAGTTCCTGGCGACCGCCGAGCGCCCGATCCTTGGCGACGGGCTGATGAAGCTCGAGGCGGGCTATACGCGCGTCAGCAAGGTGCAGGACCGGGTGCCGACGCCCGAGGGCTTCGACGCGCCGGGCAATCTCGGCACTGGGCGCGAGTATATCGCGCGCGCGACGGTCGACGTGCCGCTGACCCGGCTCGGCATCAAGGGCGGGCGGTGGAACGGCTATGTGTCGGTGGTCGATACCTCGGTGCAGGACCCCTATACGCTCAGGGACCGGCCTTTCTCGAACAACTCGCTGTGGTACGCCGAGACGAGCTTCCGGCAAGACCTGGGGCAGTTCGCCTGGGGCTTCGAGGTCTCGTACGGCTCGGCCTCGGCCGCCTACCGTCGCAACGAGATCGATCGGAACCGGAACGGACAGCCCTACGTCACCGCCTTCGTCGAGTACCGGCCGAACCCGCTGACCACCGTGACCTTCGGCCTCGACAACGCAATCGACACGATCGGTGAGCGCGAGCGCACCTTCTTCACGCCTGACCGCCGCAATCCGACGCCAGATGCCTTCGAGTATCGCGAGCGCAACCGGCATGTCATCCCGTACATCACGCTTAAGCGGAACTTCGGGTGAGCGATTGGGGGCGGGCGGCTAGCGGCGCTCCCCCCAGCGCCAGCGCCAAGGGGCATCGGTCTTGGCGGCGGCGAGCGCGATGAAGGCGGTGGTCAGGAGACCTGCCACGGCGAGGCGGGGAGTGCCCTTCAGAAGTGCCGCGTTCGTCGCCATTGTGCCGGCGAAGAGGCCGGTCGCGGCCCAGCCCTGCCAGCGGATCGGGAGCCCGGCGCCGTAGCCGTAGCGCTTGGCAGCGAACCAGGCGTCGATGTCTTGTTTCTCCATCCGTCACCTCCATCAAATTGTCCACGTACATCAACGTCATGGCACCGTTGGCGATCCGCAATGGGGTGCAACTAGCGGGCGTCCAGCCCCTTCACGAGGAGAACGACGGCATCGGCGCCGGCCTTTCGATCGCGCGATATCTCCCGATAATCGGGCGAGTCCGCCCAGGCACGGAACGCCGCCTCATCCGGAAAGGACATGAGCACCAGCTTCTCGCGATCCCATGTTCCTTCCATAACCTGCGGCTGTTCGTCTGCGGCGAGCAGGCGGCCCGAGAAGCGGGAAAATACATCCATGAAGCGCGCCTGATATCGATCATAGGCGGCCCGGTCGGTGAAGCGCAGTTGCGCGATGGCATAGACGGACAAGATCTGCTCCCCCGGATATCGGCTGGCGACTTCATCATGGCCGGCATGATGAGGTATTCAACGATAGGGTGAAGGGTGCCTGGTCGCGAGCGGAAATCGAGCCGCTGGCGGATGGACGGGGCCTGTTCGGCCCGGTCGATGCGACACTCTTGACCGGAACGTCCGTGACGAACGCCCGTTGGTTGTCTCCACAACCGACAGGAGAGACGAGATGGCGAGGGATCGCATTGACGACGACCGGATCGAGGGATCGGCCAAGAACCTCGGCGGCAAGCTCAAGGAGGGCCTCGGCAACCTAACCGGCGACGCCAAGCTGCAGAGCGAGGGTGAAGCCGACCAGATCAAGGGGAAGGCCCAGAACGCCATCGGTGGCATCAAGGATAGCATGCGCGAAGCGCTCGACGGCAAGGACCGTATCTAGCTAGCGTCCCGCAAGTCGACCGGGAAAGGCACCCTTCGGGGTGCCTTTCTCATATGGATCAGGTCACCTTCTTGTAGACCGTGAGGCCGAGCACGAAGAGCACGACGGCGACGATCACGAACAGCCAGAACAGGAATTTGGCGATCCCCCAAGCGGCGCCGGCCAGTCCGCTGAAGCC
>JAEZQR010000161.1 GCA_023413015.1 Pseudomonadota bacterium
CCTTGGCGCCAACCAGGCCATGGCGCCGGCGATCGAAAGTGCCGCGCAACGCACCGGGCTACCGGCCGCGGCGCTCGCGGCGATCATCGAAGCCGAGGCCGCGAAGCGGAAGGACGGCAGCTGGAACACAGCCAGCCGCAATCCGCGTTCGACCGCGGCGGGGCTCACGCAGTTCCTGTCGGGTTCTTGGATCGGAGAAGCCGAACGCCCTGGCACGTTCCTGAACCGCATCGCGCGCGCCAACGACTGGATCAATTCCGCCGGCCAAATCCGGGTGGAGGCGCGCCGCGCGCTGCTGTCGCTGCGGCTCGACGCCGGAACCGCGATCGAGGCGGCTGCCGACTACGCCAAACACAATCTCGGCCAGCTCGAAAAGGCCGGCGTCGAGGTCGGCGGCGATATCGCCCGGATCGCGCGTCTGGCCTATCTTTCGCACCACCTCGGCGCTGGCGACGCGGTTCGCTACCTCAAGGGCGGGCTGGATAGCGCGCGGGCTGCGGTGCTGCTGGCGGCCCAGGTCGGCGCCACGGCGGCGCGGGACAAGGTCGAAGCGCTCGGCGATGCCGCCGCCGCGCACCGTAACTGGCTGGAAAGCTTCGTCGCCAAGCGGATCTCGATCGGCCGCTTCTTCGGCTAGCTGCCGAAGCGGCGGCCATCAATGTTCGATCATTGGGGAGATCACGAGCCCGGCAGCGCCCTCAGCTCGCGTACGAACCAACCTTGCGCAAGTTGGCGAGCGGGATGGACATGTCGCCCATGTTCAGCACCGGCGAACCGGCGACTATGCCGGCGCTGTCGACGAAGCCCTGGCCGTAGGCGCCCGCCTGCACCTGCGTTCCCGACGCAGTCAGCGCGGTGACCTTCAAGGTATAGGCGCCGTTCGGCAGGGCAACGCCGTCCTCGGACTTCCCGTCCCACCCCAGCCAATGGGGGCCGCTGCCGGTCTCGCCGGTCAGGGTCTTCACCACGCGGCCGTTGCCGTCGACGATCTCGAGCGTCGTGGAATCGCTCGCCGTGGCCAGCTCGTAGCTCCACGAGGCACCCAGCTCGGTCAGCGGCGCCTGCGGCTTGGCGATCTCGATCTGACGCCCGACGAAAGCCGCGGCATTCGCCAGATCGTTCGCCGCCATCCGGTCGAGCATCGCCTGGAGCTTGCCGGTCTGCTGGATCTGCTGCTCGACCTGGGAGAAGGCCACCAGCTGCTGTGTGAACTGCGTAGCGTCCATCGGCTTCAGCGGATCCTGGTTCTGAAGCTGCGTCGTCAGCATCTTGAGGAATGCGTTAAAGTCCGACGTCAGCTTCGCGCCGCTGTCCTTTGCCGCAGCCGCCGTCTGCTGCTGTCCTACCCCGCTGATCGAGCTCATGTCGAAATCCCTTAGATGAAGTAGCCGCGAACGGTGGAGGCCGCGGGTTCGGATTCCCCGCCGTCCAGGTCGGACAGGCCGTTCCACGCGCGCTGCGAAGATGATTGCCGCGACGGCTGCTGGCCGTTCTGATCGGGGCCGGAGCGAAGGTCGAACTTCAGCGACCCCGCATCGGCCTTGACGCCCGCGTCCTGCAGGCTCCGCATCAGCGTATCGCCCTCGCGCCGCAACAGATCAAAGGTGGAGGCATTGTCGGCCGCGATCACGGCATGGACGATCCCCTTGTGGTCCACGCGCATCCGCACGTCGATCCGACCGAGTTCCGCCGGATCGAGCCGGATGTCGAGCCACCGGTGCCCGGCCTTGAAGTCGCGGGCCATCACGCCGCCGAAGTCGCGGACGAAGGCGTCCGCGTGCGTCGTCACCCGCGCCTCAGGCGTCGCATCGGACGGTGGCGCGGGCGGCGTGGCGGCCACGGTGCCGGCGCTGCCGGCAGCGGGCGTGGAGTGGCCGAGGATCGCGGCGACATCGGCGCGGTACAGGAGCTGACCGGCCGCCACCGGCACCTGCTCGCGCCGCTCGACATGGGTCTGCAGCACGGCCTGGGTGGCGGCATCGAACGCCGCTCGCCCGAGGTTGATCGGCACCACCGGGCCATCGTCGGTGCCGGTACGGACGGACGAGAGGATGCTGGCGAAGCGGCTCGGTTCGGCCTGAGCGAACGGCGCCGCACCCTCCGGTGCCGTCGCGTGGGTCCCAGGGAGCATCCGCGCCGGGGCCGGGCTGCCGTTTCCGCGGGGCACCTCGATCGGCTGCAGTGTATGGACGACGCGTTGGAGCGGCGCGACCGGCTCGCCGATTTCGCGGCTCGATTCGGCTTCGGGAGACCGAACCGCCAAGGCGTAAGCGGATGCGGGCGCGGCTACCGTTCCCGTGACCGGTTCCTGCCATGTCGGCATGTCGGTCGCCGGCTCGTTCCCGCTCTCGCCGACATCGGCTTCCTCGATCGCGGCGTCATCTGTCGACGGCGGGAGCACGGCTGCGTAGAGGCGGATGGGGCCGGAAGCCGACACCGGCTCGGCAATAGCCTCGAGCTCGAGGATGGGTGCGGACCTGTCGCCGGGTGAGGCCGGCAGCGACTGGCCGGAAATTTCTTCCGTCCCGGACGCAGGCGTATCCTCGGACGACGCGGCAGTCGCGGGCGCTGGGGGCTCAACCTTGGCGGCTCGGCCCATCATCGTCGCGGCCGTGACGAGAAGGTCGCGTACGCGCCACGGGCGCTCCGATCCCCCGCCCGGGGTCGGCGCTTCCTGAGGTGCGCCTTGTCCCGCGCCGGGCTTGCCCGCCGTGCCTGCACCGTCGGCAGCCTCCGGCGCTGAGTCGGCGACCAGAGCACCGAAGGCGCCGTCGCCGCCCTCCCGCGGGCCGTTGGCGGCCCCCCGAGGCAACGCGGTCTCCAACTGTTCACCTGTCACCATCATCTGCGCGCGGCCTTGGCATAAGAGTGCATGTGGGCGGTGATCAGCAAGCTTCGTGCCACATGCGAGATCGGCCGCATCCCCGAGGGGCGGGCGCCGTCAGCCGTTCGGCGCGGCGGAAAGTTTTTCCTAGAGCGCACCCAAGACCCTCACACGTGCGCGTGGATGAATCTCTAGCTGTGAGAGCACAACCGTTGAGGGCCGTACGCGCTCGAGGATCGAGCGGACGAACGGACGGGCGAGCGCCGAGGTGAGGAGGCACGGCAGCTCGCCGGCCGCGCCCCAGCGGTCGAAGGCGTCGCGGATCGTCGCGATGAACGCCTGAATCTCGGACGGCTCCATCGCGAGGTGCCGATCATCCCCCTGGCCGACGATCGCGGCGCCGAACTTCGCCTCCCAGTCGGGCGAGAGCTGGAGGAGGGCGATGGTGCCGTTGCGGGTGTTGGCGGTCGAGATCTGGCGCGCCAGTCGGGCACGCACATGCTCGGTTATCAGCGAGATGTTGGAGGTGTAGCCGACCGCTTCGGCGATGCCTTCGAGGATGGTGATCAGATCGCGGATCGACACATTCTCGGCCAACAGGTTCTGGAGCACGCGTTGGATCGCGGACACCGAGATGCGCGACGGCACCAGGTCGGCAACCAGTTTCTTGGCATCCTCGGGCAAGTCGCCGAGCAGCTTCTGCGTATCGATGTAGGAGAACAGGTCCGACAGATTGTCGCGCAGCACCTCGGTCATGTGGGTGGTGATGACGGTCGCGGCGTCGACGACGGTGAGGCCGCGGATCGCGGCTTCCTCGCGCAGTTGCGGCGCGATCCACAGTGCCGGCAGGCCGAAGGCGGGCTCGCGCGTCTCCTCGCCGGCAAGGCCGAGCGCTTCCTGCGGCGACGCGATCACCATCAGTCGATCGGTCCGGAGGTTGCCGCGCGCGACCTCGGTTTCCTTTACGAGGAGCACATAGTCGTTGGCATCGAGCGCCATGTTGTCGAGGAGGCGGACGGTCGGCAGCACGAAGCCGTAGTCAACCGCCATCTGCTTACGCAGCGCCTTGATCTGCTCGTCGAGGCGCGGCACCGAATCCGGGCCGTTCACCAGTGCAAGCAGGCCATAGCCGAGTTCGATCCGTACGGGATCGATCTTCAGCGTGTCAGCAATGGCTTCCTCGGCGGTACGGGCGGGAGCCTGCTGCTGCTGCGCCGCTTCGGCCGCTTCGTCCAGCGCCCGGGCTTCCTTGATCTGTGTCAGCTTCCAGGCGGCAAAACCCAGCCCGCCGCCGATCAGCGCGAAGGGCAGGAAGGGGAGGCCGGGTAGCAAGGCCAGCACGCCGACGAACCCGCCGGCAAGCCCGATCGCCTTCGGATGGGCCGAAAGCTGGCCGACGACTGCCGCCTCGGTGTTGCCGCGGACGCCGGCTTTTGAGACCAGCAGGCCGGCGGCGGTCGAGACGATAAGTGCCGGGACCTGGCTCACTAGGCCGTCGCCGACGGTGAGCAGCGTGTAGGTGTGGAACGCCGTCGCAAAGTCGACGTCGTACGTCACCATGCCGACGATCAGGCCGACGCCGATGTTGACCGCGGTGATGATGAGGCCGGCGACGGCGTCGCCGCGCACGAACTTGGAGGCGCCGTCCATCGCGCCGAAGAAGGCGCTTTCGGCTTCGAGCTCGCCGCGCCGCTCGCGCGCGGTCGCCTCGTCGATCATGCCGGCCGACAGGTCGGCGTCGATCGCCATCTGCTTGCCGGGCATCGAGTCGAGCGAGAAGCGCGCCGCCACCTCGGCGATGCGGCCCGCACCCTTGGTGATCACCATGAAGTTGATGACCATCAGGATCGCGAAGATCGTGAGGCCGATCAGCGTGTCGCCGCCCATCAGGAACGAGCCGGCACCGGCGATCACGCCGCCGGCGGCGTGGGGTCCTTCATGGCCGTGCGCGAGGATAAGCCGGGTCGAGGCAATGTTGAGACCCAGCCGCAGCATCGTTGCGATGAGAAGGATGGTCGGGAAGGCCGAGATCTGGAGCGGCTTCTCGACCAGCAGCACGGTCATCAGGATCATGACCGAGATCGAGATCGACAGCGTGAGGAACAAGTCGAGGAGCAGCGGCGGCAGCGGGATGATCAGGATCGAGATGACGGCGATGATGCCGATCCCGAGGCCGATATCCTGGCCGCCGCCGATCAGCGACGTAAGGCGCGACAGCGACGAGGGCTGAGCGGGGCGGCTCGCCATCAGCAGGCGGTCCCCAGCCTCGTCTCATAGGCATCGAGCTT
>JAEZQR010000310.1 GCA_023413015.1 Pseudomonadota bacterium
TCCGCAGCAGCGGCGGCAAATCGTCGGGCGGCGTCGCGGTCGTTGATGTTGTTGCTGCCAAGAGACCGCTTCAGCTCGCGAGGAGCGCCAGGGATATGTGATCGCAACTCGCGCGGGAACTCGCGGCGATAGTTCAGCCGTCCATTCTTGGTGCGTTGTAGGTAGTCCACCGCAGCGCCCATCGCTCCACTTCCCGTACCGAGTTTCGTACCCTCGGGAAGCCTATAGGCCGCTAGTATCGCTAGTTTTTCTGCCGTTTCAAGCCGTTAGGCTTAAGCTGGTGCCCAGGAAAGGACTCGAACCTTCACGCCGTTTCCGGCACTAGCACCTGAAGCTAGCGCGTCTACCAATTCCGCCACCTGGGCAAGGAGCCGGACCGCTGATCTGCGGAGAGGCCGCGACGTAAGCGGCGGCGGCGCTGTTGTCAACGGGCGATGAAAGCGCCAAAGGGATCGCGGCTTTCTTCTTCGCTGTTAGGTCATATGGACAGGCTGATCACCATCATCGGCGGCGCGGGCTTCATCGGCCGCTATGTCGTGCAGGAACTGGCGCGCAACGGCGCGCGCCTTCGCATCGTCGTGCGCGACGCGCATCGTGCCGCGCACCTCAAGCCACTAGGCGGAATTGGCCAGATCCAACTGGTCGAGGGCGACATTCGCGACGCTAAGCTGATCGAGGCCGCCTGCATCGGCGCCTCCGGCGTCATCAACCTTGTGGGCCTGCTCGACGAGCGCGGCGCGCGCTTCAACGACGTGCACGTGCGCGGCGCGCGCAACGTCGCCGAAGCCGCCGCCAAGGCGGGTGCGCAGGCAATGGTCCACATCGCGGCGATCGGTGCAGCCCCCGATTCGCCGTCCGCCTACGGGCGCACCAAGGGCGAGGGCGAGGCGGCAGTACGTGCGGCCTTCCCGACTGCCACGATCATCCGCCCGTCGGTTGTGTTCGGGCCCGAGGATCAGTTCGTCAACCGCTTCGCCGCGCTCACCCGCGGGCTGCCGTTCGTGGTGCCGGTGGTGGCGGGCAAGACACGCTTCCAGCCGGTCTATGTGCTCGATGTTGCGCGCGCGATCGCAGCGGCCGTCGAGGACCCTGTCCGCTTCGGCGGCCAGACCTTCGAACTCGGCGGGCCGAAGACCTACACGATGCACCAGCTGATCGCCTGGATCGCTGACCAGACCTATACGAACAAGCTGCTGGTCGACGTACCCGACGCCATTGCGGCACGACTGGCCTCGCTCACTGGCTGGTTGCCGGGCGCGCCGCTGACGCGCGACCAGTGGCTGATGCTGCAGGAACACAATGTGGTGAGAGAAGGTGCGGCGGGGCTCGAGGCGTTCGGGCTGCGGCCGACGCCGCTGGAGGCGATCGCGCCCGCCTATCTCGTCCGCTACCGCAAGCACGGCCGCTTCAACCGGGGCGAGCAGGACAACGCGGCCTACTAGCGCCCGCCCATCACCGGAGTAACGCGTGGACGATTCGTCGCTGCTCGCCGCGATCCTGCTCGGCCTTGTCGAAGGGCTGACCGAGTTCCTGCCGGTCTCCTCGACCGGGCATCTCATCCTGGGGGCCGAACTGCTGGGCTTCACCGGTGAGGGAAGCGCCACCTTCAAGATCGCGATCCAGCTCGGCGCGATCCTCGCCGTGCTCGTCGCCTATCAGCACAAGTTCCGCACCGTGCTCGGCGGGCTCGTCCGCCGCGAGCCGGCGGCGGTGTCGTTCACGCGCAACATCCTGCTCGGCTTCCTGCCCGCGATGCTGATCGGCGTGGTCGTCTACAAGGGCGTCAAGGCGCTGCTCGAGTCGCCGCTGACCGTGGCGGTGGCGCTGATCGTCGGCGGCATCGCGATCCTGGTGATCGAACAGCTGGTGAAGGCGATCCGCATCGAAAGCGTCGAGGCGATGCCGGCGACGACCGCACTCAAGATCGGCCTGGTCCAGTGTCTCGCGATGATTCCCGGCGTATCGCGCTCGGGCGCGACGATCATGGGCGCGCTGCTCCTGGGCGTCGAGCGGCGGACGGCGGCGGAATTCAGCTTCTTCCTGGCCGTCCCGACGATGGCGGCCGCCACCGCCTACGACCTCTACAAGTCGCGTCATCTGCTGAGTTTCGACGACATGAGCCTGATCGCGATCGGCTTCGGCGTTGCGTTCGTGACAGCACTGGCCGTCGTGAAATCGCTCGTCGCGTTCGTCGGCCGCTACGGCTTCGCCCCGTTTGCTTGGTATCGCATTGCGCTAGGGACTGCCGCCTTGGTCTGGCTTCTAGGCAGATAATACCGAATCGGAATTTTATTTAGCGAAGCCGTTTCGCTACGCGCCCGAAAACCGCGTCATTTGGGCTTGGTAGTTCACATATGATAACTATAGAGCTATTTTTGCGTGACTCGGTGATTCAGGCACTATAAGTCTCGCGCAATCCTATGAGGGTTGAGCGATGGCCGAAGAAATAATGTTGCGCTTCGTTAACGTCGAGCAGGCCTATCCTGCCAAACGACTAGCGGAAGATCGCGCGCATGACTTCCTTGAGATCGCGCGCCCCTACATCGTCGCCAAGGCCGAGGAACAGTCATCACGCTGCTCGCAGTGCGGCGTGCCCTTCTGTCAGGTGCACTGTCCGCTCCATAATCATATCCCTGACTGGCTGAAGCTCACCGCCGAGGGGCGGCTTCGCGAAGCCTATGAGCTGTCGAACGCGACGAGCAGCATGCCCGAGATCTGCGGCCGCATCTGCCCGCAGGACCGGCTGTGCGAAGGCAATTGCGTGATCGAGCAGTCGGGCCACGGCGCGGTGACCATCGGATCGGTCGAGAAGTTCATCACCGACACCGCTTGGGAGCAGGGCTGGGTCGAGCCGCTGCGCCCCGTCGCCGACCGGTCGGGACAGTCGGTGGCGATCATCGGTGCCGGCCCCGCGGGGCTGACGGCCGCCGAACGGCTGCGGATCAAGGGCTACGAGGTGCACGTCTACGACCGCCACGACCGCGCGGGTGGCCTGCTGACCTACGGCATCCCTGGCTTCAAGCTGGAGAAGGATGTCGTTGGCCGCCGCGTAGCTCGATTGGCGGAGGGCGGAATCGTCTTTCATCCGAGCTTCGAAGCGGGGCGCGATGCGAGCCTGGCCGAGCTCAGGCGGCAGCATGACGCGGTGCTGATCGCGACCGGCGTGTACCGGGCGCGCGAGGCGGCGGTGCCGGGCACCGGGCTCGGCGGCGTGGTGCCGGCGCTCGCCTATCTCACCGCCTCGAACCGCAAGGGCTTCGGTGACGTGGTGTCCGAGTTCGACTCCGGCGCGCTCGACGCCAAGGGCAAGCGCGTGGTGGTGATCGGCGGCGGTGACACCGCGATGGACTGCGTACGGACCGCCGTGCGGCAAGGTGCTGCGAGCGTCACCTGCCTCTATCGCCGCGACCGCGCCAACATGCCAGGCAGTCAACGCGAGGTGACGCATGCGGAAGAGGAAGGCGTGCGCTTCGAATGGCTGTCGGCGCCGGTGGCGATCGAGGGCGACGGCACGGTGACGGCGGTTCGCGCGCACCGGATGCGGCTGGGCAGTCCCGACGCTTCCGGTCGCCGCGCCCCCGAGGCGGAGCCGGGGGCCGACTTCGCGCTCGATGCCGACCTCGTGATCATGGCGCTCGGCTTCGATCCCGAGGAGCTGCCGGCGATGTTCGGCGCACCCGAACTCGCCGTCACCCGCTGGGGCACGCTGCGCGTCGATCACAAGACGATGCAGACGAGCCTCGATGGCGTGTTCGCCGCCGGCGACATCGTGCGCGGCGCGTCGCTGGTCGTCTGGGCGGTGCGCGACGGACGCGACGTCGCCGACGCGATGCACCGCTATCTCGCGGCGAAGGCCGAAGCGCCCGTCGCCGCCCGAGCCGAGGCCGCCTGACCATGACCGACATCTTCACCGAACGCGCGCGGCTGGCCCGCGAGGGCATGTACCGGCCGGAATATGAGGGTGACGCCTGCGGCGTCGGCCTGATCGCGGCGACCGACGGCCAGCCGTCGCGACGCGTGGTGGCGGCGGCGATCGATGCGCTGAAGGCGGTGTGGCACCGCGGCGCGGTCGATGCCGACGGCAAGACCGGCGACGGCGCCGGCATCCATGTCGAACTCCCGGTCGCCTTCTTCCACGAGCATATCGAGCGTGCCGGGCATGCGCCGAAGCCCAACCTGCTGGCGGTGGGCCAGGTCTTCCTGCCGCGCACCGATCTGGCAGCGCAGGAAACCTGCCGCACGATCGTCGAGAGCGAGATCATCGACTTCGGCTATTCGATCTATGGCTGGCGCCAGGTGCCGGTCGACACCAGCGTCATCGGCGACAAGGCGATGCTGACGCGGCCCGAGATCGAGCAGATCATGATCGCCGGGCCGCACGTCGCCCGCGACGTGACGGACGCGGCGGCCGGCCCGCGTGCCGAAGGTACGACGGACGAGCAGCGGACGGCTCAGGACCAGTTCGAGAAGGACCTCTATCTGATCCGCCGCCGGATCGAGAAGAAGGTGATCGAGGCGCAGATCAGCGGCTTCTACATCTGCTCACTCAGCAGCCGCTCGATCATCTACAAGGGGCTGTTCCTCGCCGAGAGCCTCGCGGTCTTCTACCCCGACCTCGCCGACGAGCGCTTCCAGTCGCGCTTCGCGATCTATCACCAGCGCTATTCGACCAACACCTTCCCGCAATGGTGGCTGGCGCAGCCGTTCCGCTGCCTTGCGCACAACGGCGAGATCAACACGGTTCGCGGCAACAAGAACTGGATGAAGAGCCACGAGATCAAGATGGCCGCGCTGACGTTCGGCGAGCACAGCGAGGACATCAAGCCGCTGATCCCGGCCGGCGCGTCGGACACCGCCGCGCTCGATGCCGTGTTCGAGGCGATCGTGCGCTCCGGCCGCGATGCGCCGACCGCCAAGCTGATGCTGGTGCCCGAGGCGTGGAACCAGGACACCGCCATGCCCGACGCGCACCGGGCGATGTACGCCTTCTTCGCCTCGGTCATGGAGCCGTGGGACGGCCCGGCGGCGCTGGCGATGACCGACGGGCGCTGGGCGGTCGCCGGCATGGACCGCAACGCGCTGCGGCCGATGCGCTACACGCTGACCAACGACGGACTGCTGATCGTCGGGTCCGAGGCCGGTATGGTCGTGGTGCCCGAGGCGAGCGTGGTCAGGAAGGGCCGGCTCGGGCCGGGCCAGATGATCGCGGTCGACCTCGACGAGGGCCGCTTCTACGACGACCGGGCGGTCAAGGACCGGATCGCTGCCGAGAATCCTTACGCCGACTGGGTCGAGGGCTTCCGCACCTTCGCCGACGTGCCGGGGGCGGACGCGCCCGAGCCGGGTGTCACCTACGCCCGCGACGAGCTGCGCCGGCGGCAGGTGGCGGCCGGCCTCACCATGGAGGACATGGAGCTGCTCCTCGACCCGATGGTCGAGGACGCCAAGGAAGCGGTCGGCTCGATGGGCGACGACACGCCGCTCGCCGTCATCTCCGACAATCCGCGCTGCCTGAGCCATTTCTTCCGGCAGAATTTCAGCCAGGTCACCAACCCGCCGATCGACTCGCTTCGCGAGACGCGGGTGATGAGCCTCAAGACTCGGTTCGGGAACTTCGCCAACATCCTCGACCGCGACGCGCGCCAGCAGGGCGTGATGGTGATCGATTCGCCGGTGCTCACCAACCGCGACTGGCAGCGGCTGATCGACTTCTTCGGCCCGACGGCTGCCATCATCGACTGCACCTTCGACATCGGCGGCGGCCCCGAGGCGCTGCGGCAGGCGATCGCCCGCATCCGCACCGAGGCCGAGCATGCGGTGCGATCGGGCAAGGGACAGCTGTTCCTGACCGATGAGAATGTGTCGGCGGACCGCGCCGGCATCACCATGATCCTGGCGGCGGCGGGCGTCCACACGCACCTCGTGCGCAAAGGCCTGCGCTCGTTCGCGAGCGTGAACGTGCGCTCGTCCGAATGCCTCGACACGCATTATTTCGCGGTGCTGATCGGCGTCGGCGCCACGACGGTGAACGCCTATCTCGCCCAGGAGGCGATCGCCGACCGTCACACGCGCGGGCTGTTCGGCGACATGGGCCTCGACCAGTGCGTCGCGCGCTACCGAAAGGCGGTCGAGGACGGACTGCTCAAGATCATGTCGAAGATGGGCATTGCGGTGATCTCGTCCTACCGCGGCGGCTACAACTTCGAGGCGGTGGGCCTCAGCCGCGCGCTGGTCAACGACTTCTTCCCCGGCATGCCGGCGAAGATCTCGGGCGAGGGCTTCGCCTCGCTGCACCTCAACGCGCGGATGCGTCACGAGCGCGCGTTCGACGAGGAGGTGCTGACGCTGCCGGTCGGCGGGCTCTATCGCTACCGCGCGGGCGGCGAGGCGCACGCCTATCAGGCGAACCTCATCCACCTGCTGCAGACCGCGGTCGCCAACGACAGCTACTCACAATACCTGCAGTTCTCCCAAGGCTGCCGCGACCTGCCGCCGGTCTACCTGCGTGACCTTCTGGAGTTCAACTACGCTGACACGCCGCTACCGATTGACGAGGTCGAATCGATCTCCGAGATCAGGAAGCG
>JAEZQR010000311.1 GCA_023413015.1 Pseudomonadota bacterium
CGGCGCACCTAAACGGATGGTGGCTGCCGACGATCAGATCGCTGGCCGGGATTTATGACAAAGTTTATCTCTTCTGGTGTTGATTGCGCCTGCTCGGTACCGATCTACAAGCCTACCGAACCTTCCCGAGATCCGAAAGTTCATCCGGATCAGCGCAATCTGAAAGCCGCTCGTTAGGGGTCTGGGAACCCGCTCCTGCTGACCTGCGTTGGCGGGACTACGCGCCATTTCTGTGCAATTGGACGGTTCAACGCGGCTTCCTTGCCCGAAGATGTTGTTCATCGTGCGGGAGCTGACGACAGGAGCAGCTGTTGGCCCAGGTCTTCACGCCGTCGGCCGATACCTGGCTACGCTGGGGCCTTGTCCTGGTCTCGCTGCTCGTGGTCGGAAGCCTGCTGGTCGCAGCGGGCTATGTCGACTCCAGTTATGTGACGCAGGTCGGCTGGGTACAGGACCAGCCGGTGCCGTTCAGCCACGAGCATCACGTCGGTGGCCTGGGCATCGACTGCCGCTATTGCCACACGAGCGTTGAGACCAGCGCTCGCGCCAACTTGCCGCCTACGCATATCTGCATGACGTGCCACTCCCAACTCTGGACCGGCGCGCCGATGCTCGCACCGGTTCGCCAGAGCCTCGCCAGCGGCCAGCCCATCCGCTGGCTTCGCGTCGCGCAGCTTCCCGACTACGTCTATTTCAACCATGCGATACACATCAGTCGCGGCGTTCCCTGTGTCGAATGCCACGGCCGCGTCGACCGCATGCCGATGATGTGGCGGGCCAAGCCCTTCCAGATGCAGTTCTGCCTGTCCTGCCATCGCGACCCCGCGCCGCGCCTGCGCCCGCGCTCGCAAGTCACCCGCATGGATTGGCCTGAGGAGCCACTGGCGGAGCGGCGGCGCTTCGGCGAGACGGTCATGCGGCTCCACCACATCGATCCGGCCAAGCTCGACAATTGCGAGATATGCCACCGATGAGCCCGCTCGACCTCGCCTTTCCGCACGACTGGGAGCGCCGCGATATCCTGCGCTGGCTTGGCGGCGCGCTCGCACTGGCTGGGCTCGATGGCTGCGAACGGCAGCCCGACGAGCGCGCGCTGCCCTATGTCGAGGAGCCGGAGGGAGTGTCACCCGGCATCGCGCGCTTCTACGCATCGGCCGTCGAGATGGACGGTGTCGCCCAGCCCATTCTCGGGCGCACCCGCGTCGGTCGGCCGATCAAGCTCGAAGGCAATCCCGACCATCCAGCGAGCCTTGGCGCGACCGATGCATTCACGCAGGCCGCGCTGCTCGATCTCTACGATCCGGAGCGCTCGACGGCGCCGCGTCAGCTCGGCCGCATCACGGACTGGGCTGGCTTCGACGCGATGGCCGCGGAAGTTGCGCGCCGGTCCGATGGCAGCGGCGGCGCCGGGTTCCGGCTGCTCACTGGCCCCGTCGGTTCTCCGACATTGCTCCGTCAGATCGAAGCGATGCATCGCCGCTGGCCGCAAGCCCGCTGGCACGTCTGGTCAGCCACCGACGATCTGCGCGGGCGAGCGCTTCGGGCGACCTTCGGCCGACCGCTTCAACGCCGGCTGCGGCTGGGCGAGGCACATGCGATCGTCAGCTTCGACGACGACCTGCTCGGCCCGGGGCCTTTTCAGACGCTTCAGGCGCGGAGCTGGACCGCCCGTCGGCAGTCCTATCAGTCCGGGGACGGCAGCGCACTTCTGTTCGTCGCCGAGCCGACGCCGACCCTGACCGGAGTGACGGCGACCGATCGGCTGGTCGCGAGCAGCGATCGGATAGCGACGCTTCTGGTTGCACTCGCCGCAGAACTCGGACTGGGGAATGGGCAGCAGGGCGAGCTCAACTCTCGCGAGCGCGCTTGGCTAGGAGCAGCAGCGGCAGCGCTGGACGCTAATCGCGGCCGCAGCCTGCTGACGGTCGGCGGCCACCATCCACCGGCCCTCCAGCAGCTTGCCTTCGCGGTCGATGCTCGGCTCGGCAATCTTGGGCACACGGCAGAATTCATCCCAATTGAGCGCCCACTTCCAGTGAACGAAGACAGCTCGCTGGCTGCACTCGTCGCCGATATGACGGCAGGGCAAGTCAATACGCTCCTGATCCTCGACATCAATCCGGCCTACACGGCACCGCCCGACCTCGATTTCGGCGCCGCGCTTGCCCACGTCCCGCTTCGAATCCACGCTGGCCTACACACCGACGAGACGGCAGCGCTGTGCCAGTGGCATGCACCGCTTGCTCATTGCCTGGAGAGTTGGAGTGACGGCCGGGCGGCCGACGGATCGGCGGTCGTCATCCAGCCGCTCGTGCGCCCCTTCCTCAATGTGCGTTCGCGCCATGCGCTGCTGGCGTCGATCCTCGGCGGGCGCGCCAGCGACTATGACCTCGTTCGAGAGACGTGGGATGCACCCGCAAGCGAGGAGCGCTGGCGCCAGATCCTGCTCGCCGGAATTGTGCCCGACAGCAGACCATCACCTGTAGCCCTCGGCGCTCCCGTCACGGCTACCATTCCCACGGCACGAAACCAGCGGAGGCTCACGCTCCTAATCCGTCCCGATCCGAGCATCTGGGATGGAAGCTTTGCCTCCAATCCCTGGCTTCAGGAGCTGCCCAAGCCGATCAGCAAGCTCACCTGGGGAAATGCCGTGTATGTCAGCCCCGCGCTCGCACGCGAGCGCGGGTTCGAGGACGGCATGGTGGTGAAGGTCAGCGTCGGCGGGGCAAGCGTGACCGGTCCCGTCTGGGTGACGCCCGGGCAGGAGCGCGATACCCTGTTGGTTCACCTGGGCTACGGCCGGCGCGCCGGCGGACGGGTCGCCACAGGCATTGGCTTCGATGCCACCGACCTGCGTCACTCCACCGAGCCGTGGCGGACCGGCGTGACGATAGAGCTGACTGGCGCGCGCGAGACGCTTGCCGCAACCCAGATCCGTTTCGACGAGGGCGACGAATTCATCCGTACCGTCGCTGCGGCCGGCACGACACTGGCGCCTGCGGTTTCCCAAGCCAGCGAATATCCGCCGCTCCCGCGTACCCGCCCCTCCTGGGGCATGGCGATCGATCTCGACCTTTGCATCGGCTGCAATGCCTGCGTCGTCGCCTGCGTCGCCGAGAACAACATTCCCATGGTCGGGAAAGAGCAGGTGGCCAAGGGGCGCCACATGCACTGGCTACGCGTCGATCGATATGACGAAGGGCCGCCCGATGCGCCGCGACAGGGCTTCCAGCCGGTGCCGTGCATGCACTGCGAGAACGCCCCCTGCGAGATGGGGTGCCCGGTCAACGCGGCGGTCCATAGTCCCGACGGATTGAACCTGCAAGTCTACAACCGCTGCATCGGGACGCGTACCTGCTCGGCCTACTGCCCCTACAAGGTACGGCGCTTCAACTGGTTCGATTTCACGCACGACGACCCGCCGTCGATACAGGCCGCTCGCAACCCGGACGTGACGGTGCGGGGCCGCGGCGTCATGGAAAAATGCACCTACTGCATCCAGCGGATCGAGGCGGCCCGCATCACCGCGAAGATCGAGGACAGGCCGATCCGTGACGGCGAGGTGCGCACCGCCTGCCAGCAGGCCTGTCCGACCGATGCAATCATCTTCGGAGACCTGTCCGACTCTGCGAGCGCCGTCAGCCGCCGTAAGGCCAGCGGGCGCGACTATGCCCTCTTGCCGGAGGCGAACACGCGGCCGCGCACCACCTATGGCGCACGGATCGCAGGCGGCGCGCAACCGGGCGGCAAGGCATGATTGCCGCCAGCGACCGCTATGTCGCCATCACCGGCGAAGTCGTCAGCATCCCGGCCCATTTTCCCGCCCGTCGCGTCTGGTGGATGATGTTTGCGGCCGCGCTCGCGCTGCTGCTCCTGCTCCTTGTCTCCACCGCCTGGCTCTTCGGCCATGGGCCAGGGGTCTGGGGCAACAACATCCCGGTCGGCTGGGGCTTCCCGATCTCCAATTATGTGTGGTGGCTCGGCATCGGCCACGCCGGCACGCTCATCTCCGCCATGCTGCTGCTGCTCGGGCAGACCTGGCGCAACTCGCTCAACCGCTTCGCCGAGGCGATGACCCTGTTCGCGGTCACCTGCGGCGGGCTCTACCCGATCCTCCACCTCGGCCGGCCGTGGCGGTTCTACTGGATGGCGCCTTACCCGAACACAATGGACATCTGGCCGCAATTCAAGAGCCCGCTCACCTGGGACTTCTTCGCGGTGCTCACCTACCTGATCGTGTCGCTGCTCTTCTGGTACATCGGCGCCATCCCGGACTTCGCCTCAGCCCGGGACCGGGCGACGAAGCGGCGGTGGCAGGTCTTCTTCGGCCTACTGGCGCTCGGCTGGCGGGGCTCGGCGATCCATTGGGCGCGCTGGCGCCAGTCGTACCGGCTGACCGCGGCCATTGCCGTACCCCTCGTCGTCTCGGTGCATTCCGAAATATCAATGCTGTTCGCGGCCGGCCCGATACCCGGGTGGAACTCGACCGTCTTCCCACCCTATTTCGTGCTCGGCGCAGCCTTCTCCGGCTTTGCCGTGGTATCCATGATCGCGGTCGTCCTGCGCCGGATGCTCGGCCTATCCGACCTCGTCACGACGCGGCACCTCGACATGCTCGGCTGCCTGACACTCGCCTGCGGAATGATGACCGCCTACGGCTATGTCACGGAGGCATTCAACGCGCTCTATGCGGGCGGCAAGGAACTCGAAACGCTCCATGACCGGCTGACCGGCCATTATGCCTGGACATTCTGGGGAGCGGTCGTGCTCAACTTCGTGCCGCTCCAGCTTCTGTGGTGGTGGCGCGTCCGCACCAACGCGCTGCTCCTATTCCTGATCGGTCTGTCGGTGGCCGTCGGCATGTGGCTCGAGCGCTACATGCTGCTCGTCACATCCCTGTATCGCGACTGGCTGGAGTCATCGGTCGGCATATTCGTCCCGACCTTCTGGGATTGGGGCGTGTTCTTCGGCCTCGTGGGGCTGTTCCTGACATCGTTCCTGCTGTTCGTGCGCCTGCTGCCCGTGATCGCGGCCTTCGAAGTCAAGGAAGCGCTGGAAGAAGGTTCGGGCCGTGGCTGACCTGCCCCCCCTCTATGCGGTCTTGGCCGAGTTTGCCGAGCCGCAGGCGCTCGTCGACGCGACGCGCCGCTTGCGGGCGCAAGGCTTCACCCGGGTCGATGCCTTCACGCCCTTCCCGGTCGACGGGCTAGCCGAAGCGCTCGGCTTTTCCGAACGACGCGTGCCGCTGGCCACACTCGTCGGCGGCATCGTCGGGGCGGTGGCCGGCTTTCTCATGCAGGTCGGGACCAACCTCGACTTCCCGCTGTGGATCGGCGGCCGCCCGCTCGTCGCGGTACCGGCGTTCATGCTGATCGTCTTCGAGCTGATGGTGCTGTTCGCGGTGCTCGGCGGCATCGGAACGATGTTGATATCAAATCGCCTGCCCCGGCTTCACCATCCGCTGTTCGATGCCGAGCGCTTCCACCTCGCCTCGAGCGACCGTTTCTTCCTCGCCGTCCTCGCAGGTCCCGGTTTCGACCCCGCCGCGGCCCGTACGGCACTGGCGCGACTGAACCCGACATCGCTGACCGACGTACCCGACGGAGATCGGAGATGAGGTCCTCCTGCTGCCTCGCCGTCTTCCTTCTCGCCGGTTGCGGCGAGAACATGGTGCAGCAGCCCCGCTACGACGATTATGAGGAGGCTTCGCTGTTCCGGGACGGGAAGGTGATGCAGCCCCCCCCAGCCGGCACCGTCGCCCGCGACGACCCGTTTCGCGCTGCCGCGGCCGAGCGTCCGTCTATGAGCCTTGCCCTCGTCGAGCGGGGGCGCGAGCGGTTCGAAATCTACTGTTCGATGTGCCACGGCCACGACGGCCGGGGAAACGGCGTGGTGCCATCGCGCGGCTTTCCGCACCCGCCGAATTTCCTGTCCCCGCGGCTGCGCGCCGTGCCTGCCGCGCATATCGTCGACGTCATCACCAAAGGCTATGGCGTGATGTACGCCTACGCCGATCGTGTCGCGCCTGCCGACCGCTGGGCGATTGCGGCATATGTCCGCGCGATCCAGATGAGTCAGGGAGCCCCGGTTGCCGACCTGACGGCTGCCGATCGTGCCGAGCTGGAGCGCTCCGATGCGCTCTGAACGCCCGCTCGGCGTGGCGGGTGCGATCCTTGGCGGGCTGGCCCTTGCGACGATTCTGGCATGGCCGCAGCCCGGACTGCACGGTTGGCTCGCCGCCACCGTCGTTCTATCGTCGGTCCCGGCCGGGGCCTTGTGCCTGCTCATGATGATGCGCCTCATTCCCGGCGCCTGGGGCGAGGAGCTGCGCGTCGCCTGCGAGGCGGGAACGCTGCTTACGCCGCTGGCAGCGGCTGCGTTTCTCCCGGTGCTCGCCAGCGTGGCCGCGATCTATCCCTGGGCTTCGCCACTGTTCCACCCCACGAGCGCCTTTCAGGCCGCCTGGCTCAGCCCGGGTTCGTTCGCGCTGCGGACGTTCCTCTGGTTCGCGATGCTCGGGGGGCTGGCTGGGGCAATGTTAGGTCGACGGTCGCAGACACTGGTAGCGTGCATCGGCCTCGTGCTTTTTCCGCTCGTTGGATCGGCGGTGGCGGTCGACTGGCTGATGTCACTGGATCCCGGCTTCGCTTCGTCGGGCTTCGGCTTGCAGGTCCTGTCGATCGAGCTGACCGTGGCATTCGCCGCCCTGCTGATCCTGCGCCTGACCATGCCCCCCCCACCGCGGCGCCTCGGCGTGCTCGGTGGCCTGCTCCTGACGCTGCTGCTCATCTGGGCCTATCTCCAGTTCCTGCCGTTCGTCATCACCTGGTCGGGGAACCTGCCAAGCGGCGTCGGCTGGTATGCACTGCGGGCGACGGAGGCGTGGCGCATCATCTTGTGGGTGGCAGCCGCGCTCGGCGGCATCCCGCTCGTGCTGCTGCTGTTTCCCAAGCCGCGGGCAGGCCGTTCTTGGTTGCTGTGGTTGTCGGCAGCGGTCCTGGCGGGCATGGCGACTGAAGTCGCCTGGTATGCGCTGCCGCCGCTGGGCTGGCGGGCGGGACTTTCGTTTCTCCTGGCGCTGGCTTCCTTCGGCTGCCTTGCCGCCGGCGGCCTGCGACTTGCCTTCGAGCGCCGCGTGAGGATGCGCGCGCCGACACCTCGGGAGGTGCCGGCGTGACACGCCCCAAATCCCCAGGCACGCGGATGCAAAGCGGCGGGATGCCGGCGGCTGGAGCTTCCACAGCTACGCCGAGCTACGAGGCAAGCGATCTGCCGCCCAAGGGAATTGCCAGGGCCCTTGGGGGACTGTTTGCATCGCTCCTTCTATCGCTGGCGCTCGTTGCAGGCCTGTTGATGCTGATCGGCCGTAGCCAGACGCGACTGCCGGCGACCGGTGTCGCCGCCGAGCACCTTGTCCCGCCGCCTCCGCGGCTCGAAACCAGCCCGCGGGCCGATCGCACCCGCATCGAGGCCACCGCCAAGGCGCATCTACGCGGCTTCGGTTGGGTGGATCGCTCGGCAGGGCTTGCGCATGTACCGATCGAGACCGCGATGCGTCTTGTTGCAGAGCAGGGCTGGCCGGACGATGCGGCCGCCCCATCGACCGCCGACACCGCCCTAGCGCACAGAAATTCCGGGCGGTGAGAGCGCTCGCCGCCTCACTCCTGACCATGCTTGCGGCCGGGCCTGCCGAAGCTGTGGCCCCGTTCGATCCGTTCGGCGCAGCGTCGGTCATTGAGCGCCCCGGCACGCGTGTCCCACTCGATCTGCCGTTGCGCGATGCGATGGGGAGACCGACCACATTGCGTGCTGTGGCTGCCGGGCGCCCGCTCGTGCTGGCGCCTGTGCTTCACGATTGCCCGAACATCTGCGGTGTCACGCTGGCCGGACTCAGTCAGGCGATCGCCGGTCAACCGCTGAAACCGGGCCGCGACTTCACCGTCGTCGCCTTCGGGATAGACCCACAGGAGACGCCGCAGGCGGCGGCGCGCGACCTCGCTCGGTTGCAGGGCCAGCCGGCAGGCCGAGCCTTCAGCGACGCCGCGGCGCTGGTCGGACCCGAAGCCTCGATCGCCGCGACGACACGCGCACTCGGCTATCGTTACGCATGGGACCCGCGCATCGGTCAATATGCGCATGTCGCAGCGGTGGCCGTGCTGACACGCGACGGCAGGCTGATACGCTGGCTCTACGGCCTGACCCCGCGCCCTGCCGAACTCCAGCACGCTGTCGCTGATGCAGCAGCAGGGCGAACTGGCGGCATCACGGAGAAACTGCAGCTCCTCTGCTACCACTATGATCCGGAGAGCGGGCGATACACCCTGGCGGTCGAGCGTCTCGTCCGCACGGCCGGGCTCCTGACGGTGGCAGCGATGCTCTTCGCCGTCCGCCGGCTGCGGAAGGGCTTCGGGTGAGCCTGCCGATCGATCTGTGGCCGGTCCGGGCTTCGGTGCATGCGGGCCAGGTCGATCTGCTGCTTGGCAGCTTCGGTGCGCTCGTCTGGCTGCTGTCGGTGCCGGTATTCGTGCTGATGCTCGTCTTCGCGATCCGCTATCGCCGCGGCCGCGACGTCGACCGGCGCCATATCGTCAGCTCGAAGCTCTGGATGGAGCTGTCGTGGACGATCGTGCCGTTCCTTCTCATCCTTGGCTTCTATGCCTGGGCGACGGCGCTGTTCTACAGCCTCCAGAGCCCGCCGAAGGATGCCTTCGTTATCGACGTCGTCGCCAAGCGCTGGATGTGGAAGTTCCAGCATCCGAGCGGCGCCCGCGAGATCGACGAGCTGCATGTGCCGACGGGCACACCGGTCAGGCTCGTCATGACCTCCGAGGATGTGATCCACAGCCTTTACGTCCCAGCCCTCAGGATCAAGAAGGACGTATTGCCGGGCCGCTATACCGAAATGTGGTTCAGCGCGGACCGGCCCGGCACTTATGCGCTCCGCTGCGCCGAGTTCTGCGGTACCGATCACAGCGTGATGGGCGGGCGTTTCGTCGCGCAGACGCCCGATCGATATGCTACTTGGGTCAGACAAAGCGATACGAGCGGCACGCTGGCGGCACAGGGCGAGCGGCTGTTCCGCACCTTCGGGTGCAGCGGCTGCCACGGCCCGGCCTCGAGCGTCCATGCACCTTCGCTTACCGGGCTCTACGGCGCACCGGTGCCCTTGGCTGACGGGCGCGTCATCGTCGCCGACGACCAATATATCCGCGACAGCATTCTGCAGCCGAACCGCGATGTCGCCGCCGGCTATCGGCCCATCATGCCGACCTTCGCCAACGTCCTCGACGAGGCGCAGATTACGCAGATTGTGGCTTATGTGAAGGCGCTCGGCCGCGAGCGGAGCGAGGCGCCGTGAGCCTCCTGCCCGAAACGCCCGAGATGCAGCGGAGCTATCTGCGCGCCGGCTACTCGCTGCGATCCTGGCTGCTGACCACTGACCACAAGCGCATCGCGATACTCTATCTCGTCGGCATCAGCTTCTTCTTCCTGATCGGCGGCTTGGCCGCAGCCCTGATCCGGCTCGATCTCGTGACGCCGCAGGCGGACGTGCTCACCAACGAGGGCTACAACCGCGCCTTCTCCCTCCATGGGATCATCATGGTGTGGTTCTTCCTGATCCCCTCGATCCCGTCGACATTCGGCAATTTCCTCATCCCGCTGATGATCGGCGCGCGCGACATGGCCTTCCCGCGTCTCAATCTCTTCAGCTGGTACATCTACCTTATCGGCGGACTTCTCACGCTCGCAGTCGTCGTTCTCGGAGGGGTCGATACGGGCTGGACCTTCTACACGCCGCTGTCGTCCATCTACGCGAACGGCCATGTCGTGGCAGCGGTGGCCGCCGTATTCGTTGCGGGGTTTTCGACGATCCTTACGGGTATCAACTTCATCGTGACCATCCACAAGCTGCGGGCGCCGGGGATGACGTGGGGGCGGCTGCCGCTGTTCGTGTGGTCGCATTATGCGACGGCGATCATCTTCGTGCTGGCGACGCCCGTGCTCGCGATCACGCTGCTGCTGGTGGCGGCCGAGCGGCTGCTCGGGCTTGGCGTCTTCGATCCGCGGCTCGGCGGCGACCCGCTGCTATTCCAGCACCTGTTCTGGTTCTACAGCCATCCGGCGGTCTACATCATGATCCTGCCGGCACTCGGGGTGGTGAGCGAGCTGGTGACGGCGGCGGCACACAAGACGATCTTCGGCTACTGGTTCGTCGCCTACGCCTCGATCGCCATCGCGGTCATCGGCTTCCTTGTGTGGGGCCACCACATGTTCGTCGCCGGCCAGTCGATCTATGCCAGCGCGACCTTCTCCTTCCTCTCGATCGCCGTGGCCGTGCCATCAGCGATCAAGGTCTACAACTGGACGGCGACGCTCTACAAAGGCGACATCTCGCTCGACGCGCCGTTCCTGTTCGCCATGGGCTTCATCGGGCTGTTCGTCGCCGGCGGTATGACCGGGCTGATGCTCGCCATGCTGGCAATCGACGTCCATGTCCACGACACCTACTTCGTCGTCGCGCACTTCCACTACATCATGGTCGGCGGCGCCGTGACCGCCTTCTTCGGTGCGCTGCACTATTGGTGGCCGAAGGTCACGGGACGGCTCTATTCCGAGCCCTGGGGCCGGGTCGCCGCGCTACTCATGTTCGTCGGGTTCAACCTGACCTTCTTCCCGCAGTTCCTCCTCGGCTACGAGGGGATGCCGCGGCGCTACCATGTCTATCCGCCCGACTTCCAGGTGCTGCACGTGCTATCGTCGGCCGGCGCGTCGCTGCTCGCGCTCGGCTACCTGCTGCCGGCCGTCTACCTCCTGTGGTCGCTGCGCTACGGCCGGCCGGCCGGGGCCAACCCCTGGGGAGCGACCGGTCTCGAATGGACGGTGCCGTCGCCGCCGCCGACCCATAATTTCGCCATCATCCCGACCGTCGACCGGGGTCCCTATGACTACCCGCACCGGCACGAAATCCGTGACGATAGCTGAACCCTTCCCGGACCTGGTCCGCGCGCGCGAGGCCGACCGGCTCGGGATGCTGCTGTTCCTCGCTAGTGAGGTGATGCTGTTCGGCGGGCTGTTCGCCGCCGCGCTCGGCCTGCGTCTCGCGCATCCGCTCGACTATGCGCACGCCTCGATGCAGCTCCACGTCTGGCTCGGCGGGCTCAACACGGCGGTCCTGCTGACGTCTAGCCTGCTGGTCGCGCTGGCGGTCGAGGCGACGCGCGCCGGCCGGCCGCGGGCGGCGGCCTGGCAGCTGATCGCCGCCGCGCTGCTCGGGGCCGCCTTCGCCACCGTGAAGGGGCTCGAATACTGGCTGGAGTGGCGCGACGGCATCATGCCCGGCGTGAACGGCAGTGGCTTCGAGAACCACGTGCAGGAGCTGTTCATGGACCTCTATTTCGTCGCGACGGGGTTGCACGCCGTCCACCTGACGATCGGGGTCGTCATGCTCCTCGCGCTCGCCGTGCTCGCCGGAGCGCGTCGGGACCGGCAAGCCACCGTCGTCGGCAACGTCGCGCTCTACTGGCACCTCGTCGACATCGTCTGGGTCTTCCTTTACCCGACGCTCTATCTGGCGAGGCCGTGATGGCGAGCGGCACCCTGCGGCTCGTCCTCGTCTGGGCCCTGCTGCTGGCGCTGCTGGCGACGACCATCGGCGCGAGCTTCCTGCCGATCGGACCGCTGCGGCCGGCGGTCAGCTACGGCATCGCCACGGCGAAGGCCGCGCTGATCCTGTGGTTCTTCATGGAGATGCGGCGCGAAGGCGGGCTCGCGCGGCTGGCGGCGCTCGCCGGCTTCGCCTGGCTCGCCATCCTGTTCACCCTCGTCGCGTCCGACTATCTCACGCGCGGCTGGACCGGTGGCGCCGCCATCGAGCGGAGCGGCCGGTGATCCGCGTCGTCTCCTATCGCAAGGCGATCCTCGCCGGCATTGCCGGTGCCCTGGCTTGGGAGCTGGCCGCCCGCCTGCTCATCCTCGCCGGCCTGCCCATGACCGACATCGTGTTCCTGCTGGGAACCCTGGTCGTCGGACACGCGCCCTGGGCGCTGTGGTGGCCCGTCGGCCTGATGCTCCACGCGGGGGCCGGAGCGCTGTGGGCGATCTTCTACGCCTATTTCGTATTCGGCAGCCGCGACTGGCCGGGTCCGATCCTCGGGCTCGCGTTCGCGTTCGTGCCCGCGCTGTTCACGATACCGATCATGGAGCCGCAGCTCGAGCTGATGAACCCGCTGCTGGGAGACGCCATCCATTATTCGGGGCTGTTCGGCCTGTCCGACGGTTGGTTCCAGCCGGCCGGGCTGCTGCTCGGGCATCTCGTCTACGGTCTGACGCTCGGCACGCTCTACCGGCGACCGGTCGGCCACCGGACCGGCCGCTACGCGCTGCGCCCAGCAAAGACTGCTGCCATCCCGTCCAGCCATCCCGAGCTACCTGCCAAGGAGCGAGCCGACTTCCGGACCACGCGCGGCCCGTCCCCACCTCCGTGCGACGAGCCCGCGCGCTTCATGTTCGCGACCGGCATCGAATGCAGCTATCCAACGATCGAGGGCGGGCGCTGGCGCGTCGACCAGATGGCGACGTGCGGCCACTACCGCCGCTGGCGCGAGGATCTCGAGCTGGTCCGCGCGCTCGGCCTGCGTTACCTGCGCTACGGGCCGCCGCTCCACGAAATCTACCGGGGTCCGGGCCGGTTCGACTGGTCGTTCATGGACGGTGTAAGCGAGGCGATGCAGCGGCTCGGCATCGTGCCGATCATCGACCTCTGCCATTTCGGCGTGCCCGACTGGCTCGAGAATTTCCAGAACCCGCAGGTGCCCGAAGCGCTCGCCGCCTATGCCGAGGCTTTCGCGGAACGTTATCCTTGGATCCAGCTCTACACGCCGGTGAACGAGATGTACGTCTGTGCCCGGCTGAGCGCGCTCGAGGGATTGTGGAACGAGCAGTGCCGCGACGAGCGCTCGTTCGTGCGTGCCGTGCATCATCTGGCGAAGGCCGCGGTGCTCATCACGCAGGCGATCCGGAAGGTCCGGCCCGACGCGGTATTCGTCAACAACGAGAGCAGCGAGTTCTATCAGCCCTGCTGCCCCGATCCGGACGTCCGGCGCACCGCCGACTTCGAGAACGAGCGGCGCTTCATCCCGCTCGACCTGCTCTACGGCCGGCATGTCGGCAACGACGTGCGGACCTATCTTCTCGATCACGGCTTGGCCGAGGAGGAATATGCCTGGTTCATGAGGCAGACGGTGCCCGAGCGTACCATCCTGGGCGTCGATTATTACGACTGGAACGAACGGGTCATCGACGAGAAGGGCCATGCGGAATCGCTCGGCGAGCTGTTCGGCTGGTACGTCATCACCAGCCAATATTACCGGCGCTACCGGCGCCTGATGATGCACACCGAGACCAATTGCGGGAACTCCAACCTGGGCCCGCAGTGGCTCTGGCGGCAGTGGCACAATGTCGATCATATCCGCCAGGCTGGCGTCCCCGTGGTCGGCTTCACTTGGTACTCGCTGACCGACCAGACCGACTGGGACATCGCGCTCGCCGCCCCGCGCGGGAACGTCTTCCCCGTCGGGCTGTTCGACCTGAGCCGCGAGCTGCGCCCGGTCGGGCTGGCGTATCGGGATCTGATCGCGATGTACGAGCCGGACCTACGGACCACCTTCCCTTGGCAGCGAGCGGGTAACGCGCGCGGCGACAGGGTACAGTCGTCATGAGCTTCTGGACGATTCATGGCCTCAACCCGGGGCCGCTGCACCGCCCCCTCCTCGCCGGCACCATCGCCGGTGGCCTCGCCTCGCTTCCGGCGGCAGCGCTCGTCTGGTGGTCCGGCGCGGCGCTGCCCCCTTCCCGTGCGCTCGGATGGCCGCCGGCGATACTCGTCCTGGCGAGCGTCGCGGGTCTCATCGTCGCGGGCACCGCCTATGGGGCTGTGTTCCGCCGGGCCGCAAACGATCCCAGGGGCGGCTGGCTGTTCGGGCTCGGCTGGGGTCTAGGCACTTGGGCCGCAGGCCCGATCACCGCCTGCCAATGGCTGCTCGGCCGGCCGATCGCCACAGGCGCAGCCGCAACGGTCCTGCTGGCCGGGCATCTGCTGTGGGGATTCCTGCTCGGCATCGGATACCCATCGGTGCAGCGATGGGTTCAGATGGACATCGACCAGGCACCGCCACCGCGACGCTACCGCCGTGACGGACAGCCGCACACCCGCTCGCCACGGCGGCCGGAACCGCCGGGCGGCGCGAACGGTTTCCCAGACCCGACACCGCCAAACCGGCAACCGGCAAGGGAAGGCGAGTCACATGGCGACCAGCGTCTCCGACTTCTTCGTCGAACGGCTCCATGAATGGGGCATCCGCCTGATCTTCGGTTACCCCGGCGACGGCATCAACGGTGTGCTCGGCGCGCTGGAGAAACGCGACGGCGACATCACCTTCGTCCAGGTGCGCCATGAGGAGATGGCGGCGTTCATGGCGTCCGCCTACGCGAAGTTCAGCGGCGAGCTGGGCGTGTGCCTGGCAACCGGCGGGCCCGGAGCCGCCCACCTCGTGACCGGCCTCTACGACGCCAAGCTCGACCATATGCCGGTGCTCGCGATCGCGGGACAGGCGCCGCGCACGGCACGCGGCGCGGCCTATCAGCAGGAGCTGAACCTCGACCGGCTGTTCGCCGATGTCGCGAGCTACGTGCAGGAGGCCGAAGCGCCGGCGCAGGTGCGCCATCTTCTTGACCGCGCCTGCCGCATCGCGATCGCCGGCAACACCGTGACGGCGATCGTCCTGCCGCACGACGTGCAGGGCGAGCGCTACGAGGCGCCGGCGCGTTCGCACGGCTACACCCGCTCGGGCATCGGCTATTCGCGCCCGCGCCTCGTCCCCTATGATGCCGACCTGCAGCGCGCCGCCGACGTGCTCAACGCCGGCTCGAAGGTCGCGGTCCTGATCGGCGCCGGTGCCGCCGGTGCCGCCGACGAGGTGGTCGAGGTCGCCGAGCTGCTCGGCGCCGGCGTCGCCAAGGCGCTGCTCGGCAAGACGGTGCTGCCCGACGACCTGCCCTTCGTGACCGGCACCATCGGCCTGCTCGGCACGAAGCCGAGCTCCGACATGATGGACGACTGCGACACGCTGCTGATGATCGGCACCAGCTTCCCCTGGGCCGAGTTCCTGCCGAAGGATGGCCAGGCGCGCGCGGTACAGATCGACGTCGCCGCAGCCAGCCTGGGCCTGCGCTATCCGACCGAGGTCAACCTGCACGGCGACGCCGCCGAGACGCTGCGCGAGCTCATCCCGCTGCTCGTCCGCAAAACCGACCGGTCATGGCGCAACACCATCGAACGGGGCGTCGACGACTGGTGGAAGCTGATGACCGACCGCGCCATGGCCAAGGCGAGCCCGGTCAACCCGCAACGGGTCGTCCACGAGCTGTCGCCGCGCCTGCCGTCCGATGCCATCGTCACGAGCGATTCCGGCTCCTGCGCCAACTGGTATGCCCGCGACTGGCGGGTGAAGCGCGGGCAGCTGGGCTCGCTTTCGGGCGGGCTCGCCTCGATGGGCGCCGCCGTCCCTTATGCGATCGCCGCCAAGTTCGCGCATCCGCGCCGCCCGGTGGTGGCGCTCGTCGGCGACGGCGCCATGCAGATGAACAACATGGCCGAGCTCATCACCGTCCAGAAATACTGGCGTGACTGGCCGGACCCGCGCTGGATCTGCTGCGTGTTCAACAACGAGGACCTGAACCAGGTCACCTGGGAACAGCGGGTGATGGAGGGCTTCCCCAAGTTCGAGACGACGCAGCGCCTGCCGAACGTGCCCTATGCGCGGTTCGCCGCGCTGATCGGCCTGAAGGGGATCTACGTCGACGATCCCGACGACCTCGGCGCCGCCTGGGACGAGGCGCTATCGAGCGACCGCCCCGTCGTCCTGGAGGTCAAGACCGACCCGGAGGTGCCGCCGCTGCCGCCGCACATGACGCTCGAGCAGGCGCGGAACTTCATGCTGTCGATGGCGAAGGGCGACCCCGGAGCCGGGCACGCCATCAGGGAAACGGCGCGCCAAGTTTTAAGCTCGGTACTCCCCGGCAAGGAATAGCCATGAACGCGCTGCTGCCCGTCCATGCGCCGGCCAGCCCGTGGCCAGCGCGGTGGTTGGGCGCAGCGGTGCTGGCGGCGACGGCAGCGGCAGTCGGGAGCGCCGTCCTCCGTCGGCCGCGGGACGGGGCGACGGCCGCGGATACCGCCGGCCGGGCGTGCGCGCACGGAATCCGCCGATCGGCGGCGCTGCTCGCCGGATCGGTGCTCGCCGACAGCCTCGTCGAGCATTATCGCGGCGCCTTCGAAAACCCCGGCATGTTCGCGCCGCTCGGCGTGTCGGCACTCGTCGTGGCCGCCGACACCGGCGATATCTGGCCCGGGCGCGAGCTGGCGCATGCCGCCGCCGTGGCCACCGGGACGGCCGGCGTCGGGTTCCACCTCTATAATGTCACGCGCCGAATCGGCGGGGTCGGCTGGCTCAACCTGTTCTACGGCGCGCCGGTGGGCGCCCCGGCCGCGCTTGCGCTCGCCGGCCTGCTTGGGTTTGCTGCCGGATGGGTCGAGCGGGCGCCGAACGGCACGCTGGTCGAGCAGCCCGCCGAGCGGGTGCTGGCTGGCCTTGTCGCGTCCGGCATCATGGGTACGGTCGGCGAGGCGGCGCTGCTGCACTTCCGCGGCGCCTTCCACAATCCCGTGATGTGGGCCCCTGTCACCGTGCCGCCGCTCGCCGCGATTGCGCTTACGGCCGCGGCGCTGTCCGACCGGGCGGGCCCGGCGCGCGCCCTGCTGGTGCTGACCGCGCTGCTCGGCGTGGGCGGCGCGGGCTTCCACGTCTACGGTGTCGGGCGGCACATGGGCGGCTGGCGCAACTGGAGCCAGAATCTGCTCGACGGGCCGCCGATCCCGGCGCCCCCCGCCTTCACTGCGCTGGCGCTTGCCGGCCTTTCGACGCTCCGGCTGATCGAGGCGCGCCGTGGCTGAACGCTATCCGGGCTATGACGTGCTGGCGAAATGGCGCAGCCCATCGTTCGACGACACCACCCGCGCGGTGCTGAGGCAGCGGCTGGCGACGGTGCCCGCGCGGCGCTTCCTCGCGCCGGCGGAATGGGAGCTGCTCGAAGCCCTCGCGGCTCGGCTGATGCCGCAGCCCGACCGAGCCGAGCCGATCCCGATCACCCCCTGGATCGACGCGATGCTCGTCGAGGGCGTGGGCGACGGCTACCGCCGCGACGGTTGGCCGGGGCTGCGCGAGACGTGGCGTATGGGGCTCGCCGCGATCGAGGACGAGGCGCGGATCGCCGCCGCGGGCGGCTTCGCGGCAATGGACGCCGACGCACAGGATGCGCTGCTCGCCCGAATCCAGCGCGGCGAGGTGCGGTCGCCGCAGTGGCAGCAACTGCCACCTGCGCATTTCTTCGGCATGCTGCTGCGCACGGTTGCCGCCATCTATTATTCGCATCCGGCCGCGTGGAGCGAGATCGGCTTCGGCGGCCCGGCCTCGCCGCGCGGCTACGTCCGCCTCGGCTTCGACGAGCAGGACCCGTGGGAGGCGCATGACCGCTGAGGCGCCTCGGGCGATCGGGGGGCAGGCGCCGGACGTGTTCCGTCGCGGCGGCCGGGTGCGGATGCGCTGCTTCCGCGAGGACGAGGCGGTCGACTTCGCGATCGTGGGCACCGGCGCCGGCGGCGGCACGCTCGCCGCCCGCCTCGCCGAGCGCGGGTTCACGGTGGTCGCCTTCGACGCCGGCCCGTTCTGGCGCCCGCTCGAGGATTTCGCCTCGGATGAGGCCGAGCAGCAGAAGCTCTACTGGCGTGACGACCGCATCACCGGCGGCGCGGACCCGATCGCGCTCGGCGGCAACAATTCCGGGCGCGGCGTCGGCGGCTCGACCGTGCATTTCAGCATGATCTCGCTTCGGTGGCGACCCGACTGGTTCCGGACGCGGAGCCGGCTCGGCTACGGCGTCGACTGGCCGATCGGCTACGAGGATTTGGCGCCCTATTACGACGAGGTCGAGCAGGCGCTGAAGGTCTCCGGTCCGGTGCGCTACCCATGGGGTCCGAAGCGCCGGCGCTACCCCTACCGCTCGCACCCGGTCAACGCCGCCGGCCTCGTGCTCGCGCGCGGAGCCGAGCGCCTGGGCATCGACTGGGCACCGGTACCGCTCGCCACCGTCTCGGCGCCGCGCGGCCGGTCGCCGCCTTGCGTCTATCGCGGCTTTTGCAATTTCGGATGCTCCACCAACGCCAAGCAGAGCGTCCTCGTCGCCTGGATGCCCCGCGCGCTCAAGGCCGGCGCCGAGATACGCGACATGGCGATGGTCGGCCGGATCGAGCTTGGGGCGGAGGGCCGCGCGACCGGGCTGCACTACCGTCGCGAGGGCCAGTGGCGGTTCCAGGCGGCGCGGCACATCGTCGTCGCCGGCTATGCGATCGAGACGCCGCGACTGCTACTCAATTCCGCCTGCCCGTCGTTCCCGAACGGGCTGGCGAACAGCAGCGGGCTCGTGGGCACGCATCTAATGACTCACAGCGGCCCCGGGGTCTGGGCGACGTTCGAGGAGGAGATCCGCTGGTACAAGGGGCCGCCCAACATGGCGGTCACCGAGCACTGGAACTACACGAGCGCCGGGAAGGATTTCCCCGGCCACTATGCTTTCATGAGCCAGGGGCCGCTCCCGCGCGCCTGGGCGCAGATCGTCGCCGGCGCGCGCGGGCTGTGGGGGCCGGCACTCCGGGCGGAGATGCTGAAGTATAATCACATGGCCGGGCTCGTGCCGGTCGGCGAGACCGAGCCGCAGGCGGCGAACCGCGTCGAGCTGGCGGACGACGTCGACCAGCATGGCCTGCGCATCCCGCGGGTGATCTTCGGCTATTCCGACAACGACCGCCGGCTGATTGAGCACGCCAAATGCTATCAGGCAGACCTGCTCGAAACCGCGGGCGGGCGCAACCTGTGGACGAGCCACGACACCAGCCACCTGCTCGGCGGCTGCCGCATGGGAAGCGATCCGAAAACCTCCGTGGTGGATGGCGACGGCCGGAGCTGGGACATTCCCAATTTGTGGATCTGCGACGGCTCGCTGTTCCCGACGAGCGGCGGGGTCAACCCGTCGCTCACCATCCAGGCGCTGGCGTGCCGGACCGCCGCCGGCATCGAGGCGCTCGCGGCGCGAGGTGAATTATGAGGAAGGTGCCCGGCGGCATCGCCAGCATCGCGGACCTGCGCGCCCGCGCCCACCGGCGCGTCCCGTTCCCGTTCATGGAATATGTCGAGAACGGCTCGTTCGCGGAGCTGACGCTGCGCCGGAACCGCCGCGACCTCGACGCGATCGAGCTTCGCGAGCGGGTGATGTTCGATGTGTCGCGCCGTAAGCTCGGGACGACGATGCTCGGCGAGGCGGTGACGATTCCCGTCGCGATCGGGCCGACCGGCATGTGCGGCGCCGTCTGGGCGAACGGCGAGATTCTGTCCTGCCGCGCTGCGCATGATTTCGGCATCCCCTTCACGCTGTCAACCAATGCGCTGCTGTCGATCGAGGATGTCGCCGGGGCGGTCGCGAAGCCCTTCTGGTTCCAGCTCTATCTCGAGAAGGATCGCGGCTTCTCGAAGGAGCTGCTCGAACGCGCCAAGGCGGCCGGCTGTCCGGTCCTCGTCCTGACAATGGATCTTCATGTCGAGGGCACGCGCTACCGGGATGTCCACAACGGCCTGGGTGTCCCGCCGAAGCTCACGCCCGCCAACGTCTGGAGCATCGTCTCCCACCCGCACTGGGCATTCGCGATGCTGCGCTCGAAGCGCTGGAGCTTCGGTAACTATGCCGACCGGGTTGCTTCTGGCAACGTCAAGGAGATGGCGCAGCTCGTCAAAAGTCAGCTCGATTCCTCGTTCGACGTGAAGACCCTCGAATGGGTGCGCTCGCTCTGGCCGGGCAAGCTGATCGTCAAGGGCATCCTCGACCCCGAAGATGCCCGCATGGCAGTCGATGCCGGCGCGGACGCCGTGCTCGTGTCCAACCACGGTGGACGCCAGCTCGACAGCGCCTCCTCGACCGCCGCCATACTGCCGGAAATCGTCGCAGCCGTCGGCGATAGGACCGAGGTCTTCGTTGACAGCGGCGTGCGCTCGGGCCTCGATGTCCTGAAATTCCTGGGGCTAGGTGCCCGCGCCTGCTTCATCGGCCGCGCCTATCTCTACGGCTTGGGCGCCTTCGGGCAGGCCGGCGTTGCCAAGGCGCTCGATATCCTGCGCGACGAGCTCGATATCGCGATGGCGCTCACCGGCGTCACCGATGCGGCGGCGGTGCCCCGGAGCGTCATCAAGGTCGGCGTGCCGGGCGGGGGCTCGACCAGCGAACAGGACTGGTCGCCGGCCACGGACTCCCGGCACGCGGCGGAATAGCCGCTTATCGCAGCGCAGGCCGCTGTCCGCGCGAGCCGTTGCCGACGAGTGCGCCGGCCGCGGCCAGCGCCAGCGCGCCAAGCCCGAGCGCCACGCGGTGCCGTGTCGCCCAGAGGAGCGGGCGCGCGTCATGCGCCTGCGCATCGAACCGGCCGTGCGCGCCATGGTCGCCGGGCACCGGCTCGAACAGATTGTCCTTTCGGTCGGGGCTGATCGGCTGCGGATCCTGCTGGCTGTCGTAGCCGGTGGCGCCGAGGTAGCGGTCGAGCAATGGCGACGCGATCTTGTCCGCCCAGATCGCCTGATAGGCCGGCAGACCGACGATCACCTCCTTGCGCCGCACATGGGCGGCAAAGCGGATGGCCCGCGCGGCGACCTCCGGCTGATAGATAGCCCCGGTCGGGCGCGGCGTGCCCGGAACATGGGCGCGCACCCAGTCGAACTGCGGCGTGTTGACCCCGGGCAGCTGCACCATGGTGAGGCTGATGCGGCTGCCATCGTGCAGCAGCTCGGAACGCACGGAGTCGAGGAAGCCCTGGATCGCATGCTTGGCGCCGCAATAGGCGGATTGCAGCGGGATGCCGCGATAAGCGAGCGCCGAGCCGACGAGCACGATCGCGCCGCGATCGCGTGGCCGCATGCGCTTCAGGGCAGCGCGCGTTCCGTTGACCTGCCCGAAATAGGTCACCTCGGTGACGCGCCGATACTCCTCGGCCGTCATGTCCATGAACGGCGAGAAGATGCCAGCGAAGGCATTGTTGATCCAAATGTCGATGGGGCCCAGCTCAGCCTCGATCCGCGAGGCGGCGCGCTCGATGGCTTCGGCGTCGGCGACATCCGTTGGAACCGCGAGTGCCCGCCCCCCCATCGCCTCGACCTCGTGCGCGGTCGCCTCCAGCCCCTCCCGCCCTCGAGCCAGCAAGGCGATATCGGCGCCGGCCCGCGCGAACTCGCGCACCGTCGCACGACCGATGCCCGCAGAAGCTCCCGTAACTACGACGACTTTCCGGCCAGCCATAGGGACATCCCCTTCGCGTGCGCCGGACGAACGGACCGCCGCTGCGCAAGGTTCCGCAAGGAGAAGCTCAACCCAAGCCGATCG
>JAEZQR010000024.1 GCA_023413015.1 Pseudomonadota bacterium
CGTGCGCCGTTCTTCAAGCGCGACCTGACGAACTACTGCTTCACCACCAATGCCAACGGCTTCGTCGACTGCTTCGCCGGCAACACTACGGCGGAGGCGGCCTATCGGCAGCTTAACCCGACGGTGCAGGGGCCGCAGAACCGCGTGTTCAAGTATGACGCGATCCTGCCGAACGCCGGCGTCGTCTACGACTTCACGTCGCAGTTCAGCGCGTTCGCTAACTATTCGAAGGGGCTGCAGGTGCCGGGCACGGACAACCTGTACAACGCCTTCTTCTTCGCGGCGAACACACCGTCGGCGCGTCCTGATCCGGAAACCACCAACAACTTCGACCTCGGCGTTCGTTACCGGTCGAACAAGGTGCAAGCCCAGCTGACCGGCTGGTACACGATCTATGACAACCGGCTGGCCTCGTCCTTCGATCCGGAGACGGAGCGGAACGTCTATCGTAACCTTGGCCGTGTCGATAAGTACGGCGTCGACGGTAGCGTCTCCTACCGCCCGATCCCCGAACTCGTGGCCTATGTCTTCGGCTCGTACCTGAAGTCGGAGATTAAGGACGACGTGCAGACCGGTGTGACCTCGGCCGCCGTACCGATTTTTGCACGTACGGCAGGCAAGCGTGAGTCGGGTGCTCCGGTCTACACGCTGGGTAGCCGCGTCCAGGCGATCCTGGGCCCGGTTGAATTCGGCGCGCAGGCCAAGCGCACCGGTCCGCGCTACGTCAATGACCAGAACTTGCCGGTCACGGTTGGCGGCAAGCAGGTGTGGGGCGCCAAGGCGCCGGCTTACACGCTGGTCGACCTCGATGCCCGTGTCTCGCTCGAGCCGTTGGGCTTCAACGACCAGACCTATCTGCAGTTCAACGTCACAAACGTCTTCGACAAGCTCTACGTCGGCGGCTTCGATGGGAACTTGGCTGCGGACCAGGCTCCGTTCGTTCAGATCGGCTCGCCGCGTACCTTCATTGCGACGGCGGTCATCGGCTTCTAACCGGAAGCGAAAAGCCCGGCACCAATGGTGCCTGGCTTCCTCGTCCGCATGCCGGGCGAGGGCAGGACAAAGCAGTGTTGCGTCACGAAAAGGCGCCCCCGATGCAGGGGGCGCCTTTTTCGCATCAGATTTCGACGGGGACGCCCGGCAGGCTCTTCGACGTACGGATGGTGAGCGACGTCTTGACGTGCTCGACGTTCGGCGCTGTCGTCAGTTGCGTAGTGAGAAAGCGTTGAAATTCCTGAAGGTCATGCGCGACGATCTTGAGGATGAAGTCGATCTCGCCGTTGAGCATGTGGCATTCGCGGACCGGCGGGAGCTGTGCGATATGTTCCTCGAAGGCGCGCAGGTCGGCCTCCGCCTGACTCTTCAGCGAGACCATCGCGAATACGGTGATGCTGTAGCCAAGCGCCTCCGGGTTCAGGTCGGCATGATAGCCGCGGATGACGCCCGCTTCCTCGAGTGCGCGCACACGACGCAGGCAGGGCGGGGCGGTCAATCCGGCGCGGGTTGCCAGTTCGACGTTGGTGATGCGTCCTTCCTCCTGAAGGTTATGGAGGATGGTCCGATCCACCGTATCGAGTTGGAGCTGCTGGTTTTGGAGCATTGTGCAAGGATACCTGCCTGTTGAATGCGCCGACTTTAATAATGTTGCTGGCGCACGCAATGTTCTGATGCACTCTATCCGTCGCCGTTAACCCCTGTCCCTCGAAGAGGTGCTAGGGGACAGGCGTGGAGCAGGAAGAGCAGCTTCGATCCGCGCTGATCTACGCCGATGCGTGGGGTGCCGCCTCGCGCACGCTGGCGTATCGCCGCATCGTGGAGCTGCTGGTTCAGAGCAGGGGCAGCCGCGATACCGAGCTGCGATCCAGCGCCCTGGCGACGCTGCGCCGCCTGCAGCCCGAGGTGCCCCCTGCCGAGCAGCGCGCGGCACTCGCGCTCGCCTACAAGCGATGGCCGGACCCGCTGCTGATATCAGCCCTCGGCAGCTCACAGGAGGTGGGGGCCGTAAGCCGACCTCCTGTCGAAGTGCAGCCTCCCGAATCGCAGGCGGTGGATGCGGCGGCTCCCGCAGGAAACGCGCACGAGCCAGGACGAGAGTCGCGGTCTCATTCATATCCGGTGTTCCGGAACGAGGCGCCGGAGCTTGCGACATTCGCCGGCGAGTGGCGTTGGGAGAGCGACTCGCGCGGGCGACTGGAGCAGCTGCAAGGCGCGGCGCCCGCGGAATTGGGGCGGCGGACGCTCTTCGAACTCGACGACTCCGAGATCGTCTGGAATGCTTTCCGGTGCCGGATGCCATTTCATCAGGTACCCGTCGGTCTCGCAGGTACGAGCTGGCGCCTGTCCGGCGTTCCGTTCTTCGACTGCGGCCGTTTCCTCGGATATCGTGGGGTGGCACTAAAGGCGCCGTCCGCGTCCTCTCTCCTCGGCGCCGGTTCGTCGGGCGATTCGCTGGCTGACGTGGCGCACGAGGTGCGCTCTCCGCTCAATGCCATCATGGGCTTTGCCCAGATGATACAGGCAGAGACCTTGGGGCCGGCGCCGGAAGAGCATCGCCGCCACGCGGGTACGATCATTGAGAATGCAACACGCCTCCTTGATGCGCTCGACGATCTCATCGACGCCGCAAGGCTTGATCAAGGTATCTGGGCCATCAGCCAGGAGCGATTCGGCGCAGCCATGCTCCTCGACAGGGTGATGTCCCGCTACCAATCCGCAGCGGCTGCGAAAGGTGCCGGGATTGCCGTCAGCTGCCCGTCGGGCCTGTCGCTGGTGCTTGCCGACCAGCGCTCACTGGAGCGGGCTCTCGGCCGTCTGCTTTCCGAATTGCTGGAACTATGCGTTGCCGGCGAGACGCTGCTGCTCGGGGGGCAGCAGACCGGAAACGGTCTATGTTTCTATCTCACCATGCCGGATGCGCTGGCGGGGCTGTCCGAGCAGCAGCTCTTCGATACGAGATTGGCCGTTCAGGGGCACCGACGCGGGGCAGCGCCCCTGCTGGGACTTGGGTTCGGACTTCGGCTGGTGCGCCAGCTTGCCGTCACGATCGGTGGCCGGTTCGAGGTCGAGGCGCAGCGGTTCGTAGTGACCATGCCGATGGCCGCCGATGAACAAGCCGTCGCAAATGGCGAATGGAGCGCCTAGATACGGAACGAATCCGTCGCTTTCAGCAAGGTCGTTTCATATGGGCGAAATCAAGCATAGCCGTGTTCTCATCATCGGTTCGGGGCCGGCCGGCTATACCGCGGCCGTTTACGCCGCCCGCGCAGCTCTGAAGCCGATCCTGGTGCAGGGCATCCAGCCCGGCGGGCAGCTGACCGTCACGACCGACGTGGAGAACTGGCCGGGCGAAGTCTCGATCATGGGGCCGGACCTCATGGCAAAGATGGCCGCCCAGGCCGAGCATGTCGGTGTCGAGATCGTCGGCGACTACATCCAGTCGGTAGATCTGTCGCGCCGTCCATTCGTCGCCATCGGCGACTCGGGCGTCGAATATCATGGCGATACGCTGGTGATCGCGACCGGCGCGCAGGCGCGCTGGCTATGGATTCCGTCCGAGGAGAAGTTCCGCGGCTTCGGCGTGTCGGCCTGCGCAACCTGTGACGGTTTCTTCTATCGCGGCAAGACGGTCGCGGTAGTCGGTGGCGGCAACACAGCGGTCGAAGAAGCGCTGTTCCTCACCAACTTCGCCAACAAGGTCTATCTGATCCATCGCCGCGACGAACTGCGCGCCGACAAGGTCAACCAATCGCGCCTGTTCGCCAACCCGAAGATCGAGCCGGTGTGGAATGCGACCGTCGAGGAGGTGCTCGGCACGGAGGCGCCGCTGGGCGTCACTGGCGTTCGCTTGCGCGACATGCAATCCGGTGAGTTCAGGGAACTTGCGATCGACGGCCTGTTCATCGCGATCGGGCACGATCCGGCCACCGCCCTGTTCAAGGGGCAGCTGACGATGGACGAGGACGGCTACATCATAACAGCGCCTGACTCGACCGCCACGAGTGTGCCGGGCGTGTTCGCCGCTGGCGACGTCAAGGACAAGACCTTCCGTCAGGCCGTTACCGCGGCTGGGATGGGTTGCATGGCGGCTCTGGAAGCCGAGCGGTTTCTGGCGCATCATGCCGCCACCGAGATCGCGGTTGACGCTGCGCACGACGTGGATGCGGCGGTCCGCAGCGAGGCCGCGGAATAAGGGGAGGGGGATGCAGCTCGATTGGGAGAAGCTGCGGCTATTTCACTGCGTAGCGGAAGCCGGCAGCTTCACTGAGGCTGCCCGGCGGCTGCACATGAGCCAGCCGGCGCTGTCGCGACAGATCCAGGCGCTCGAGGCGGCGCTCGGCGCCAAGCTGTTCCATCGTCATGCGCGCGGGCTCGCCACGACGCATGAGGGCGAGCAACTGCATGATGCTACGCGTGAGATGTATGACCGGATCGAGCGTACGCAGCAGGGCATCGAATTTTCTCGCGAACGCCCGACCGGCGAGATCCGCCTGACGACGACCGTCAGCTTCGGCTCAACCTGGCTTGCGCGCCATCTCAAGGATTTCCTCGAGCTTTATCCTGACATCAACGTCGATCTGATGCTCTCCGACGACGACCTCGATCTGTCCAAGCGTGAGGCCGATGTCGCGATCCGTTTCCACGAGCCGCATCAGTCGGACCATATTCAGCGTGCGCTGGCGCCGGTACGTTATTGGCTGTGCGCTTCGCCGGACTATCTGGCCAAGCACGGCGAGCCCAGAACAGCCGAGGAGCTCGATCACCACCGTATCGTGGCCTATGGCTCGCTGGCGCCGAATCCGATCCGCAGCGTCAACTGGATTCTCGACGTGGGCCATAGCGGGCCGCCCCGGGTGCCGGTGCTGACCGTCAACAACATCTTCGGACTGTTGCAGGCGGTGGAGGCTGGCATCGGGATTGCAGCCTTGCCGAGCTATCTGATCCACTTCTCGGGCAAGGTCCGGCCAATCCTGCCGGGCGCGCGCGGGCCGGTGTTCCGTACCTTCTTCGTCTATCCGCCCGAGCTGAAGCAGTCGGTACGGGTCGCCGTGCTGCGCGATTTCATCGTCAAGCGCATGACGCCCGAGCTTATCGATGCTTCTGTCTTTGCCCATGCAGCTGCTGCATAGCAGCCGGCCAATGATGGGTACTGCTCAGTAGCCTGGCGCTGCTCCATATGGGTTTCGTTGCTGCAACGCAGCGAACGGTCGTGAAGCCGCACTCCTCCCCGCGGCTCCGAACGAGGCCCCCGGCGCTCCTCCCTCCCTCTTGTATCGCCGGGGGCCCCTCCCGCCTCATGGGCGGTCCTCCCTATGTGACTTGGGCCGGGCGTCCGCGTCCGGCCTTTTCTTTGCGCAACAGTTATCATAACGCTTTGGCTGTGCTTGCCCCATCACCCTCGCTCTATCTCGACCTGCCCGAAAGCTTCGGCCGTCGGGTCATCGTGACCGTCGATACCGAGGAGGAGTTCGACTGGACGCAGCCGCGCCGACGCGATGCGACCTCGGTGCATGCGGTCAAGGCGCTTCCTGAAGCTCATGTCCGCCTACGAAGCTTTGGCCTCAAGCCGGCCTATCTCGTGGACTATCCGGTGGCGACAACGCCGGAGAGCGTCGAGGTTCTCAAATCGGCGGTCGATGCCGGCGAAGCGACCGTCGGTGCGCAGCTGCATCCATGGGTCAATCCGCCGTTCGACGAGCCGGTCGATACGCTTCACTCGTTCCCCGGCAACCTGCCGCGGTGCACCGAGCTCGCGAAGCTGTCGCGGCTAACACAGGCGATTGTAGATAATCTCGATGTCCAGCCGATCATCTACCGCGCCGGCCGCTACGGCATCGGTCCCAACACCGAGGCTTTGCTCGACGAGCTCGGCTATCGCATCGATGCATCGGTGCGTCCCCTGTTCGACTATGAGGACGAGGGCGGCCCCAGCTTCGAATATGCGCGCTCGGCACCTTACTGGACCGGTCCCGAACACCGCATCCTCGAGGTGCCGCTCACGACGACCTTCGTGGGCGGCCTGCGCAAGGTAGGAGAGCCGCTCTTTCGCCTCGGCGGACGCTTTCAGGCGCTGCGCGGTCTTCTCGCACGCGCGCGTCTGCTCAATCGCGTCGCTCTGACGCCAGAAGGCATACCGCTGGATGAGGCGCTCACTGCGCTCCGGCTGCTTCTCGATGACGGGACGCGCCTGTTCAGCATCTCCTTCCACTCCCCTTCGGTCGAGCCGGGCCATACGCCCTATGTGCGTGATGCTGCGGATCTGAAGCGCTTCTATGCCTGGTTCGACGGCGTGCTGAACTTCCTTGCCAAGGCCGGCGTCGCGCCAGCCAGCGTCGAGGAGGTGCTTGCCGCGGCGGAGGCGGCGCGTTAACTCGGTGCGCGTGGGCCTGTAGCTCAATGGTTAGAGCTGGCCGCTCATAACGGCTAGGTTGCGGGTTCGAGTCCTGCCGGGCCCACCATTCCCAAACTGTTGTGTGGTTGCTAAGGCGTTTCCCGTAACTCGGAGAGCAAACGCAGCGCGCGCAGTCGCCAGCTGTCCGCAAGGCCCGGCATCGCAACGATCTCCGCTAACGTCTCGGCATCGATCGTCTTCAGGGCAATGAGTGCGGCGAAGCGCCGGATCGTCCATCCCTTTTCCTGCCGCTCGATGATGGTGATGCGATCGCCGGCGGCAACGGCACCGGGTTCGAGCACGCGCAGATACCAGCCGCAGCGGGCGGTCTCGATCATCCGGCGCACCATTTTCGGCTCGCGGTGATAGAGGCCCAGCTTGAAGCAGGGCTGCCGTGGCTGCGTTACCTGAAACACGGCTTCGCCCACCCTCATCACGTCTCCGATATGGACGGCATCCTCGGTGAGGCCCGCAGTACACAAGTTCTCGCCCATGCCGCCGGGTACCAGCGTGCGACGGCGCGTCGGAAATTCATCGATCCAGGCTGGGTAGCCTTCAATGGGGTAAGCGTAGACTGCTTTGTCGGGTCCGCCATGGACCTTCCTGTCGGCCTGTTCGTCACCAGCAAGCCCGAGCAGGTCGACGGCGACATGCCCCATGACAGATTGCTTGAAGAAACCACTCGGCACCTTGTCGGGGCCGAGTGGCGCGACGCGACCGACATGTACGGCCCTGACGATCGCCTCGCTCATTGCAGTTCTGATCGTTGCACGTCCGTCCCCTTCCAGAGGCGCGAATAAGCCCCATATCGAGAATAGTTGGCAACATTCGAAAGGAGGTGATCCAGTGTCTCATTGTCTCAAGCCGCAGCAGGCGTTTCCGACCTGGATCTCCGCTCGCGGGGGTCTGGTCGCTTAAGCGCCTTGCGCGCGACGACAATGGAAGGGCTGCTTCGTCAGATACGAGGCGGCCCTTCGTTGTTTTACCTATCTTCGCTGCGCAGCTCATCCCCTGCGCTTACAGAGAATCGCCAACCACCTAGGAATGGACCCCGCTTCACCATCTAAGCTAGAGTGGCTTAGCTGAGGGCTAAGCGAAGGCGCTACATGCGATCCAATGGGAATCTAGCCGAGTTCCTGGAGGCAATATCTTCCGGCCGTCATGGCGTGCCGGTCAGCATAGATGAAGCGCAGGCCATCTCGGGCCTCGATCGGGCAGCGGTGCTGGATAGGTTTCGCAGACTGCAGGCAAGCGGAGAGGGCTATCTGAAGCTAGGGCGACACGGACATCCCACGCGCTTCTACTTCCGCTCTCCATCGGTGCCTCATCAACCAGCCCCCGCTGAGAAAGCGTCATTGCAGGTTGTAAAGCTGGGACCGTTGCTCAAGCGAGATGCGATGGAAGCAAGTGCCGGCGACAAACCGAGCGGCGTGCTGCCTCAACCAGTTATGACTGAGAAGGTCCCAGAAGAGGGATCGGACGTGAGCCTCATCGAGCACCGATTCCAACTGCGGAGCGCCCTGCAGGTGTCGATCCGGCTCCCGGCAGATTTGACGGATCGAGAAGCGGGGCGTCTGGCAAAGTTCATCGAAGCTATCCCTTTCTAAGGCGAGGGCAGGGGCCTAACCGGCCCGTCTCTGACGCTTCATCTCCTCGGTCGCAAAAATGTAATTTGCCCTCTTGCTCTCCTTCATCTGTTCGCTCATATGGCCGCTCGCTGTGGCGCCGGGCGGGTTGCGGTTCAGTTTCTCCGATCATTCATCGAGGGGCTGGGCGGGCTGGTTCGGGGCAGCGGCGACGGTTCTGGGTTGGGTGATTTGGCCTCTTGCCAAAGGGCGCAAGCTTCCCCATCTAGGCCGGACCGACGCGGGGGCGGGTCTCTGGCTCTCGCATCTTTCGACAGCGCAGCGGGTGTTCAAACCTCGGATGAGGCGGGGCTCGATGGCGTG
>JAEZQR010000132.1 GCA_023413015.1 Pseudomonadota bacterium
AACCGCGTACCGGTAATGCTCGCTCCGCCGCCCGCCTCGCTGCGGTGCAGGCGCTCTATCAGCGTGAGATGTCGGGCGCGCCGGTGCCGTTGTTGCTGACCGAGTTCCACCGCCACCGCCTCGGCGCCGAGATCGAGGGCCTGCAGTTCCGCGAGGCCGACACCGATTTCTTCAACGACGTCGTGCGCGGCGTCGATGCGCGTCAGGTGGAGATCGATACGCTGATCGCCGAGCATCTGGCCGAAGGCTGGACGCTCGACCGCCTCGACCGCCCGATGCGCCAGATCGTGCGCGCTGGCGCCTACGAGCTGATCGCGCGCCCTGACATTCCGACCGGCGCGGTCATCAACGAATATGTCGACGTGGCGCACGCCTTCTACGAACAGCGCGAAGCTAAGTTCGTCAACGGCCTGCTCGACGCCGTCGCGAAGCGGGTGCGGGGCTAGGGCGCTCCCGACCGGTGCGCGAGCGCGCGTTCATCGAAACGCTGCTGAAGCCGCTGGCCAGCCACCCCGCCGCCCGCGCACTCGCCGACGACGCCGCCGTGCTCGCGCCGCCGCTGGGGCGCGATCTGGTCTACACGCATGACGTGGTCGCCTGTGGCGTCCACTATCTGCCGGCCGACCCAGCCTCCGACGTCGCGTGGAAGCTGCTGGCGGTCAATCTTTCGGACCTCGCGGCGATGGGCGCGCGTCCCGTCGGCGTGCTGATGGGGCTGGGGCTGAGCGCGGCCGAGGACGATGCCTGGCTCCGCACCTTCATCGAGGGCCTAGGCCGTGCGCTGGAGCGCTGGGACGTCGCGCTCCTCGGCGGCGACACGGCGAGCGGCCTCGACCGCGCAGTGCTGGGGCTGACCGCGATCGGCCAGGTGGAAAGCGGCCGCGTCCTGTCGCGCACCGGCGCCCGGCCGGGCGATGATCTCTACGTCACCGGCACGATCGGCGATGCGGGCCTCGGGCTCGCCATTGCGCGCGGCGACGCCGAGCCCGACAAATATCTGCTCAACCGCTATCGCCGGCCCGAGCCGCGGCTGGTGGCGGGACAGGCGCTCGTCGGCATCGCCACGGCGGCGATGGACATCTCCGACGGGCTGCTGATCGACGCGCAGCGGCTGGCGCTCGCGAGCGGAGTGCAGGCCGTGATTGGCCTGCACGACCTGCCGCTGTCCGAAGCGGCCGCGGCGCGCACGCCACGCACCGATGCCGCCTATGTCGAACGGGCGACGGCGGGTGACGACTACGAGCTGCTGTTCGCCGCGCCGCCCGCCGCGCGCGCCGCCGTGGCCGAAATCGCCGAGGCCTGCCGCCTGCGCATCACGCGCGTCGGTTCCGTGAGCGAAGGCGCAGGGCTGGCCGTGACCGGCCTCGACGGCGGGCCCGTCGAGCCGGCCCGCCTCGGCTACGAGCACGGCGCCTGAGCTGTTTCCTGTGCCGGGTTGCCACCGCCCCGGCCATTTGCAACAACTTACCCAACCATAACTCGACTGCGGCGTCATGAGCGTCGCGGCGCCACATCAGGGGATAGGGTAATCATGGATATCGTGTTGATCGCGATCCTGTGCGGCTTAGCTGCCGTCCTATATGGGATCGTCACGTCACGCGTGGTGCTCGGCGCTTCCGCCGGCAACGCGCGAATGCAGGAAATCGCCGGCGCCATCCAGGAAGGTGCCAAGGCTTATCTCGGCCGGCAGTACACGACGATCGCGCTCGTCGGCGTCGTCGTCGCCGTGCTCGTCTTCCTCTTTCTCGGCGTCTATCCGGCGGTCGGCTTCGTGCTCGGCGCGCTGCTGTCGGGCGTCACCGGCTTCATCGGGATGAACATCTCGGTCAAGGCCAACGTCCGGACCGCGGAAGCCGCCCGCCACGGGCTGCAGAACGGCCTCACCATGGCGTTCCGCGCCGGCGCGGTGACCGGCATGCTGGTCGCCGGCCTCGCGCTGCTCGCGATCTCGGTGTTCTACTTCTACCTGACGCGCATGGCAGGCTACGCGCCGGCCTCGCGCGATGTGATCGACGCGCTGGTGGCGCTCGCTTTCGGTGCCTCGCTCATCTCGATCTTCGCGCGTCTGGGCGGCGGCATCTTCACCAAGGCCGCCGACGTCGGCGCCGACCTCGTCGGCAAGGTCGAAGCGGGCATTCCGGAGGATGATCCCCGCAACCCGGCGGTGATCGCCGACAACGTCGGCGACAACGTCGGCGACTGCGCCGGCATGGCCGCCGACCTGTTCGAGACCTATGTCGTCACCGTCGGCGCCACCATGGTCTTGGTCGCGCTGCTCATCGGCAGCGGCGCCGGCGCTCTGCTCGACTCGCTGATGGTGCTGCCGCTGCTCATCGGCGGCGTGTGCATCCTCACCTCGATCATCGGCACCTTCTTCGTGCGCCTCGGCTCGTCGAGCAACATCATGGGCGCGCTCTACAAGGGCTTCTGGACGACGGCGGTGCTGTCGGTGCCGGCGCTCTACTATGTCACCTGGCGCCTGCTGGGCGACATGAACGCCCCGATCGGCAGCGCGGCCACCGCGGCCGGCACCGAGGTCGAGCCGCAGGTCGCCGCGCAGGCGGTCGCCGGCGGCTTCACCGGCATGGACCTGTTCTGGTGCATGCTGATCGGTCTGGCCGTCACCGGCCTGATCGTGTGGATCACCGAATATTACACCGGCACCAAGTACCGCCCGGTGAAGTCGATCGCGCAGGCGTCGGTCACGGGTCACGCGACCAACATCATCCAGGGTCTGGCCGTCAGCCTCGAGGCGACCGCGCTGCCGACGCTGGTGATTTGCGCCGGCATCATCGGCTCGTACCAGCTCGCCGGCCTCATCGGCATCGCGTTCGCCGCGACCTCGATGCTGGCGCTCGCCGGCATGGTGGTGGCGCTCGACGCCTACGGCCCGGTCACCGACAATGCCGGCGGTATCGCCGAGATGTCGGGCCTCGAGGGCGAGGTGCGCGACCGCACCGACGCGCTCGACGCGGTGGGCAACACCACCAAGGCCGTCACCAAGGGCTATGCGATCGGCTCGGCGGGTCTTGCCGCGCTGGTGCTGTTCGGTGCCTACACGACCGACCTGCGCACCTTCTTCGGTACCGTACCGGTCGATTTCTCGCTGTCGAACCCGTACATCGTGGTCGGCCTGCTGCTGGGCGCGCTGCTCCCGTATCTGTTCGGTGCGATGGGCATGACCGCCGTCGGCCGCGCCGCCGGCAACGTCGTCGAGGACGTGCGGACGCAGTTCCGCAACAACCCGGGCATCATGGAGGGCACCAGCCGGCCGAACTACGCGTCGACCGTGGACCTCGTGACCCGCGCCGCGATCAAGGAGATGATCGTTCCCAGCCTGCTTCCGGTGCTGGCGCCGATCGTCGTCTACTTCGTGATCACGGCGATCGCGGGTCAGGCGCAGGGCTTCGCGGCCTTGGGCGCACTCCTTCTCGGCGTCATCGTCTCGGGCCTGTTCGTCGCCATCTCGATGACCTCGGGCGGCGGCGCGTGGGACAACGCCAAGAAGTTCATCGAGGACGGCTATCACGGCGGCAAGGGCTCGGACGCTCACAAGGCCGCGGTGACGGGCGACACGGTGGGCGATCCCTATAAGGACACCGCCGGCCCGGCCGTGAACCCGATGATCAAGATCACCAACATCGTGGCGCTGCTGCTGCTCGCAGCACTCGCTCACTAAGCGCCGCGTCGACGTCAATCTTCAGGCCCGCCCGGGAAACCGGGCGGGCTTTTTCTATGCCGTAGCTGAGAAGATGAGTTGCCAGGCTCTGACCCTTCGGGCGTAGCCCAATCGAAGCACGCCGCAAATCATCGGGCATATCGCCGATCCTTCAGGTCAATTGAGCGCAACTATTCTGCTCCCCGCGCGCCACCCCGCCGTAGAATGCTGAAATTCCGTTATATTAATGGTTGGGACCGTCGAACTTGTGTCAAAAAAACCATCGAACGAATTGGGCGCCCCTCACGAGGCGAACGGGAGAATAGTTGACTCCGGCTGCGCGTGAGCAGCCGGTTTCCTTTTATCGGGCCGGCCCTGAGCGGAGCTGAAAGGAGGCGGGCGTGCGTTCGGCTTTTCCCCCTT
>JAEZQR010000137.1 GCA_023413015.1 Pseudomonadota bacterium
TTGAAATGTCTCCATTCCATGTGCCGCGATAAAATTGGAGTAGCCGCTCGGCTGGCGTCATGCCGCTGTCCACGATCTCGTGCAGCGGATTCAGGAAGCCCTGTTCGCTATCTCCCGACGCATTGAGGCGCCCCCGCGCCGCCAGCCCCGCATCCGCGATGCGCAACACCTCATGTGCCAGATCGCGCAGCGTGCCGCCGTTGGGGCTCGCGGCCCTCAGCCCGAGCTTGGGGACTTCGTGCCGCAGTCGATCATGATCTGCGATACTCCACCCCTTGGCGAGATCCCATGCAGCATCGAGCGCGCTCTGGTCATAGAGCAGCCCCACCCACAACGCCGGCAGCGCACAGATGCGGTTCCACGGTCCGCCATCGGCGCCGCGCATCTCGAGGAAGGATTTCAGCCGCACTTCCGGGAAAGCGGTGGAAAGGTGATCCTTCCAGTCGCCGATCGACGGCCGGTCCCCCGGCAGGACGGACAACTTGCCCGCGAGGAAGTCACGGAACGACAGACCAGCCGCATCGACATAGGCCCCCTCGCGCACGGCGAAATACATTGGCACGCCGAGCATGTAGTCCGCATAGGCCTCGAAGCCGAAACCGTCGTCGAACACGAACGGCAGCATGCCGGTGCGATGCGGATCGGTGTCGGTCCAGATGTGGCTGCGATAGGAAAGATAGCCGTTCGGCTTGCCATCGGTGAACGGCGAGTTGGCAAATAGCGCGGTGGCAAGCGGCTGAAGCGCGAGGCCGACGCGGAATTTCTGCACCATGTCCGCTTCGGATGAATAGTCGAGATTGACCTGAATGGTGCAGGTGCGCAGCATCATGTCGAGGCCGAGCGAACCGACGCGCGGCATGTGCCGCATCATGATCGCATAGCGCCCCTTCGGCATGACCGGCAGTTCGGCACGCGTCTTGTCCGGCCACATGCCGAGACCGAGGAAGCCCAGCCCCAACCGCTCGCCGACGGCCTTCACTTGGTTGAGGTGGCGCCCCGCCTCGGCGCAGGTATCGTGCAGGCTCTCCAGCGGCGCGCCCGACAGCTCGAACTGGCCGGCGGGCTCGAGGCTGACGTTGCCGTCACCTCCCGCCAACGCGATGACCTGCCCATTCTCCTCGACCGGCTGCCACCCGAATTCGGTCATCGCCATGAGAAGGTCGCGGATGCCGCCGGACTCGTCGTAGGATGGCGCCTGATGATCGGCCGTACGATAGACGAACTTCTCGTGCTCGGTGCCGATGCGCCAGTCGGCTTTCGGTTTGCAGCCTTTCTCGAACACCGAGATCAGGTCGGCTCGCGACTCGATCGGCTGGTTGTCACCTTGAGAAGTCGTCCGCGTGCTCATCGTCGGCGCCAATAACCGTGTGCGACAATCCGCGCCAGCAGATTCAAGTGAGGCTCAGCGCCAATCCCCGGTGACGGCCTGCCATAGGGATACCGCGGCGACGGCGGCGGTATCGGCCCGCAGCACACGGGGACCGAGCGAAACGCCGACGGCCTGCGGCATTTCCCGAATGCGCTGACGCTCGGCCGGATCGAAGCCTCCCTCGGGCCCGATGAGAATCGCGGCCGGCCCCGGCTTAAGGGCACCCGGCATGGGTACGCCCCCTTCCTCATCGCAGAAGATAAGTTGCCGGTCGTCCGGCCAGTCGTCGAGCAGCTTCGTCAGCGCAATTGGCTGGTCGAGTTCCGGCAATGCGGTGCGACCGCACTGCTCGGCCGCCTCAATCATATGCGCCCGCAGGCGTTCGAGGTTGAGCTTGTCGACGACGGTGCGCCGTGTAAGCACCGGCAGCAGTCTTGCCACGCCGAGTTCGCACGCCTTCTCGGCCACCCAGTCGATCCGGCCGCGCTTGATCGGCGCCGCACAGAGCCAGAGGTCAGGCATCGTCTCGCGCGGCGCGAGATGTCGCTCGATCGTCACACGGACCGACTTTCGCCCCACGTCGGTGACACATGCCGCCCATTCACCCGAGCGGTCGTCGAACAGGCGAAGCGTGTCGCCCGCCTTCAGGCGCATGACGCCCGCGAGGTAGTGGCTCTGGGCGGCAGGCAGCGTCAGCGGCATCGCTTCCGCAAGCGTCTCGTCCACGAATAGTCTCGGCCCGCTTGACACAGGTTCATCGGTCATGGCTTGCGCCTAGCATGCGCACGACCAAGGGGGAACCGACCGACCACGCGACGCCGGACGCCGTGAAGCGGAGCTGGGTCGAGTGGCTACCGGCCACTTGGCGCCCCTATGCCCGCCTCGCCCGGTTCGATCGCCCGATCGGAACCTGGCTGCTCTACTGGCCCTGCGCCTGGGGCGTAGCGCTGGCAGGCGGCCTGCCGCGCGATGCCTATCTCCTCCTCCTGTTCGGACTGGGCAGCGCCGCGATGCGGGGCGCGGGGTGCGTCTACAACGACATCGTCGATCGCGAGCTGGATGCGCAGGTGGCACGCACCCGCGACAGGCCGCTCGCCAGCGGCCGGGTCTCGGTGCGTGCGGCCTGGAATTGGCTGTTCGCGCTCTGCCTCGTTGGGTTGGTGGTGCTGATCCAGCTGCGCCCCTTGGCTCAAGGCGTAGCGCTCGCCAGCCTCGCACTCGTCGCCGCCTATCCGTACATGAAGCGGATCACATGGTGGCCGCAAGCTTGGCTCGGTCTCACCTTCAACTGGGGGGCTCTCGTTGCCTGGGCGGCCGTGACGAACGAGATCAGCGCGGCGGCGCTGCTGCTCTACGCCGCCGGCATATTCTGGACGCTCGGCTACGACACGATCTACGCGTTGCAGGATATCGAAGACGACGCGCTCGCCGGCATCAAGTCGAGCGCCCGTCGACTGGGCGCCAATGTCCGGCGCGGCGTCGGCATTTTCTACGGCCTGTCGATCGCCTGTCTTGGCGGTGCGATGCTGCTCATGGACAGCAAGCCGCTGGCTCTCGCGCTCCTGTTGCTCCCGGCGGCGCATCTTGCGTGGCAGGCGGCCACCGTCGAGGCGCATGACTCCGTCCGCGCCCTCAAACTGTTCCGATCGAACGCGATGCTGGGCTTCCTCGTGTTTTTGGTGTGCTTCATCGCAGTTTGAGGCAAGGCAATTAGCGTCCGGCATAAGCATAAGCTACGAGTTCCGGCGACCGGGAGGCTCATCAAGAACGGGCGGGGCAGGGCGGGACGATCCCCTCATCGGTTCCGACTTCGGCCAACCGAAGCCTGGAGTCCCCGGTCACCTTGCATGCGCGGCAACCGTGACCTAACTGCCGGCAATGCTCTCGATCGACGCCGCGCTCGCGCGCCTCACCCACGCCATCGATCACGCCAAGCGCATCGGCGCCGACGCCGCTGACGCGCTGTACATCGGCGATGCCTCGACGAGTGTGCAGATTCGCCTCGGCAAGCTGGAGGACATCGGGCGCTCCGAGGGCGAGGAGATCGGACTGCGGTTGTTCTCCGGTACGCGCTCGGCAAGCGTGTCTTCCTCCGACCTGTCGCCGCGCGCGCTCGAGACCGCCGTCGAACGTGCCATGGCGATGGCACGCGAGGCCCCCGAAGATCCCTATGCCGGGCTTGCGCCCGAGGATCTGCTGCTGCGCGGCGGTGCCCGCGACCTCGACCTGCTCGATGAAACCGAAGCCTCAGCAGAAGCCTTGCAGGCGAGCGCGCTCGCAGCGGAAGATGCCGCGCGAAGCGTATCAGGGGTCTCCAATTCGGAAGGCGCATCGGCAAGCGCCGGGCGCGCGGTGATCGCGCTGGCAACCTCCGGCGGCTTCACCGGCGGCTATGCGACCTCATCGCATGGCCTCATGGCCAGCGTCATCGCCGGCGAGGGGGCGAGCATGCAGCGCGACTACGCGCATCATGCGGCCCGCCACCTCGCCGATCTTGATGCTCCAGACGAGCTCGGACGCCGGGCGGGCGAACGTGCGGTCGCGCGGCTCAATCCGCAGAAGCTGGGCACGGGGCAACTGCCGGTGGTGTTCGATCCACGGGTGGGCGCCAGCCTCATCGGTCATCTGATCGGCGCTATCACCGGGAGCGCGGTGGCGCGCGGCACCAGCTTCCTGCTCGACCGGCTTGGGCAGCAAGTCTTTGCCGACGGCATCAACATCGTCGATGATCCCCACCGGCCGCGCGGGCTGCGCTCGCGTCCGTTCGACGGCGAGGGGCTGCCAACGCACCGTACGACGATTGTCGATGGCGGTTTGCTGACCACCTGGCTGCTCGACAGCGCTTCGGCGCACCAGCTGAAGCTCGCGCCGACTGGTCACGCGACACGCGGCATCGCCGGTCCGCCGGGCGCCGGACCGACCAATCTCCATATGGAACCCGGCCAAGTGTCACGCGCCGAGCTGATCGGCGGTATCAAGCGCGGTTTCTACGTCACCGAGCTGATCGGACAGGGCCTCAATCCGATCACCGGCGACTACAGCCGCGGGGCAGCGGGCTTCCTGATCGAGAACGGTGAGCTTGGACCGGCGGTGGCCGAGGTCACGATCGCCGGCAACGTCAAGGACATGTTCCTGCACATGACTCCTGCCGACGATCTGCACTTCCGTCGAGCGATCAACGTACCGACGCTGCGGGTCGACGGCATGACGGTGGCGGGTGCCTGACGACCGGGCCCTTCTGATCGAAGCGGCTCGTGCCGCCGGCGCGGTCGCGCTCGACTATTCGGGGCGGCTGGTTCGCAGCTGGGACAAGAGCTTCAATAACCCGGTATCCGAGGCCGACATCGCGCTCGACCGACTGCTCCAAGAGCGGCTACTCGAGGCGCGACCCGACTATGGCTGGCTATCGGAAGAGACCGCTGATGATGCCGAACGGCTAAGCCGTCGGCGCGTCTGGGTCGTCGATCCGATCGACGGTACGCGCGACTTCCTGCGGGGGCGCAGCGGCTGGGCGGTGTCGATTGCCCTCGTCGAGGACGGGCAGCCGGTGCTCGCTGCGCTCGCCGCTCCGGCCCGCAAGCAGCTGTTCGTCGCCGAGGCCGGCAAGGGCGCAACCTTGAACGGTGCGGCGGTCAGGGTGAGCAAGTGCAACTCGGTCGAAGAATGTCGGATTCCGGCCGATCTCAGCACGATAAGAGCGAGCTATTGGCCCGAGCAATGGCCCTCACAAGCTGTCGAGAAGCCGAACGGGCTGGCATTGCGGATCGCCAAGATCGCGAGCGACGAAGCCGACGCCTTCTTTGAGGGGCGCCCGATGGGCGAGTGGGATATCGCGGCCGCGGCGCTGATCCTCAAGGAAGCAGGTGGCATGATCACTGACCGCGAAGGCGCGGCGTTGCGCTTCAACCAGCCGGTGCCAAAGCTGAAAGGCGTGGTCGCGGCAGTTCCCACGGTTCATGCCGAAGTTTTGCGGCGTGTCAGCCTCGGCATTGAGGCCCTGAGCGCGATCAGGCGACGCGCGGCACCCCGAGTCGGGCAAGCTCGATCTTCGGGCAGCGATCCATCACCACCTTGAGACCCGCGGCCTCGGCCTGAGCGGCAGCGGCCTCGTTCACCACCCCGATCTGCATCCACACCGATTTCGCACCAACGCGGATCGCATCCTCGATGATGGGGCCCACATCCTCGGAGCGGCGGAAGACGTCGACCATGTCGATCGGCTCGCCGATCTGATCGAGCTCGCGCCAGACATATTCGCCGTGCACATGCTCGCC
>JAEZQR010000145.1 GCA_023413015.1 Pseudomonadota bacterium
AGCACGAGGCGCGGCGCGGTGAAGTCGCCGTGGTCGGTCTCGACGCGGAATTCGTCCGCGCGGTGGACGCCGGCGATGCGGTGACGCAGCCGGATGTCGACGCCGCCCGCCGCGCATTCGTCGAGCAACATCCGCACGATATTGCGGGCTGAATGGTCGCAGAACAGCTGGCCGAGCGTCTTCTCGTGATAAGGGATGCCGTGCTTCTCGACGAGGGCGATGAAGTCATGCTGCGTGTAGCGGCCCAATGCCGACTTGGCGAAATGCGGGTTCGTCGACAGGAAACGGTCGGGCGCGGCACCGAGGTTGGTGAAGTTGCAGCGCCCGCCGCCCGAGATCAGGATCTTCGCGCCGACCCGGTCGGCATGGTCGAGCAGCAGTACGCGCCGCCCGCGCTGTCCGGCGGTCAGCGCGCACATGAGACCGGCGGCGCCCGCGCCGAGAATGATGACGTCATATTGCGGCATGGGTGCTACCTAGGCGCTTCGCCGCCGATTTGGGAGCCGCAACGACCGTGAAGCCGCCGATCACGATCCTCGTCGATGCCGACGCCTGCCCGGTGAAGGAGGAAGTGTACCGTGTCGCGCGGCGTTATCAGGTGCCGGTGCGGCTGGTGTCGAACAGCTACCTGCGCATGACGGGCGAGCCGCTGATCGAGCTGGTGGTGGTCGGGGCCGGCTTCGATGCCGCCGACGACTGGATCGTCGAGCGCGCCGATGCCGCGAGCATCGTCGTCACCACCGACATCCTGCTCGCCGACCGCTGCCTCAAGCAGGGCGCGACGGTGATCGCGCCCTCCGGCCGGCCGTTCGATGCCGCCTCGATCGGCAATGCGGTGGCGCAGCGGGCGCTGATGGCCGACCTGCGCGCGATGGGCGAGGTGAGCGGCGGGCCGGCGCCCTTCGCCAAGGCCGACCGCTCGCGCTTCCTGTCGGCGCTCGACGAGGCGGTGAACCGTTTGAAGCGCCGGGCCTCCTTGTTCTAAGCTGGCGCCATGCGCCTCATGATCCTATTCGCCGCGACCGCGCTCGCCGGTTGTGCCACCACCCAGCCGCAGCCTGCTGCCGACCGTTTCTTCGCCAGCCTGTCCGCGCTGTGCGGCAAGGCGTTCGCGGGCGAGCTGGTGACGAGCGATCCCGCCGATGCGGCGTTCGCAGGCCAGCCGCTCGTCATGCACGTGCGGCAATGCTCGGACCGCGAGCTGCGCATCCCGTTCCACGTCGGCGAGGATCGTTCGCGCACCTGGGTCATCACGCGCACCGGCGCCGGTCTGCGCCTGAAGCATGACCACCGCCATGCGGACGGCAGCGAGGACAGGCTGACCCAATATGGCGGCGACACCCGCGATGCCGGCACGGCGGTGCGACAGGAATTCCCAGCTGACGATTTCTCGAAAGCGATGTTTATCCGCGAGGCACGCGCGACCTCGGTGGCGAATGTCTGGGCGGTCGAGGTCGTTCCCGGACAGGCCTTCGTCTACGATCTGCGCCGGCCCGACCGGCTATTTCGGGTGCGCTTCGACCTCGACCGCGAAGTGCCGATGCCGCCCGCGCCTTGGGGTGCCGAATGACGCGCCTTATGTCGGCTACCCTACATAAGCGTTGACCCGTCGGCGGGTGGGGCCTAGGTCATGAGCCATGTCCAGGACCGAGACGGCGCGTAGCGTCGAGGAAATCGACAGGCTGATCGGTGAGTGGGAGGCGCTTCGCGCCGACTATGAACGCCGCGGCTCGACCGGGATCGTCGACTTCATCACCGCCGAAATCCGCAAGCTGAAGAGCGAACGTGCGGCCACCATCGAGGCGGCCGTGCCGCTGAAGCCGCAAGGCTAGGTCACGCCTTTCCTCTCGCATCCCGGGGGAAGCGGGAGGCTTGAAGCCGGGTGGGCTTCAAGAAGAAGGGGCGGGGCTTCATCCGAAGCTCCGCCCCCTTTTCGTCAGGCCTGGGCCCGAGCGGCTTACTCGTCGTCGCCGCCCGTGAGGAACGCCGGTGCGAAGGTCGGCTCGCTGCCTTCACCCTCGCTGCGCTCGCGACGCTCGCCGCCCTCGCGATCACGCCGCGGGCCGCGATCGCGGTCACCGCCACGATCACCACGCGGACCTCTGTTGCGGTCGCCGTCGCGGCGCGGACCCCGGTCGCCGTCACGGCGCGGGCCGCGATCACCGCGGTCGCCACGATCGCCGCGTGGCTCGCGCTCCTCGCGCGGCGGACGGGTGTCGGGCAGTTCCTCGCCGGTCTCCTGATCGACGAGGCGCATCGACAGGCGCACCTTCCCGCGGTCGTCGATGCCGAGCACCTTGACCTTCACTTCCTGGCCTTCGGTCAGGACGTCCGACACCTTGGCGACGCGCTCGTTCTTGATCTCGGAGATGTGGACGAGGCCGTCCTTGGCGCCGAGGAAGTTCACAAACGCGCCAAAGTCAACCATCGACACGACCTTGCCGGTGTAGATCTTGCCGACCTCGGCCTCGGCGACGATGCCGGTGATCCAGTCCTTGGCAGCCTGGATCTGCGCCGGGTCCGACGACGAAATCTTGATCGTGCCGTCGTCCTCGATGTCGACCTTGGCGCCGGTGGTGGCGACGATCTCGCGGATCACCTTGCCGCCCGTGCCGATGACGTCGCGGATCTTGTCCTTGTTGATCGTCATCGTCTCGATGCGCGGCGCGTGAGCGCTGAGCTCGGTCCGGGCGCTGTCGAGCGCCTTCGCCATCTCGCCGAGGATGTGCGCGCGGCCTTCCTTGGCCTGCGCCAGCGCGGCCTCGAAAATCTCCTTGGTGATGCCGGCGATCTTGATGTCCATCTGCATCGTGGTGATGCCTTCGGACGTGCCCGCAACCTTGAAGTCCATGTCGCCGAGGTGGTCCTCGTCACCCAGGATGTCGGACAGGATCGCATAATCCTTGCCCTCGAGGATCAGGCCCATCGCGATGCCCGAGACCGGCCGCTTGATCGGCACGCCGGCATCCATCATCGCGAGCGAGCCGCCGCACACCGACGCCATCGACGACGAGCCGTTCGACTCGGTGATGTCGCTGGTCAGGCGGATCGTGTAGGGGAACTCTTCCTTCGTCGGCAGCACCGGATGCAGCGCGCGCCATGCCAGCTTGCCGTGGCCGACTTCGCGGCGGCCCGG
>JAEZQR010000187.1 GCA_023413015.1 Pseudomonadota bacterium
ACTGTCCGGGTAGCTTCAGATAGTCGCGCAGCCGGTCCAGCGACTTCGATCGCCGCAGGAACGCCGCAGCGCCCACGAGGGCCGCCAGCAGCGCCGCCAGCAGCGCCAAGGCCTGCAGATAGGAAAGTAAGCTCAAGCGGCCGCCCCCATGCGAGCGGTGCGGCGCGACAAGCGACGTTCGACGCGAACCTTCAGGTGGCCATCCGCTGTTTCGATATTGCCGACGGCGATGGGTTCCGCATTGGCGTAGACCGTCACCAGATCCTCGGGCTTGGCGTCGAGCGGTATGACAGCGCCCCGCCCCAGCTTCAGCAGCTGGCGGATCGGTAGCGACGCGGTCCCGACCACGATGCTCACTTCGACTTGCACATCTCGGAGGGTCATAGAATTCCTTTGAGGTCAGGCCGCGAGCGCCGGCGTCGGCAGGCGGACAGGCGCGCATTTCGGCGCCGGGAAGAGCGCACCCTCGGCGAACTCAATGCCGATATCGAGAAGCTCGACGACCTGCTTCTCGGTCGTCACACCAACCGCCACAGGAGCGATCGAAAGCCCAGCGATAGCGGCAACATCGTCCGGTGCATCGAGCAGGGTATCGGCGGAGAGCCGAATGAACGATATCGGCGAGCCGCGTGCGAGCGTACGGCGCACGACCTTCATCGGAATATTATGTGCATCCGCCGCCAGACGGAGGCCCCGAGCACGCAGCCAATCCAGCGAGCCATCCGCCCTCAGCTCCGCCAGCGTCTCCAGCGGCAGCATGAAAATGAGGCGGGCCAGCAGGTCCGCATCCTCGTCGAAGGCCGCCTCGAGCTCCGCCTGAAACCCGGCATCCGCCACGGACGACGCGGCAACGCGCACGAACATGGGTCGGCCGTTGGCGCCGCGCGGCAGCTGGCGAAGTGTGGCGCCAGCGAACGCAATGGCGATCAGATCGAGTTGCAGTTGCACGTCGTCACCGATCGAAAGGGGCGTGTCGATCGGCTGTCCCGCCGCATCGGTCAGCACCAGCCGGCTGTCGATCACGCCTGGTTTGCGGGATGGCAGCATAGCGACCGTCGTCAGCTGCAAGCCGGCGCGTCCAGCCGCGACAGCCTCGGCGATGAGATGCTGCACCCGCGCCGTTTCAAATGGGCGTGTCGAGACCTCGGCAGCCTCCGCTGGTTCGTCCGGATAGCCCTCGAAGCGCTGCGCTTCGTCCAGATCGACCAGCCAGCCACCCTCGCGCGTGCGCCGCCGACGCAGCTTGCCGGCGCGGGCGGCGCGATAGAGAACCTGCCGGTGCTGCCCCGTCAGTCGCGCTGCCATCGACAACGGCACCCACCGACCTGTGCCGGCCTCCTGCACTGGCTCGCCGGCCGGCGCAGAGTCCGGAATTGCCGACGCCGTCATGCGCTCGAAGAGTGCTTCGGCCCGGCCCTGCTCGATGGCGGATAGTATCTCCGCTCCGATTGCTTCGGCCGGCTCACCTGCATGGACAACTGCTTCGTCATCGACCTTTAAAGCCACCGTTGGCTGCGCGCCCGGGCGCAACCGCATCGTGATAACGGCCTGAAGCACCACGACGAGCGTGAAAACCGCGATGGCCATGGCCGCCGTGGCGGTTGCGACTGGGCCGATCAGCTGCGTGGCTGCTGCCGCGCAGGCCATTGCGAGAGCGGCATAGCCGAGAGTTGCGAGAAGGTGGCCACGATGAAGGCCGAGAGCCTGCCTCCAGCTGCCGAGCTGACCCGCTGCCATCAAGCACGTCGCTTCCTGCCCGATCGGCGCCTTGAGCGGCCGACGTTGGTTGGTATCGGCCTAGATCACGACCAAGGGCATGGGACTTTTAGCGATTTGTGAGCGTCCTGAGTGACCGTTCGCTGTACCGCCGGCTCGCTTAAGTTTTGATCGACTGTGCAGTTAACTGATGCATGTGGCCGGCTTCAGGGATGCCGCAAGCCTGTCTCGACCAAGAAGAGGACAAGCGCCTTGGATCTTAAAGAAGCGATCAACGTATCGGCGAGCGGGCTTCGGGCCCAGTCCATGCGCATGCGGGTCATCGCGGAGAATATCGCGAACCAGGACTCGGTTGCCGAGACGCCGGGCGGCACCCCCTATCGGCGCCGGATCGTCTCGTTCAAGGCCGAGGTCGACCGGGCCAGCGGCGCGATGGACGTCGCCGTATCGCGCGTCACGACCGACAATTCGGCCTTTGGGCGCGAGTACAAGCCCGGCCATCCGGCCGCGGATGCGCGCGGCTATGTCCTGACGCCAAACGTCTCGGGTCTGGTCGAGAAAGCCGACATGGACGCCGCCTTGCGTTCCTATGAAGCGAACGTCAGCGCCATCGAGGCCGCGCGTACCATGACGTCGAAGACGCTCGATCTGCTCCGTTAGGATTTCGCTTTATGAGCATCGATATCCTTCAAGGCCTTGGCGCCTATCAACGAACGCTCGGCCGGGCGGTGGACAAGACATCCGGCGGCGATGCGGAAACGGCTCCCGTCAGCTTCGCCAGCCTCGTTCACGACATGGTCGCGAACACGGGGCAGGCGACCCGTCAGGCCGAAGCAGCCTCGATAAAGGCAGTGGCCGGAAAGGCGACGCTGGTCGATGTCGTCACGTCGGTATCGGCTGCCGAAACGCAGCTAGAGACCCTGGTCGCCGTGCGCGACCGCGTTGTCGCCGCCTATCAGGACATCATGCGGATGACCATCTGACGCACCGCCGGCCCACAGGCTGGGCCGGCACGGCGCGGATGCCCCAAGCAAGGCCTTACAGTGACCGGATCGGATGCCTATCAGCTAGTGCAGGAGGCCCTGTGGCTTCTGCTCGTCGTTGCCGCGCCACCGCTCCTGGCATCGCTGGTCGTCGGCCTGTGCATCTCGCTGTTTCAGGCCCTGACCCACGTCCAGGAAATGACGCTGACGTTCGTCCCCAAGGTACTGATCGTCGGACTCGTGGTCCTGCTTACGCTGCCGATGATGGGCAGCGCCTTCCAAGCCTACATGGATAATATCTCGCAGCGGATCATCGAGGGTCACTGACGGGTGGGGCAGCTGGCGGCTTTCGATGCGACCGAGTGGTTTCTCGTCTTCGCGCGCGTCGGTGCCATCCTCATGCTCGTCCCGGCGTTCGGAGATGAAAGCGTCTCGCCGCGGATTCGGCTGATCCTGGCGCTGCTGATCTCGCTGACGCTGCAACCGATCGTCGCCGGCCACCTCCTGCCCGGCCTGGAAGGCGATGCTCTGGCACTTGCCCTCGTGCGCGAAGTGGCGATCGGTCTTGCGATCGGCGCCCTCGTCCGCATCCTCTATCTCTCGCTCGCCACCGCCGGTGCCGTCATCGCGATTCAGGCCGGCTTCAGCATGGTCACCGCCTTCGATCCCACCATGGGCGGCCAGACCTCAACGGTCACGCGGCTGATGTCAGTAGGCGCGCTATTGTTTCTTTTCGCCCTCAACATCCACCATCTGCTCATCGTGGGCGTGGTCAAATCCTACAGTTTCATCACCCCCGAGATGACCACCGCCGGCCGCGATCTCGCTGAAGTGGCGGTGAAGGCCGTGACGTGGAGCTTCGCGGTCGGGCTCCAGATCGCCGCCCCGTTCCTCGTCTTCGGGCTTGTCCTTAACGTCGGGCTCGGCTTGGCTGCCCGGCTTGCCCCCACCATCCAGGTCTTTTTCATCGCGCAGCCCTTCATGCTGCTTGTCGGAATTGCGCTGATGCTGATCTGCCTCGCAAGCGGACTTGAGCTCTGGGCGCGTCTGTTCGGCGGCACGCTTCGCGCGGCAATGGGGTGAGCTGCCATGTCTGATGCGGACAAGGAGCAAAAAACAGAATCTCCGACCCCGAAGAAGCTGGCAAAGGCTGCCGAGAAGGGGCAGGTGGCCTCCTCACCCGAGGTACGCCACGCGACAGCCTATATCGGCAGCTTCTTCGCTCTTACGGTGCTCGGGGCCACGACGGCCGCATCGCTGGCAACGCTCCTCGCCAATATGCTCGGCAGCGCCGGCGATTGGGAAATCGGCGGCGGCGTGACCCCCTATCTATGGACGTTGTGCCGGGAGGTGCTGCTCGCCGTCTTCCCGATCTTCGCGGTGCTGATCGTCGCCGCACTGCTGAGCGCTCGCCTTCAGGGGCGTTTCATCATCAGCTGGGCGCGCGTGCAACCGCAGTGGTCGAGACTGTCGCCCTTCGCCGGCTTGAAGCGCATGTTCCAGCCGGTCGAGTTCCTGAAGACGCTGGCGAAGTTCGCAGCCGTCCTGACGGTCGTGACAGTCGTGCTGCTGTCGTCGCTGCCGATGCTCGACCGCACCATGCTCGCCGAGCCCGCCGACAGCTTGGGCGTCGCGGTGGCGCTGATCACCAAGCTTCTTGGAACCGTTCTGCTGCTCGTCATCGCCTTGGCCGCGGCGGACTATTTTTATCAACGATATGCCTTCACCCAGCGCATGAAGATGACGCGTCAGGAGGTGAAGGACGAGCATAAGGACAGCGACGGATCGCCCGAGACCAAGGCTCGTATCCGCCGGATCCAGCTTCAGCGCGCCCAGCAGCGCATGATCCAAGCGGTCCCCGCCGCGACCGTCGTGGTCACTAACCCGACCCACTATTCGGTAGCCTTGACCTACGATGAGGAGGCCGGCACGGCGCCCAAGGTCGTTGCCAAAGGTGTCGATGCGGTCGCGATGCGCATCCGCGAAGTCGCCCGGGAGGCCGGTGTCCCCATTGTCGAGAATGTACCGCTCGCGCGCGCACTCTACGCCCAGGTCGATCTCGACCGCGCCATTCCGGCCGAGCATTATGTAGCGGTGGCCGAGGTGATCAGCTTTGTCCTGAAGCTGCGTCGTACGAAGATCGGCTGAGCGACCTAGGCCGAAATCCAGCTTTCGAGCTTCGCGGTCTCGACCGCTACGCGGACGGCGATCTCCTCGTAGATCGCCGACAGCTCGGGATCGAGCGGCACCGCGGTACTCGTGAGTTCGGCGGCAAGGCAACGGAGCCTCGTCAGCGGCATGCCGCCGGCGACGAGCTCGCGTCGCACCGCGTCGAGATCGTCGAGCAGCCGGCGGCCTGTAGTCACCTCGCGGCGGCGGCGGCGCTGCGGCAGCTCTTCCTCGCCAATCAGCGTGAGCGACGGCGCGAGCAATGTCGGCGCGCTGAGACGCGCGGGCGCCTGCTTCGAGTCCGACACAAGACCTTTGAAGTCGGCACCATCCCGTTCTTTCGCCGAGCGGGCGGTTGCGAATCCCACGGGCCGCAGCGAGTCGATGCGCATCTTGATCAGCCCTAAAAATATGGCGGTCGCTATAATGAACGGCGGATTCCGGCCGTTCATTAGCCCATGAGCCACAATCTCAGACCGCGGGGTTCATCGGCGCACCGCCTTGCGACGGCGTTGCTGTTCGCACTGGTCGGGGGAGCGCTGGTCGCCGCGCCGGCGCAAGCCAGCCGCATCAAGGATATCGTGAACGTCGAGAACGTCCGCGACAATCAGCTGATCGGCTATGGCCTGGTCGTCGGCCTCGCCGGCACCGGTGATCGCCTGCGCAATTCGCCGTTCACCGAACAGAGCCTCAAGGCGATGCTCGAGCGCATGGGCGTCAACATCCGCGACTACGACCTGAAGACGCAAAATGTCGCCGCGGTCTCGATCGTCGCCAACCTGCCGCCCTTCGCGCGCCGCGGCAGCCGTATCGACGTGACGGTGGCGGCGCTGGGCGACGCCACCTCGCTTCAAGGGGGTACGCTGCTCGCCACGCCGCTGTCCGGCCTCGACGGCGAGGTATATGCCGTCGCACAGGGGCCGGTGGCGGTGTCGGGCTTTTCCGCCCGGGGTGCGGCCGCCAGCATCAACCGCGGTTCGACCACCGGCGCCCGTATCGCAAGCGGCGCGATCGTCGAACGCGAGGTACCTTTTGCCTTCAACGGCATGAACGAGGCGAAGCTCGCGCTTCGCAACCCGGACTTCGCAACCGCGCGCGCCATCCGTGACGCGATCAATCGAACGATGGGCCGCCAGATCGCTACTACACTCGACCCGGCGACCGTGTCGGTAACGGTGCCTGCCGGTTCGTCACTCGTCGACCTTATCGCCATGATCGAACCCATCGACGTGACGGTGGACCAGCCGGCGCGAGTGGTTATCGACGAGGCCTCGGGCACCGTCGTCATGGGAAGCTCGGTCCGCGTGAGCCCGGTCGCCATCGCGCACGGGGCGTTGACCATCGCCATTTCGGAAGCCCCCCAGGTCAGCCAGCCGGGCCCCTTTGCACGCGCCGGCGAGACCACTGTGGTCCCGCGCACGCAGATCACGGTCGAGGAAGGACCGAAGAGCTCGATGGCGATGATCGGTGGCGGCGCGAACCTCAAGAGCCTCGTCGACGGACTGAACAAGCTCGGCGTCGCGCCGCGCGACCTCATCACCATCCTTCAGGCGCTGAAGTCGGCCGGTGCGTTGCAGGCCGAAATCGAGGTGAACTGATGACTTCTCTCAACCCGGAGCTGCCGGCGATCCCGCCCTCACCGCCTTCAGCCAGAGGCAAGGACGGCAAGCAGATCGAAAACGCGGCCCGCGAATTCGAGGGCGTGCTGGTCGGCCAGCTCATGAAGGCCATGCTGGAAACGCTGGGCGAGGACGCGCCCGGCGGATCAGGCGAGGAGATGTTCAGAGGCATTCTCGCTGAGAAGATCGGTGCCCAAGTGGCGGCCGGCCGCGGCGTCGGGCTGAGCGCTTCGGTGATGGATGCGATGCTCAAGGAGCGGGGCGAGGGACGATGACCGACATTGCCGATCTGCTGAAACTCTCGGACGCGGCCCTCGCGCTCATCGAGGAAGAGAATCGCCGTGTCGGCGCTGGGGAAGCTGCGAGCGCCTTCCCCGAACTTATCGAGTCGAAGATACGACTCAGCGATCAGTTGATCGGCGCCATGGGCGCCTTCCGGGCGCGCGCCTCAGGGCAAGCGACAGCGCCGACAGCCGGTGACAGCACGGCGCTGCAGGAACGGCTTTCCGCCCTGCAGGCGGCCGTTGCCGAGAATGACCGGCTGCTCCGCGCGAAGCTCGGCGTCACCGAGGATCTGATCGCGACAGTGCTCAGCACGGCCCGGGCGCAACGTTCGGCGACAATGCGCGGCTATTCCGACGATGGGCGGCCGACGGAAAGCCACCGGCCAGCGGCAATAGCCATCGATCGCGCGGTTTGACCAGGAGCGCTGTGGGCAGCAGCGCACCCTTACTCCGTCAGCGGCCGAGCGCGATCTTCAGTAATCCCATGCTTTTGCGATAGAGGCTTGTCGCCGCCTGATAGTCGGCCTGGACCTGGCCCATGGCGAGCACCTGGTCCTCAAGGTTGACGTTGTTGCCGTTCGGCTTCTCTTCCTGCGACGACACCGAGGTCATCGTGGCGGCGGACTTGCCGCTCAGGTTCCGCAAGGTCGAGGACAGCCGCACCGTAGGCTTGGCGATCGAACGGTCGCTCTCGCCGACCAGCGCCTGGAAATCAGGCGATTTCACCTCGCGCGTACGGTAGCCCGGCGTATCGGCGTTGGCGATGTTCTGCGCGATGACGACCTGACGTTCCTGCAGGTCTCTCATGCGCATCGCCAGCGCGTCGATCAGCTTCAGACCACCGCTCACGTCGCTTGCTCCTCAACCTTCGATGTTCAGCCGCCCAGTCGCGCCAACGCTATCCGGTAAGCCTGCATCTGCGCGGTCAGCCGCGGGTCCGATGCGGCATTCGCCGGCAAGCCTGACGCTATCTGGGCCTTGGTGTCGTCCCAGTAGAGCGACCGATAGGCGCTCTGGATGGTCCGCACGGCCGCCTCAAGCTTCTTGACGACATATTGGGCCGACTTTTTATCGTCGATCGCGAGGCTCTTATCGAGTTCCAGCCCATAAGTGCCGCCGGGCTGGATGATGTTGCCACCCTTGCTGGCTTTGGGAATGTACAGTCGAGTCGGCTCTAGGCCGAGCTTCGACAGCGCATCCTGTCCATCGGCTCCGGCGATGAGATCGACATTCTTATTGGAGCGGACGCCGAGGCTCAGGGAAATCTGTCCACCGCTACTCGTGGTGGTCGCCTTCATCCGGTTGCCGGTTGCGATCCTGATGCGTCGGGCCAGCTCGTCGAAGGTCTCGCCGGCCTTGATGTCGATCCTGATCTTGCGCTCGCCATCGATCTTCAGGAAGAAATGATCACCTTCGCGCAGGCTCGTCTGACCTATGAGCTTGGTCGGCACCTGTCGGCTGAGATCGCCCCCGCGCAGGCCGAGTTTGCCGAGCACGGACGAACCCGCCGTCGAGGCCGCGACATGCACCGCCTCTTGCGTGGTGCCGGACTGGCCGAACTGCCGCAGTTCCTCGAGGCCGCCTGCCATATCCAGACGCGCGACGAACCCGTCCACCCGGCCGACCTTGCTGTCGCCGAGTACCGCGCCGGTACGGCCGCCCGCGTATAGCTTGCCGCCCATGAACGCCAAGCTGTCGACACTGTCCGTGGCGTCGGTGCCAAAATAGCGGACGCTGGCGTTGCCGAGGTCGGCATCCATCATCGCGACGAACCCATCGCTGCCCAGCGATCGGGCGTTTAGCGCCGTCGCACCCTCGATGTCGCTCAAGGTGGTGCCGCCGACGGCGATGCGTCCGCTATCCTTATCGACGGCGATCGCCGTGACCTTCGCCGCACCCAGGCTGACAGCACCGCCGAGATCGGCGAGTGTCGTGGCGTCCAGCCGGCGGAGCATCGAAACGCCGTCCTCATATGTGACGGCGAGCAACGAGCCGTCGCTTGCGACCGTCATGGCCGAGAGTTGATCGCTGCCGGCGGTGCCAATCTGCCGGCGCGCGGTGATCTGGCCGGTGGCATTGAGCTGGACGACATAGCCGTCCTGCTCCCCGATTCCGGTTCCATTCGGCAGTGAGCCCCGGACCGAGCCGCCGAGGAATATCCGGCCGGAGGCATCAATGGCGAGGCTCGTCGCTTCGTCGATCGCAGCACCATCGATCTGCGTCGTGAACACGTCTTCGCCGCCCGCGGTGAATTTCGCGACGAAGGAATCGGCCCCTGCGATCTGGTCGGTCGCGACGAGCGAGCCTTCGGTCGTGCCGGCGACTACGACGTCGCCGTTCGCATCCACGGCGATCGCAGCGCCTCTCGTCTCCCCGTCCGTACCGATCAGCCGCTGCCACAGAATGTTCCCTTCGCTGTCCAGCTTGGACAGGAAGAGATCCGGGGTTCCGTCGTTATGCTGCTGCCCGAGGTCGCCCGACGTCGTGCCCACCACGAAGATGTTGCCATATTGATCGGTGGCGGTGGCCTTCGGTGCCATCTGCGCGAGTACGGTCTTTACCACGTCTTCCGGCCGCGGCGGCTTGGGAAGCCCCAGTTTCTGCGCGTTGGCGACCTTCTTCTCGTATTCCGCGTCAGCCTTCTCCTTGGCAAGCTTGGCCGCCATCGAGGTCGCATCGGCATCGACCGCGGTCAGCTCCGCCAGCCGCTTCTCGGATAGCCCGGCCTCCGGCGAGTCGAAGCGTACGACGCGTCCGGATGTCGGCGCGTCGGTGGTGCCGAGCCCGGACGTGACGATGAGCGCCGGCGCTGCGAGCGGGTCGGCCAGCGCCACCCGCTCGGTTTCGACTCCCTTCAGCGTCAGCCCCCATTTGCCATCGCTCTGTTTCGTGACGGCGAAGTTCGACAGATACCGAGGGATGGCGTTGCCGTTCCCGTCCAGCTGCGGGTTGCCATTGCTATCCAGAAGCGGGATCGATTTGATCGACGCATTGATCGCGTCGGTAAGCTTGTCGAGCGTGATCGTCCCGTTGATGGTGGACAGGTCGACGTTGACGGTGTCCGTCCTTCCCCCCTTGGACAGCGTGACCGATATCTGCTCGGTGCCGGTCAGCATCGTCAGCGCATCGGCACGCTGGGCCGAAATGCCCTTGCCAGCGAAGTCCGCGGTCGCGAGCGGCGCCTTGAGCGTTACCGCCGTCGACTTCAGCCGGTCGAAGCCGACGTTCAGCTTCTCGCCGTGCGTGGCGGCAAGATAGTCGCTGAGTTCGTCCAAGCCCTTCCCGAACCTGTCGGCCAACTTCTCGCGCGCCAACGTTCCCGTCTTGTCATCTGCTGCGGCCTTGGCCAGCGTCAGCAGCCGGTCCAGCGCTCCATAGGTTGCGAAGCTCAAGGCGAGATCGGGATCCGAGGGGAGTTTCGTGCTGCTCCCGCCGATCGTCGACGCTATCAGGCTCTTGGACCGAGCGATCTCGTTGGCGCGCAAGAGCAGCGCTGTATCGGAAGTCTTCGCTGTGAGCCACGGCGCTTCGACTCTTGGTGTGGTGAACTGCGCCTTGGCCGCCAGCGCCTTGCGGTTCAGGAACTGGGCTCCGCTCAGCGCCGTCGAGCCGTAGCCGAACACGCCTGCAATGGCCGCATAATTGTTCATGATCCGCCTCCAAGGCTTCGATTGTTAGTCAATGATTATTAACACTTCATGTGCTATCCGCCCCTCGTCATGCTTAAGAACGTCGTCAGTGTGCCGTTATGTACTGCGACCCTAACCGACATACGGATCGTCCAGGCACAGTCATGAACTCGATCGTTCCGGTCGCCGAGCCAGCCGAGATCAAGAAGATGACCGGCCTTCAGAAGGCCGCCGTGCTGATGCTGGCGCTCGGCCGGGAAAACGGCCATCCGATCTGGGAAGAACTTGCCGACGACGAGATCAAGGAACTCTCGGCCGCGATGGCGCAGCTGGGGGCGGTGCCGGCACCGGCCGTCGAGCACATCTTCGTCCAGTTCGCGACCGACGTCTCGAGCATGTCCTCCTTCCACGGCTCCTACGAAACCACCCAGCGATTGCTGGAGTCGGTTTTGCCGGTGGAGCGGGTACGTGAGATAATGGAAGATATTCGTGGGCCGCACGGGCGCACGATGTGGGACAAGCTCGGCAACGTCAGCGAGGCGGTGCTCGCCGCCTATCTCGAGAAGGAGCTGCCCCAGACCTCGGCCGTCATCCTGCTCAAGTTGAAACCCGAGCACGCCGCCCGCGTCCTGGGCGAGTTCAGCCCCGAATATGCATTCGACGTCGTCGACCGTATGCTGCGCAGCGAGGTGGTGCAGAAGGACTTCATCCACCATGTCGAGCAGACGCTGCGGAGCGAGTTCATGTCGAACCTCGCGCGCACGCAGCGGCGCGACCCGCACGAGACGCTGGCCGAGATCTTCAACTCGCTGAGCGGCGAGACCGAGGGCTCGCTGCTCGGCCTCCTCGACGCGCGGCGCCCGGAGTCGGCCGAGCGCATCCGTGCGCTGATGTTCACCTTCGAGGATCTGGTGCTGCTCACGCCGCAGGCGATCCAGACGCTGCTGCGCAATGCCGACAAGACGCAGGTCGCGATGGCGCTCAAGGGGGCGACCGAAGCGGCACGCGAGGTCTTCTTCACGAACATGAGCGAACGCAGCGCCAAGATCATGCGTGACGACATCCAGGCGCTCGGCCCTGTGAAGCTCCGCGAGGTCGAGCAGGCGCAGATGGCGCTGGTCCGGCTCGCCAAGCAGCTGGCCGACGCGGGCGAGATCGTGATCGCTGACAGCCGGTCGGACGACAACGAGCTGGTGTACTGAGGCCGCGATGGCACTGTTCCAGAAGTTCGTGTTCGACGACCTCTCGACCATTCCGATCGAGACGTTGCTTCAGGACGAGCGCGATGCCGGCATCGACAATGAGGTCAGCGTCGCCGAACAGCTCGAAGCCGAGCGCGAAGCGGTGCGGGTCGTCGCGCGGGCCGAGGGGTTCGACGCCGGCCTCGCCTTTGCGCGCTCCGAGCGCGCCGCGACCGTCGAAGGGCTGATCGCCCGGCTGGTGAAGCTGGTCGAGGACGCTACCGCCGATATGGAAGCGCGTATCGAGGCGATGGCCGACGAGGCGAGCCGGCTCGCGCTCGATCTCGCCGGCGCGCTGGCGGGCGAGGCGCTTGCCGCCGCGCCGCACGCACCGCTGATTGCCGCGATCAAGGCCGCGCTGTCGGATGCCGTCCAGCGCCCGAAAATCGTGATCAGGCTCTCCCCCGCCGATATCGCGGAGGTCGAGGCGGCGATCGCTGCGGAAAGCGCGGGTGGCGGTTTCGATGGCCGGATCGTCCTGTCGACAGACGCAGCGCTTGCACCGGGCGATTGCGAGATCGACTGGCAGACCGGCGGCATCCGCCTTTCGCAGGAAGCCCGCGCCGCGGCCATCCGCGAACTGGTTAACGCCTTTGCAGCTTCTTGATTTGCTGCGGAAAAATTTTCCGCCTTCCGGAATTTTTTTCTAACGCTTCCGTCTCCGCCGCCGTTCCTATCCCTGGAACGATCACCGCTTGGGTGATCGCCCCAAAGGAACCCGGGGGTTGCAATCGTGGAAGCGATGAAGCGGACGGTCGAGCAATTCGGTGCCCGTCGCGCTGCCATAATCCTCGGCGGCGGCCTTGCCGTCATCCTGCTGATCGGTCTTCTCCTGTCGCGCGGTAGCCAGCCCACGCTGGGCTATTTGTACACCGACCTCGATCCGGGTTCCGCGGCGAGCATCTCGGAAAAGCTCCGGGGCCAGAACATCCCGTTCCAGGTGTCGCCCGACGGCACGGCCGTCATGGCGCCCGTCGACCATCTGGCCGAGCTTCGTATGACCTTCGCCGCCGACCAGCTCGGCGGCAAGATCGGCTACGATGTGATCGATCAGGAGCAGCCGTTCGGCACATCCGCGTCGCGTGCGAAGCTGAACGAGCGGCGCGCGGTAGAGGGCGAGCTCGCCCGGTCGATCGAGACGATGCAGAGCGTCCGCAAGGCGCGTGTCCATATCGCGATGCCGGAGCATCAGCTATTCTCGAACAACGATCGTCCCGCCTCCGCGGCGGTTACGCTGACGACGCTTGGTCGTCTGTCGCGTTCGCAGACCGACGCCATCCGCTACCTCGTCGCGGCCTCGGTCCCCGACCTGAGCCCGGATCGGATCTCGATCGTCGACCAGTCGGGCACGCTACTCGCCCGGCTGGGTGACGGCGAGGCCGGCGTGGGCTCGCTTGCCGAGCGACAGGGCGAGGTCGAAGGGCGGCTGCGGGCGAACGTCGAACAGCTGCTCGAGCGGATCGTCGGCCCTGGCAAGGCGCGGGCCGAGGTGGTCGCTGAGCTTGATGTCGCGCAGGTCCGCGAGGAAAGCCAGCTCTACGATCCCGATCGCCAGGTTATCGCGAAACAGACCTCGGTTGATTCGAACAACGAAGCCGACGAGCGCTCCGGGAACGGCAATGTGAGCGTCTCGGCGCAGCTTCCGGGCGCCGAAGCCGCGAAGGAAGACGGCGACAGCCGGCGGACCGCCGGTAAGGAGACGTCGGAAGAGATCGTCTACGACAACTCGGTGGTGAAGAAGACCGCGATCAATCCGGGCGGCGAGATCAAGCGCCTCACCGTCTCGGTGATGGTCGACAAGGCCGCACTCCGATCGAACACCGATACCGAACGACTGACGCGTATTGTCGAGAACGCGGTTGGCTACGACGAGGAGCGTGGCGACCGCGTCGTCGTCGAAGCGATGCCTTTCGTGCCAGCCGCAGCCGACCCGGACGAAGGCGACGGCCCATCGTTCATGACCGGTAGCCAGCTCGTCTCGCTGTCGACCAACGTCATCCTCGGTCTGCTCGCGCTCGCCGCCATCGTCGTGGTAGCCCGGGCCATACGTTCCGGGACTGCGGCCGCACCTGCGACGGGGCGCCTCGAAAGTCTCGCCCCGCCGCTCGAAGCGCCGTCCGAACTCCGCGAGCTGGTCGCGCGCGCCGCCAACGGCGACGAGGCCGCGCTGCGCGAGGTGGCGGCGATCGAGGACGCCGGGCGGCCGCCATCGCTCGACCACGAGATCGATCTGGCCTTCGTCAACGGCCGCATGAAGGCGACGACCATGGCGCGCGTCGGCGACGTCGTGCGCGAGAACCATTCGGAGTCCGTCGCCGTCATCCGCCAATGGATGCAGGAGTAAGCGTGACATGAGCATCGAAGGATTTGCCCTCGAACCCGCCGCGACCGGCACCGATGTGTCGACCGGCGATGTGTCGGCCGGCGATCTCGCCGCCGTCTACGACGTCCCCGTCAGGGTCGTGGCCGTCCTCGGCCGCACTCAGATGGAGGTCAGCGAGCTGCTGACGCTCAAGGAGGGCGTGGTGATCGACCTCGACCGCAAGGTCGGCGAAGCGGTCGACATCCTCGTGAACGATCGCCTGGTGGCGCGCGGCGAGCTGGTGCTGCTCGAGAACCAGCTCGGCATCACCATGACCGAGATCGTCAAGAACGATCGCGCCTGAAAGGAGTCGGCACCATGGCTCAGGCAGTCCGTCTCCTCGTCGTCGGCCCGGCCCATTCGGAGCTGGCGCGGGCCGCCGAGCTGGCGTCACGGACCGGTGCGGCCGTGGTTCATGTCGCCGACGACCAGCATGCGTTCGAGCAACTGCGTAAGGGCGGCGCCGACCTCGCCATGGTCGAGCTGAGCATCGGCATCAAGCCGTTCATCGCCGGGCTGCGCGCCGAGCGCATCCAGACCGAGGTGATCGCCTGCTCGACGACACCCGATGCCGAAGCCGCGGCCGCGGCGATCCGTGCCGGCGCCACCGAGTTCGTGCCGCTGCCTGCCGATGCCGAGTTGATCGCCGAAATCCTGACCCGTTCGTCGCAGGTCGCAGCGGACATCATCTACGCCGACCCGATCATGGAACCGGTGATGCGGACGCTCGACCGCGCCGCCGCCGCGTCCGTGTCGGTGCTCATCACCGGCGAATCCGGGACCGGCAAGGAAGTGTTCGCACGCGCTCTCCACGACCGGTCGAAGCGGCACGCCAAGCCGTTCGTCGCGATCAACTGCGCCGCGATCCCCGAGAATCTGCTCGAATCCGAGCTGTTCGGCCACGAGAAGGGCGCGTTCACCGGCGCGATCGCGCGCCGGATCGGCCGTTTCGAGGAAGCCGCGGGCGGCACGCTGCTGCTCGACGAGATTACCGAGATGCCGGTCACGCTGCAGACGAAGCTGCTGCGCGTGCTTCAGGAAAAAATGATCACCCGCGTCGGTGGTCGGGGCGAATTCCCGGTCGACGTGCGCGTCGTCGCCACCTCGAACCGCAATCTCGACGAGGCAGTCAAGGGCGGCCACTTCCGGCAGGACCTCCTCTACCGCCTGAACGTCATCAACCTGGCGCTGCCGCCGCTGCGCCGGCGCCGCGACGACGTCCTGATCTTGGCGAAGCATTTCATCGAGAAGACCTGCGCACTGGAGGATGTGGCGCCGAAGCGGCTGTCGTCCGAGGCGGCATCGGTGCTGGCGGGCTACGGCTATCCGGGCAACGTGCGCGAGCTTGAGAACATCATGGCGCGCGCCGTCGTGATGGCGGCCGGCACGATCATCGAGGCGGAGGATCTGGCGCTTCCGAATGGCGAGCCGCTCAGTGGTCGCCTTGAGGTGCTGGAACGGCCGGCGTTCGGCCGGTCGCTCGCGGAGATCGAGCGCGAGGCGATCTTGGGCACGCTCGCCGCCGTCGGCGGCAACCAGACGCGCGCGGCAGCGATCCTGCGGATCACGACGCGCACGATCCGCAACAAGCTCGATGCCTATGAGACGAGGCTGGGGACCGCCTGCTGATGGCGAGCCGCCCCGCTCAGCCCTCGTCGCTGTCGCGCCTTACGTCGCTGATCGGCGGCGGCCAGGATATCGGCCTCGGGATCGG
>JAEZQR010000201.1 GCA_023413015.1 Pseudomonadota bacterium
TCTCGTCGCGGAAGCGGACGACGACATTGGCGTCCACACCGGCGGCGGTGAGCGGCAGTTCGAAGGTTCGTTCCACGGCCGCGCGTGTCGCATCGCGCGCCAGCTTAAGCAATATGGGGGCGCTCGCTTCCTTGAGGAGGGCTTGGCGCAGCTTGGCGCGGTTGGCGCTATCGAGCGCCTTCTCCGCATTGCCGAGCGCCATCAGCAGCTGTCCGTCCTCATATTCCTGGATATTGCGCAGATCGACCGCCGGTTCCGATATCTCGACCGGCGGCAGATCGACGGTCAGCGTTCGGGTGGCGGCGTCCCAGCGCAGGTCCGATGGCTGGAGCTTGGTCCAGTCGAGCTCGTAGCGCACGAGCCCTGGCACGATCATCGTCTTGCGCGAGCGCAGGCCCAACCGCTGCACTTCCGACGTCACCGCCACCGTGAAACGCGCGGCGAAGGCGGTCAGCCGGTTCTGCGCCTGCACCGCGTGAAGGTTCGCCTGCGCGATGGTGCTGACGTCGGGCGCGCGTTCCTGGCGCAGCTGCAGCATCGCCACCGCGCCGAGCGCCAGCCCGACCAGCAGCGCGATGACGAGGAGGCCGAGCCGCCTCATGCCGCCAGCCGCCACTGGTCGCCCTCGGCGACGACGAGGCCCTTCGCCTGCATGTCGATCAGGTGCGCGAGCACCGACCGCCCGGCGGCCGGATGCAGGACGGGCGCGACGTTGGCGTACATCACCGCCACCATCGCCGGGATCGGCTTCGGCCCGGCCGCTAGCAGCTTCAGTATCTGCCCTTCGCGCTGCTTGCGGTGCGTGATCAGCCCGCGAACCAGCCGCTGCGGCTCGGTCACCGCCGGCCCGTGCGTCGGGTAGTAGATCGCATCTTCGCGATCGAGCAGCTTGCGCAGGGACGCCATGTACGCCGCCATGTCGCCGTCAGGGGGCGTCACCACGCTCGTCGACCAGCCCATGACATGATCGCCGCTGAACAGCGCCTTTTCTTGCGGCAGCGCGAAGCACAGGTGGTTCGACGTATGGCCGGGCGTGTGCACCGCGGTCAGCGTCCAGCCGTGCCCCTCGATGCTCTCGTCGTCGGCGAGCACATGGTCGGGCGCGTAGGTCGGGTCGAAGCCGGCCTCGACCCTGGGGCCCCTGTCGTCGATCGTACGGATCGGCGCGCAGCCGACGACGGGCGCGCCGGTCGCCGCCTTCATCGGCACGGCCGCCGGCGAATGATCCTTGTGTGTGTGGGTGACGACGAGGTGGCTAACCGTCTCACCGCGGATGGCATCGAGTACCGCCTGCACATGCTCCGGATCATCGGGGCCGGGGTCGATCACCGCGACCGTTCCCTCGCCGACGATGTAGGTGCCGGTGCCGGTATAGGTGAACACGCTCGGGTTGCGCGCGAGCACGCGCCGCACGAGCGGGCTCAGCCGCTCGACCCGACCGTAGGGTGCCTTGGCGATGATATCGTCCATCCCCGCCGATGTGGCAGCGGCGGGCGGCGATGCCAAGTCCTAGCTGCCCGTCGTGAATACCCCGCAGGCGACGCGCGCGCCCGAGTTGCCGCTCGGGTCGGTACGGTAGTCGTCCGGTCCGGCGTGCAGCACGATCGCCGCGCCGTCGGAATCGAGCAGCGCGTTGGCGCCGTCGGTCATCGTCACGCCCATGATATGACCCGATACCTTGCCGCGCCCGTCGGCGCCGACGGTGACGTTGGGCAGATCGCCCTTGTGCGGCCCGGCGGGGTTCTGCGTGCCGTGCTGCTTGGCCTGCGGGTTCCAGTGGGGCCCGGCCGAAGCGAAGTCGGGCGGCGTGCAGGTGCCGACCTGATGGACATGGATTCCGTAGATACCCGGCGCCATGTTCTCGATGTTCGCATCGATGTGGACGCCGTCGCCCATCTGGCGTGCGGTGGCGCGTCCTTTCACGGCGCCATCCTTGTCCTTGAGCTGGGCATAGGCAACCGGTCCGCCCGTCCCCGCCGAGGGTGCCGGCGCGGCACCTCCGTCCATCGCCGTCGTGCAGGCGTTCAGTCCGCCGCCCACCACAAACGCAGCGACAACGGCCGCCACCACAGCCTTATCCATTTCGACACTCCCTCATTGTTCTGGACGCAAACGCAGCTTGCCCATTGCGGGTTCAGTGCGCGAGCGCCTTGACGATTTCCTCGACCATCTTCTTGGCATCCGCTAACAACATCATGGTGTTGTCGCGGTAGAAAAGCTCGTTGTCGACACCGGCATAGCCCGCGCCGCCCATCGAGCGCTTCACAAACAGCACGGTCGCCGCCTTCTCCACGTCGAGCACGGGCATGCCGTAGATCGGCGACGACTTGTCGGTCTTGGCCGCCGGATTGGTGACGTCGTTGGCGCCGATCACGAAGGTGACGTCGGCCTGCGCGAACTCGTTGTTGATGTCCTCGAGCTCGAACACCTCGTCGTACGGCACATTGGCCTCGGCGAGCAGCACGTTCATGTGCCCCGGCATGCGCCCGGCGACAGGGTGGATGGCGTATTTCACCTCGACCCCCTCCTTCTTCAGACGGTCGGCCATCTCGCGCAGCACATGCTGCGCCTGCGCCACCGCCATGCCGTAGCCGGGGACGATGATGACCTTGCCGGCGTTCTTCATGATGAACGCGGCGTCGTCGGCCGAGCCGCGCTTGTACGGCCGGTCGATCGCGGCGGCGGCGGCGCCCGTGACAGCTTCCGCGCCGAAGCCGCCGGCGATGACGCTGATGAAGCTGCGGTTCATCGCACGGCACATGATGTAGCTGAGGATCGCACCCGACGAGCCGACCAGCGCGCCGGTGATGATCATCGCCGTGTTCTGGAGGGTGAAGCCCATCGCGGCGGCGGCCCAGCCCGAGTAGCTGTTCAGCATCGACACCACGACCGGCATGTCCGCGCCGCCGATCGGGATGATGAGCAGGAAGCCGATCAGGAACGACAGCGCCGTAATCGTCCAGAACACCCAAGCCGACTGGTCGGTGAGGAAGTAGCCGATCAGCCCGAGGATCAGCGCGAGCGTGCCGAGGTTGATGACGTGGCGGCCCGGCAGCAGGATCGGCGCGCCGCTCATGTTGCCGTTCAATTTGAGGAAGGCAATCACCGATCCCGAGAAAGTGATCGCGCCGATCGCGACGCCGAGCCCCATCTCGATGCGGCTGGCGGGAAAGATGCTCACGAAGGACGGCGCGGCGATCGGCGTGATGCGGATGGCGATGCCGAACGCCTCGGGATTGAGGAAGGCCGCCGCGCCGACAAGTACGGCCGCGAGGCCCACGAGGCTGTGGAACGCCGCCACGAGCTGCGGCATGGCGGTCATCGCGATGCGCCGCGCGATGACGAAGCCGATCGCCCCGCCGATCGCGATGGCGCCGACGATCTCGGGCAGGCTCGCGAGGTCGTGGATCGCGAGCGTCGTCGCTACTGCGATCGCCATGCCGATCATGCCGAAGCGGTTGCCGCGCTGGCTCGTCGCCGGGCTCGACAGCCCGCGCAGCGCCAGAATGAACAGGACGCCCGAGACGAGGTAGGCGATCGCCACCCAGGCCGGCGTTTCGGTTGCCGCGTGCTCCATGCCTTACCCCCTGCCCCCCACGCTCACCGTTCCTTCTTCTTGTACATGGCAAGCATGCGCTGCGTGACGGCGAAGCCGCCGAAGATGTTGACGCTCGCCAGCACGACGGCGAGCAGCCCCAGCCATTTGGCGAGCGGCGAGCCGGCCGCAGCCGCCGCGATCAGCGCCCCGACGATGATGACCGATGAGATGGCGTTGGTGACCGCCATCAGCGGCGTATGGAGCGCCGGCGTCACCGACCAGACGACATAATAGCCGACGAAGCAGGCCAGCACGAAGATCGACAGGATCGAGATGAAGTCCAAGTGCCGCCTCCGTTTGTTGCCTTAGCCTTGCAGATTGGGATGAATGATTTGCCCGCCGCGGGTGAGCGTCACGCCCTTCACGATCTCGTCGTCCTCAGGGAGCGTGAGCGTCTTCGCTTCCTTGTCCCAGAAGGCCGAGATGAAGTTGAACAGGTTGCGGGCGTAGAGCGCGCTGGTGTCGGCGGCGAGGCGGCTCGGCACGTTCCTGTGGCCGACGATCTTCACGCCGTGGCGCTCGACCACCTGGCCGGCGACCGCGCCCTCGACATTGCCGCCCTGCTCGACCGCGAGGTCGACGATTACCGAGCCGGGGCGCATCGTCGCGACCTGCGCGTCGCTGATCAGCCGCGGCGCCGGACGGCCGGGGATCAGCGCGGTGGTGATGACGATGTCCTGTTTGGCGATGTGGCTGGAGACCAGCTCGGCTTGGGCGGCCTTGTATTCGTCGGACATCTCGGTGGCGTAGCCGCCCGTGCCCTCGCCCTCGATACCATTCACATTCTCGACGAAGATCGCCTTGGCGCCGAGCGATTCGATCTGTTCCTTGGTCGCCGCGCGCACGTCGGTGGCGGATACCACCGCGCCGAGCCGGCGGGCGGTGGCGATCGCCTGCAGGCCCGCGACGCCGACGCCCATCACGAACACGCGCGCCGCTGAGATCGTGCCGGCGGCCGTCATCATCATCGGAAGCGCGCGGCCATATTCGGAGGCGGCGTCGAGCACGGCCTTATAGCCGGCGAGGTTCGACTGCGAGGACAGCACGTCCATCGACTGCGCCCGCGTGATGCGCGGCATGAATTCCATCGCGAGCGCCGCGAGGCCTGCCGAGGCATAGCCGGCGATGCGGTCGCGGTTGGCATAAGGCGAAAGGATGCCGGCGAGCACCGCGCCCGGCCTGGCACCGGACAGCGCCGGTGCGTCCGGTCCCTGCACCGTCAGGATGAGGTCGGCGCCGCTCAGCACAGCGGCACGATCAGCGACCTGCGCGCCGGCTTCGGCGTAGGCCGCATCCGGAAGGCTGGCGCCTTCACCGGCGCCGGTCTCGACCGCCAGCTCGGCGCCGAGGCCGATGAGCTTCTTGACCGTCTCGGGGGTGGCGGCGACCCGGCGCTCCGAGTCGACTGTCTCTCGAAGCACCGTGATCTTCATGGCCCTGCCCCCTTATCCGCTCAGCTGAACACGAACGCGAACAGCAGGACCAGCAGGATCGCCAGAGCGATGATGGACCACTTCGTCAGGGTTACGAAACCCGAGTAGGTCTTCAGATGCTCCTTGGTATTCGGATCGGTCTCGGTCGCATTGTTGGCGGCCATTGCTGTACCCCTATGGAACTGAACGTAACGCCTTCATAGCAAAGGCAGGGCGGCTGTGAAGCCGGTTACTGTCGTTCCAGCAGGCAGCGTTCAGGCGGCGCGGCGGGCCATCGTCGCCGCCATGCGCGTGAAGGCCTCGTCGATGCGGGACACGAGAGCAGGCTCGACTTCGGTCTCGCGCAGGGCCTGCCCCATCGCCGCGATCCATTGCGCCGCGGTGAGCGGCGTCACTGGAATGGATGCGTGCGCGGACATCACGCAGACCCCCGGACGCGCCGTGAACCAGTCGCGCGGGCCGCCGAGCCAGCCGCACAGGAAACCCGTCAGCGATTCGCGCACCGGCGCGAGATCATCGGCGTGCAGCGCCCGCAGCTCGGCA
>JAEZQR010000204.1 GCA_023413015.1 Pseudomonadota bacterium
GATGTATTTGGTGTTGAAGATGTTGAGGCCCTTGTTCTCCATCGCGCCGAAGTTGAAGTCGGACACGGCGACGATGTTGAACACGTCGAGGTCATACTCGCGGCCGGACTTTTCCTCGTCCCAGCGCATCGAGGCCTTGAGCGCGTCCATGGCGTGACGACAGCGCGGCAGATCCGCCTCCTTCACCCAGATGCCGAGCTGCACGCGCCGGTCCGAGGCGGTGACGAACTCATCGCGAAGCGCCGCCAAGTCGCCGGCCACCAGCGCGAACAGGTAGCAGGGCTTGGGGAACGGGTCGTGCCATTCGGCAGAGTGCCGGCCATCAGGCATCTCGACCTCGCCCGTGAGATTGCCGTTCGACAGCAGCACCGGATAGCGCGACTTGTCGGCTGTCATGCGCACGCGGAAGCGCGACAGCACATCGGGCCGGTCGGGAAAGAAGGTGATGCGGCGGAACCCTTCGGCCTCGCATTGTGTGCAGAGGATGCCTCCGCTCGCGTAGAGCCCCATCAGCTGCGTGTTGGTGACCGGCGAGATCTCGACGATGCTCTCGATCACATGGTGTGCGCCGGCCAGCGGGATGTTGAGCTTGTCGTCGCGGTAGACATAATCGCCCTCGGCGAGCGGCTTGCCATCGACGCTCAGCGACATCAGCCGCAGTCCTTCGCCATCGAGGACCAGCGGTTCGGCGTGGTCACCGTTGCGTTCGACCGTCAGGCGCGACGTGACGCGGGTCGTCGCCTCGTCGAGTTCGAATGATAACTCGATCTCGGGCGCGAGCCACGCGGGCGGGCGGTAGTCCGAAAGGCGGACGACCTGCGGGGCGGCTTGCGCATCGAGCATGGTTACTCCTTTACGTGGGCAATGGCGGCGGCACGACGAAGGCCGCCTCGCTCATCTCCACGTAGAGGTCGAGGATGCGCCGCTCAAGGTCGCGGTCGGCGGTTGACGCCAGCAGCGCGTCGAGCGCCCCGAGCCGCGCGTCATGGCCCTCGGGCACGGGCAAGCCGGCCGCGGCCAGCAGCTCGCCGGCCCGGGCCTCGACCTGCGCCCGCCGCGCATCGGCGGTGGCGACATCCTGCGCGATCAGCAGCATCGCCAGCCCGATCGTCGAGGCGCTGCCGCCCGGATAGGTGCCTTCGAGCGCCGGCGCGACCAGTCCCAGCTGCGCCATCGCCAGCGTAGAGAGCAGCTTGTCGGGAGGCAGGCTCATGGTTCGAACACCAGCAGCTGGAAACTCACCGCCGAACATAGCCGCATGCGACGCAACGCCCCCCTATCCTATGTAGCGGGGAGTATAGGACGGAGGGCGCGAGCGCCCCCCGCCCCTGCACCCTCAGGCGTTCCGCAGGAAGCGCTGCATTTTCTTGAGCTTGGTTTCATACGGTTCGCCCATGGCGAGCGAGCCGAAGAACTTGCCGTCGCGATCCATCAGGAACACGGTTGCCGTGTGGTCCATCGTGTAGTCGGCGCCCTCGACCGGCACCTTCCTGGCGTACACGCCATAAGCCTTGACGGCGCGCGCGATCTGCTCGGCAGAGCCGGTCAAGCCGATCGCTGGCATGTCGAAGGCTTTGAGATATTGGTCGATCTTTTCTGGGCTGTCCCGCTCCGGATCAACCGTCACGAATACCACGCGCAGCCGGTCGGCCGCCTTGCCGACGTCACCGCGCAACAGGCTCAGCTCGTTCAGCGTGATCGGGCACACCTCGGGACAGTTGGTAAAGCCGAAGAAGATTGCGAACGGCTGACCCTTCAGCTTCTCGTTCGTGAAGGAGCGGCCTTGGGTATCAACTAGTTGAAAGGGTCCTCCCACCGCCGCGGCATAGGCCGCCCGCATATCCGCCTCTTCAGGCGGCGCCCGCCATTGTCGCGCGATGTAGAGGCCGCCGCCGATGGCACCGCAAAGCACCACCAGCATCCAGGCCACACGACGCATCAGCACTATTCCACGTCGGGGTGTCTCAGTGCTGACCATGGTCGTGCCCTCCTTCGGCTGGCGTTCTCGCGCCAATGGGTGTCACCTGGAACGATACGGCCACGGCACCCGCCTTGGCGAAGCGCAGCGTCGCCGGGATCATCTGACCATGTTTCAGCGGCGCTTTGAGATTGATCAGCATGATATGATAGCCGCCGGGCGCCAGCTCGACGCTCTTGCCGGCCGGCAACGGCAAACCGCCGACGACTGGACGCATCCGCATCACCCCGCCGTCCATGCTCATGCGGTGGATTTCAAGCTTCTCGGCAACCGGCGTCGAGCCCCCCAGCAGCCTGTCGTCCGTCGGGCCGGCGTTGGTAATTTTCAGATAGCCGCCGCCGGTCTTCGCGACCGGCGGTGTTTCGCGGCTCCAGGGGTGCGTGATCGTGAGCGCTCCGAGCTTATAGCTATGGGCGGCGAGCGGCGTGGCTGCGCACGCGATGATGAGCGCCGTGGTAGCGGCGCGTGCCATTGTCTTCGTCATGGTCGTGTCTCCATCAGGCGCCGAGCCTTCAGGCCCGGCGCGAGGTCCGTCCGGCCGCACGGCCGGCACTCGGTTCAGCGGACGAAGACAGGCGGGGCGTGAGCAGGCGGGCGCCAGCGTACAAGCGCACCGATGACGGTGAGCGGCCGAATATTGATGCCTGAGGTCAGGAAATACGCAGCGGCGAAGGCGAAACCCCATAGCACCGCAGGCGAAAGTGGCGACGCGAGCAGTGCGAAGGGGCAGACATTGGCCTCGGAAGGCGTGGACTTAACGGGCTTGCCATCGCGGTCGATGATCAGCTCGGCGACACCATGACCGGTGCAGACGGTAATCGTCCAACCATCGGCGGTGCGGTCCGGCATGAAGCCGGGCGGCACGAGCAGCCGCACGGCGAGCGCCAGCATCGCCGCAAGCAGGAACGCCGCGCCGATCGCCGACCGCAGAATGCTGCGAGCGCCCCGCATCCGGCGCCTATGCCAAGAACCATTGCGCTTGGAAAGGCTGCAGCGTCAGGCCGCGAGGCTCCTCAGCGTCGCCGCCAGCGTGCGATTGTGGAAGCGGTAGGGGAAGAAGGAGGAGAAGACCATCACCGGGTCGATGCTGCGCCCCTCCGCCACCTCGCGGGCCGACGAGATCCAGATGGCGAGCCCCATCACCTGCGCGAACACCCGCCACCAGCGCAGCCGCTCGGGGTCGGCGCGCAGGCCGCTCGCGCGCTCCCAGAGCGCGATCGCCTCGGCTTCGGGAACCGTGCCCGCCGGCCGGTCGGGCG
>JAEZQR010000232.1 GCA_023413015.1 Pseudomonadota bacterium
GTGCGCCATATAGGCTGCCAGCGAGACCCCGGTCGCGATCCACAGCCGCCGGCCGAGCGGCACCAAGCTGGCGCGGAGCAGCGCCGGCACCATCGCCAGGCACAGGCCGGCACCGGCGGCGCAGGTAACGATGCGGCGCAGCGCGCGCTCTCCCTGATGGTCGATCGCGGGCGTGAGCCAGCTGACGTTGAGCTCGATATAGATCATGATCCACAGCCCGAGCGCGGCCAGCAGCAGCACCCTGCGCTCGGTTCGCCCGAACCGTAGTCGGACCGGCGACGCCATTCCAGCCAGCCCGACATCTCCGCCGGTCATCGTTACCTCCTGCCGATTTCCATCGACCATTCGTCGAGTGACGCTCCCCCACGTGCGACGAACACACCCTTGAATGCCGCAATTGTGGCACAGGCAATGCGAGGACGGAATTGGGATGCTGATCGGACGGATGGCACGCGGCGCGCTGGTTGCCTGGGCGGCTACGACCTTGAGCACGGCGGCGGCGGGAGCGGACTACACGGTCCTGACGTCGGGCCAGCCCAGCGGCACGATGACGGTGACGTCGCGCGCGCAGGGACGCGAGGTGGCTTACCGCTACAACGACCGGGGACGCGGACCGGACCTGAGATCGATCGTCGCCACCGATGCCGAAGGCCGTCCGACGCGCCTGATCATCGAGGGGGTCAACTACTACAAGCTTCCCGTCGCCGAGCGCTTCGAGCGCAACGGTGCCACAGCAAGCTGGCACGCGGCGAACGACTCGGGTTCATCCACGGCGACTGCCTTCTACCTGCCGGATGAGGGGACGCCGGAGCATATGGCGATGCTGGCCCGCGCCCTGATCAAGGCACCGGGCAGCGAAGCGCCGCTGCTTCCCGCGGGTCGTGCTCGTCTGTCGCATCTGCTCGACCATGATCTGAACGTGGACGGCAAGGTCGTGTGCGCCAAGCTATACGCGTTGTCCGGACTGGACTTCGGTCCTTCGCCACTCTGGCTCGACGAGAATGGCGAGCTGCTGTTGGAGGGAAGCGACTGGTTCGCGACGGTGCGCCGCGGACTGGAAGGACAGGCCAGGAAGCTGATCGCGCTGCAGCAGCAGACACTGGCAGCAAATGCCCGCACTCACGCTCAGCGCTTGCTGCGCCGTCCCAGCGGACCTGTCGCGATAACCAATGTTGCGATGTTCGATGCGCCGTCGCGCACGGTGCGCCGTGACATGACGGTCATCGTCAAGGGCAACCGCATCGCCGAAGTCGTGCCGGCCGCATCGGCCAAGGTTCCGGCGGGCGCCACGATCATCGACGGGCGCGGCAAGACCCTGCTGCCCGGGCTGTGGGACATGCATGTCCACGTCAGCGAGGATACGCAGGGGCTGCTCCATCTCGCGGCCGGCGTCACCTCGGTTCGCGATCTCGCCAACAATGCTGACGAGCTGGCCGAGCGCCGCCGACGCTTCGATGCGATGGAGCTCATCGGACCGCGTATCGTCCCGGCCGGCTTCATCGACGGCCCCGGCCCGCTGGCGGGGCCGATCAAGGTGCTCGCGGCGACACCGGACGAGATGCGAGCGGCGATCCGGGGCTATGCGGGGCGCGGCTACAAGGGGATCAAGCTCTACTCCTCGCTCGATCCGAAGCTGGTGCCGGTTGCGGTTCAGGAGGCGCATCGGCTGGGACTTCGCGTCAGCGGCCATGTGCCGGCCGGCATGACGCTGCGTGAGGCCGCAGCAGCCGGATACGACGAGGTTCATCACCTCAACTATGTCGCGCTCAACTTCATGGACCCCGAGATCAACGCCAAGACGAACGGCATCACGCGCATCACCGCGGTCGCGGAGCATGCATGGGAGATCGACCCGGCCTCATCGCAGGTTCGCGAATTCATTGCCGACCTGAAGGCGAGGGGCGTCGTGGTTGACCCAACGATGACGCTCTACGAGGATCATCTGCTGGGCCGGCCGGGCACGCCCAACCCGACGCTGGCGCCCGTCGTCGACCGATTGCCGCCGGTAGTCAGGCGCGGCTCCTTCGGGGCCGGGCTCGCCACCAACGATGCGGAGGCAGCGCGCAATGCCCGCTCCTACACCTCGATGCTCGGGCTGCTGAAGGCGCTGTACGATGGCGGCGTAACACTCGTGGCCGGCACCGACGCGACGACCGGCTTCACTTATCACCGGGAACTCGAGCTCTACGAGCAGGCCGGCATTCCGCGCGCCGATATCCTGCACATCGCGACGCTCGGCGCCGCCCGCGTCACCGGGCTCGACAGGGAACTGGGCTCGATCGAGCCGGGCAAGCTTGCCGACCTGCTGCTCGTCGACGGCGATCCCACGGAGCGCATGGCCGACATTCGCAAGACGACATTGGTAATGAAGGACGGGGCGCTGTTCGATCCCGCTAGGCTGTACGCCGAGGTGGGCGTCGCGGGCAGGACACGCTGATGGACGCACCGCTGCTGAAGTGGAGTCTTCCGGCAGCGGAGCTCTAAGGCGTGACAGGGGTGGCTTTCCGGCTGGACTTCCCCTATATGCGCGCGCTTCCAACGCAGATGGCCTTGGAATGGCGGGAGGACGTCCGCGTCCGCTCGGACCGCTAAACTTGAAACAGAGTGAGTGAAACATGGCCAAGAAGATTACGGGCTATATCAAGCTCCAGGTGCCCGCGGGCGCTGCCAACCCGTCGCCGCCGATCGGCCCGGCGCTCGGTCAGCGCGGCGTCAACATCATGGAGTTCTGCAAGGCGTTCAACGCGAAGACGCAGGAGATGGAGAAGGGGATGCCCATCCCCACCGTCATCACCGTCTACGCCGACCGCTCCTTCACCTTCGACACCAAGACCCCGCCGGCGACCTACCTCATCAAGAAGGCCGCCAACCTGAAGTCGGGTTCGGCGACGCCGGGCAAGGGCTCGATCGGCCAGATCGCGCGCTCGAAGCTGCGCGAGATCGCCGAGCTGAAGATGAAGGACCTGAACGCCAACGACATCGAGATGGCGACCCGCACCATCGAGGGCTCGGCCCGTTCGATGGGCCTCGAAGTGGTGGAGGGCTAAGCCATGGCGAAGCTGACGAAGAAGCAGAAGGCGCAGGCCGGTTCGGTCGACCGTGAGAAGCTCTACGGCGTCGACGAGGCGATCGGCATCGTGAAGACGAACGCCACCGCGAAGTTCGACGAGACCGTCGAGGTCGCGATCAACCTCAACGTCGATCCGCGCCACGCCGACCAGATGGTCCGCGGCGTCGTCACGCTGCCGAAGGGCACCGGCAAGACGGTGCGCGTCGGCGTGTTCGCCCGCGGCCCGAAGGCCGATGAGGCGAAGGCGGCCGGTGCGGACGTCGTGGGCGCCGAAGACCTGCTCGAGATCGTGCAGGGCGGCACCATCGACTTCGACCGCTGCATCGCGACCCCGGACATGATGGGCCTCGTCGGCCGCCTCGGTAAGGTGCTGGGCCCGAAGGGCCTGATGCCGAACCCGAAGCTCGGCACTGTGACGATGGACGTGGCGGCGGCCGTGAAGGCGGCGAAGGGCGGCCAGGTCGAGTTCCGCGTCGAGAAGGCCGGCATCATCCACGGCGGCATCGGTAAGGCGAGCTTTGCGGCCGAGGATTTACGCGCGAACTTCGACGCGTTCCTCGACGCGATCGTCAAGGCGAAGCCGTCGGGCGCCAAGGGCAAGTATCTCGAGAAGATCGCGGTCTCCTCGACGATGGGCCTGGGCGTGAAGGTCGACGTCGCGCAGACGCAGACCGCCTAAGGGCGATCGCCTCAAAGTGGTACTTTGAGGCGGCACAATAAGAGAAGGGCCGGAGCGATGCTCCGGCCCTTTTTCGTTGGCGATTATATACTTTGCAAACACGCTTCGGATGCGGTATAAGTTAACGCATCAGGAGTAAGGTCATGTCGGTTCTTTCGAAGCCCTACTTTCACGATGAAGCGGAAGCCTTCCGCTACCTTGAAAGCATCATCTGGCCGGAAGGACCGACGTGCCCCCACTGCGGCGCGACGGACCGCATCACCGAGGTAAAGCCGAACGCCGCCAAGCGCATCCGCATGGGCTTGAAGCGCTGCGGCCACTGCAAGGGCCAGTTCACGGTGAAGGTCGGCACCGTGTTCGAGCATGCCCGCATGCCGCTCCATAAGATGCTTCAGGCGGTCTACCTGATGACGTGCAGCAAGAAGGGTGTGAGCGCCCACCAGCTGCACCGCGTGCTGGAAGTGACCTACAAGACGGCATGGTTCCTCGCCCACCGCATCCGCGAGGCGATGCGTACCGGCGAGCTTGCGCCGTTCGGCGGCAATGGCGGCACCGTGGAAGTGGACGAGACCTTCATCGGCCGCGTGAAGGGTGCGCCGAAGCGTCGTGCCTTCCACCACAAGATGAAGGTTCTAAGCCTCGTCGACCGCGAGACCGGCAAGGCGCGTAGCATGGTGATCGACAACGTTCACCCGAAGACCATTGCGCCGATTGTTCGCGCCAACGTCGCCAAGGAAGCCCGCCTGATGACGGACGAGGCGAGCGTCTATGTGATGATCGGCAAGGAGTTCGAGGCCGGTCACGGCGTCGTGCGCCACGGCAAGGGTGAGTACGGTCGCGGCGCCGACCACACCAACACGATCGAAGGCTATTTCAGCATCTTCAAGCGCGGCATGAAGGGCGTGTACCAGCACTGCGGCGAGGCCCATCTGCACCGCTATCTCGCTGAGTTCGACTTCCGGTACAACCATCGGGCCGCCCTTGGCGTGAACGATGGGGCGCGGGCCGGGAACGCTCTGCGTGGCATCATTGGCAAGCGCTTGACCTATGGGGGGCCTCGTCGAACGCCGAAGCCTAAGCGACCGACGCAGTTGGAGTTGCCGTTGCGGCGTCGTTATTAAGGCTTGAAACAAAGTATAGCTTAGAGTATTTATAGTCGTGCGGGGTTGCCCCGGTGCATTCCGGTGTGCGCCCCGCTCCCCCTTCTATGTAGTTCGCACAATGCCAAGGCGCTTCGGGTCTTTCCCGTAGGCGCTTTTTACGATGATACGCTCTAGTATTCTCAGAGACTTATCGGTGCCGAACTTCAAACTTCGTGATGTCGGCGCCTCAAATCTTAACAAAGCATAAGCGCAAAAGTCCGCGGCTTGGATGAAATAGCTGCGCTTGGAGTCCCGATAAACGATGTCCTCTAACAGCCGGTCGAGGGGTAGATTGCGCCGAGTGCCTACGCCATCACCCCAATCACCGAAGGCGCTTGGAATCGGATTGTGACGCCGCAAGCGGCGCAAGAGTGGGTCATAGTCTTTGCCCTGATCGGAGATCACGACGGCACGGCTGCCGCTGCGCTGCATGTTGGTTTGAACGCGGTTCAGCAACCGCTCGAATAGGCGCATCTCATCACGCTTGGGCCCCATGCCATGAATGAGTTGGACGCCTGGCATCATAGCGACAGCGCTAAGCACGTAGTCGAACAGCCGCTGGCGAGCGCCCTTCGGGACGGTAAAGTCGGCAACGTTTCCGCGCCCACCAAGCCAGTCTGTGGCGTGCAGTTCCACTGAGGTGTATATTCCGTCCGCCTTCCGCATGGCGCGGCGCATGCCAATCAGATGATCGAGCGAGGCGGCCCACTGGTCGGCGGGGATGCAAAGGGCAGAGAAGACGATGTTCTTCTCGTCCTTGCTGTCATCGATGTAGACGAGGTGCATGACCGCTATGACAAACGGCGCCGAAACGAAGAGTCAACTGGATCGCTTCAAAGAAGCCGCCCGCGAAGCTGGCTGCGACGAGGACGAGGCTCGCTGGGAAGAGAAGCTGAAGCGAGTGGCGTTGCACCGGCCTGTCGACGACAAGCCGGGCGACTAATCGTCAGGCGTAATCGGGCTCACGATACGGCTTCAGCACTTCGTGCTTGAAGGTATGCGACTTGGGCTCGTTGTTGACGAACCATGTCGCCTCAACTGTGCCATCGCCGTAGTCGTAGCTGACGGTCATGATCGGACCGCCAGACTTCAGCTGCGCCATGTCACCAATCTTGAAGCTCATTTAACCTCCAAAGGATCATTGCATGACAAACGAAAGCTTGCGGGCCGCTGCCCGCGAGAAGGCCCTCGCGTGGGCAATGGCGACCGCGACACAGGGTGAGCTTCCCCGGCTCATCCTAGAGCGTGCGGAGAGCTACCTGTCATTCTTGTCGCGCGATGCGGGGCAGGAGTCGAGTCAGGTCAAAACAGCCTGATTTGCAAAGTATATAATCACCTTTTCGTTGGGGTGGGGACTTAGCTCTGAGGTTGGGGCTCGGTGGTCGCGAGCTTCTTGATCTCGGCCTTGGTCATCGTCGAGGCGGCGACGTCGCCGTTGACGCTGAGGCTGTTCGCCGGGAGCGCGGCGACTTTGTTGCCGACGCCCACCAGCACGGTCTGCGTCTGCTCGCGCACCGCCTGGATACGGCCGACGGCGCGACCCTTGGCGTCGCGGACGAGCGTGCCGACGTCGAGCCCGCCGTCGCTGCCCCCCGAGGCTGCCAGCGAACCGGTCAGCGAACCGCTGCCGGCGAGCGCGCCGCCCGACGCGGCAGGGC
>JAEZQR010000325.1 GCA_023413015.1 Pseudomonadota bacterium
CGGTCGAGCGCATCGCGCGGACCGACGACGGTTTCGAGGCACGGGTGAACGGCCGCCAGGTCAGGTCGCGCACCGTGCTGCTGGCGACCGGCGTGGTGAACCGGCAACCGCAGATGGACAAGGCCGACCACGACCGCGCGATGGCGCGCGGCCTCCTCCGCTACTGCCCGGTGTGCGACGCCTATGAGGTGACCGGCAAGCGCGTCGGCGTGCTCGGCGCGAGCGGACATGGCGTCGCCGAGGCGCTGTTCCTGCGCAGCTATACCGACGACCTGACGCTGATGCCGCAGAACTTCGCCGAGCTGAGCGCCGAGGATCGGCAGCGGCTGACCGAGCATGGCATTACGCTGGTCGAAAGCCCCGTCGCCGAGTTCCGCGTCGGCGAGGACCGGATCGAAGCCGTCACTAAAGCCGGCGAGGCCTTGGGCTTCGACAGCATCTACCCCGCGCTTGGTACCGACCCGCGTTCCGACCTCGCCCACCAGCTCGGCTGCCAGCTGTCCGAGGGCGGCTGCATCCTCGTCGACGCGCACCAGGCGACCGACGTGCCCGGCGTCTACGTCGCCGGCGACGTCGTCGAAGCGCTCGACCAGATCAGCGTCGCGATGGGCCACGCCGCCATCGCCGCGACCGCGATCCACAACCAGCTGCGCAAGGCGGAGGGGTTGGCGGCCTAACTGGCCGCATCCATCGCCAGCGCGAACGCCCCCGCGAGGCCCGCGTCGTCACCCAGCCCTGGCGGCACGATGAAGTCGCCGCGCTGCAGCCGCGCGTCGGGGATGAAACCCGCCAGCCAGTGCTGCATCCGCTCGGCCGCCGGCTCGTGCAGCCCGCCCGCGTTCATCACCCCGCCGCCGAGTATGATGCGCTGCGGGCTGACCATCAGCACCGCCTGCGCGCAGAGCTGGCCGAGATAATCGGCGAGGATGGCACGGAACGGGTGGTCGCTTGGCAACTCGTTCAAGGGCTTGCCGAGCCGGTCCCGGATCGCCGGCCCGCTGGCAAGTCCTTCGGCGCAGTCGCCGTGGTAGGTGCAGAAGCCGCGATAATCGTCCGCCGGATGCCGCCGCAACCGCACATGCCCCATCTCGGGGTGCGTCAGCCCGTGCACCGGCTTGCCGCCGATCACCAGCCCGCCGCCGATGCCGGTGCCGATCGTGAAATAGACGAGGTCCGACACCCCCTGCCCGGCGCCCCAGCGATGCTCGCCGAGCGCCGCGCCGTTGACGTCGGTCTCGAACGCCACCGGGCAGCCGAGCTGCCGCCCCAGCGGCCCCGCGACATCGACCCACGCCCAGCCCGGCTTGGTGGTGGCGGCGACATGCCCCCAGGTCGGCGACGAACGGTCGAGATCGAGCGGCCCGAACGAGGCGATGCCCAAGCCCGCCACCGCGCCATGCTCGGCCACCGCCGCCTCGAAGAAGGCCGCCACCTCGGCGAGCGTCTCGGCCGGCGCCCGCGTCGCGATGCGCGCCCGCGCGCGGATATCCCGCGGTCCGCCGCCCACCGCACAGTTCATCTTGGTGCCGCCCGCCTCGAGCGCGGCATAGAGCCTGTCAGCCATGCTCCTTGCTACCACGGCCCACCCCGATTGCTAGGTTGACCCCTCACCTTGGCTGCGGCCTCATCGCATCATGCTCACGCTCTACCACTGCGCCGACGCGCGCTCGTTCCGCTGCCTGTGGGCGCTCGAAGAACTGAACCTGCCGTACGAGCTCAAGTGCCTCCCCTTCCCGCCGCGATGGAAGCAGCCGGAATATCTCGAGGAGAATCCGCTCGGCACCATCCCGCTGCTAATCGGCGGTGCCACGCGGCTGACCGAGTCAGCCGCCATCGTGCAATATCTCGCGACCAAGGACGGCCCCACGTCGCTGTCCGTCGATCCCGGCCACCCCGACTACGGCATGTGGCTCAACTGGCTGCATTACGGCGAGGCGACGCTCACCTTCCCGCAGACGCTGGTGCTGCGCTACCGCCTGCTCGAACCGCCGGAGCGCCGCCTGCCGCAGGCGGCCGACGACTATGCCCGCTGGTTCCAGAAGCGGCTGGAGGAAGGCCTCGCCCGCGCGCTCGCCGACGGGCGCGAATGGCTCGTCGCCGGCCGCTTCACCGCCGCCGACATCTCGGTCGCCTACGCCCTGCTGCTGGCGGACACGCTGCGCCTGTCAGGCGACTTCCCGCCGCTCGTCGCCGACTACTGGGCCCGCTGCCAGCAGCGCGACGGCTTCCGGCGCGCGAAGGCGGCCCAAGGGCAGGACCTGACGATCCCCTCCGCATAACGCCGAACCGCAGCGCAGGGGCTTTCGGCCCGGCAATCGCTACTCGTAGGCCGGCTCGTCCCACCAGGGGAAGAATTCGGGCATCGCGTTCGACACCCGGTCCGGATAAGCCGCCGGCCGTTTCTCGAGGAAGCTCGTCACGCCTTCGCGCGCATCGCCCGAGCGGCCGCGCGAATAGATCGCGCGGCTGTCGATCCGGTGCGCCTGCATCGGGTGATCCGCCCCCGCCATGCGCCAGATCATCTGCCGCGTGAGCGCCACCGAGACGGGTGCGGTGTTGTCGACGACCTCGCGCGCCAGCGCATAGGCGGCCGGCAGCAGTTCGTCCGGCTTGTGCAGCGAGCGCACTAGCCCGCCGTCGAGCGCCTCCTGCGCCGGGAACACGCGGCCGGTGTAGCACCATTCGAGTGCCTGGCTGACGCCAACGATCTTCGGCAGGAAGTAGGAGGACGCTGCCTCCGGCACGATGCCACGCCGCGCAAACACGAAGCCGAACTTCGCGTCCTCGCTCGCCAGCCTGATGTCCATCGCGAGCTGCATGGTGATACCGACGCCCACCGCCGGGCCGTTCACCGCCGCGATCACCGGCTTCAGGCATTCGAAGATGCGAAGCGTCAGCCGCCCGCCGCCGTCGCGCACCGCCGGATGGCTGTAGTCGATCGAGCCGTCAGGACGCACCGGCGAGCCATGCTCGGCGCGCGGCGCGTCGGCGCGGTTGTCGTAGTCAAAGGTGGCGGCACCCGCCGACAGGTCCGCCCCCGCGCAGAAGGCGCGCCCCGCGCCCGTCACCACGATCGCGCGCACCTCGTCGTCGGCATCGGCCTTGTCGAATGCGTCGATCAGCTCGCTCATCATCTCGGCCGTGAAGGCGTTCAGCTTGTCCGGACGGTTGAGCGTGAGGGTGAGGATGCGGTCGGCAACCTCGTACTTGATCGTGTTGTAGGTCATTTTAGCCGTTCTCCACTCCCGCGCTCACCCTGAGCTTGTCGAAGGGTCGGTAGAGAAAGTGGTGCCCTCTCCTGAAACCACCCTTCGACAAGCTCAGGGTGAGCGCATTTGGAACCTAGCGCCAGATCAAAGCCGCTCCACGATGGTGACGTTTGCCAGCCCGCCGCCCTCGCACATCGTCTGCAGGCCGTAGCGCTTACCCCGCGCGTGCAGCGCGTGGATCAGCGTCGTCATCAGCTTGGTGCCGGAGGCCCCGAGCGGATGCCCCAGCGCGATCGCGCCGCCGTTGACGTTCAACCGTTCCGGATCGGCACCCAGTTCCTTCGCCCAGGCGGTCGGGATCGAAGCAAACGCCTCGTTCACCTCGTAGAGGTCGATGTCGTGGATCGACATGCCGGCCCGGTCGAGCGCGCGGCGCGTGGCGTTGATCGGCGCCTCGAGCATGATCACCGGGTCCTCGCCGAACACGCTCAAGTGATGGACGCGCGCCAGCGGCTTCACGCCCAGCGCCTTCAGGCCCCGCTCGCTCACCACCATCACGCCGGATGCGCCGTCGCAGATCTGGCTCGACGTCGCCGCCGTCAGCCGCCCGCCTTCCAGCAGCAGCTTCACGCCGCGAATGCCGTCGAGGCTCGCGTCGAAGCGGATGCCCTCGTCGACATGGTGCATCTCGGTCGCGCCATCCCCGGTCACGATCTCGACCGGCACGACTTCCCTGTTGAACGCACCCGCCTGCGTCGCGGCCGCCGCGCGGCGGTGGCTTTCATAGGCGTAGGCATCGAGCTCGTCCTTCGACAGGTCGTACTTCTTCGCCACCATCTCGGCGCCGGCGAACTGGCTGAACTGCACGCCTGGATAGCGCGCCTTCATCCGTGGGCTCACGTATATGCCAAAGCCATGCTCGTGCGGCAGCCGCGACGACAGCCCCATCGGCACGCGCGTCATGCTCTCGACGCCGGCCGCGATCACCACGTCCTGCGTTCCCGACATCACCGCCTGGGCGGCGAACTGCAGCGCCTGCTGGCTCGATCCGCACTGGCGGTCGACGCTCGTCGCCGGCACGCTCTCGGGCAGTGAGGAGGCCAGCACCGCGTTGCGTGCGATATTGTTCGCCTGCTCGCCCACCTGGCCGACGCAGCCCATGATCACATCGTCGATCAGCTTCGGGTCCGCCCCTGTCCGCTCGACCAGCGCGTCGAGCACCTGTGCCGCCAGATCGGCCGGATGCCAGTCCTTGAGCTTTCCGCCCTTGCGCCCGCCCGCCGTGCGCGCCGCCGCCACGATATATGCCTCGGCCATGATGCTCTCCCCAGTCCGGTTCGGGGGAGAGGTTAATGCAAGCCGGCCGGCGCCGTGACCTGACTTGTTCGGCAGGACCTTTCGTCGAAATCCTGCCGCCCGGCGCATCAGCCCGTATGAAAAGGTTTGATCCCAACGTATAGGGTGCAGCTGATCTTTGCTCCGGGGGATACCTTGACCGTCTTCAGAACCGTGCTGCCTGTCCTTGCCTTGCTGACGGGCACCCTTGCCGCGGCCCAGTCCTCGCCGCCGGCGCCAGCTGCCGAGCAGCCGCCGCAGCCCGTGACGCCGGCGCTGGCCGAGCAGGTCGCGCGCACGGCGGCGGACCTGCTCGAAGCCAACTATATCGACCCCGCGACCGGCGGGCGCTATGCGGCGATGCTGCGGGCCAGGGCCGCCGAGCGCTACCGCGACATCGCCGATCCCGCCGCGCTGGCCCGGCAACTGACGGCCGACCTGCAGGCCGTCGCTGCCGATGCCCATC
>JAEZQR010000012.1 GCA_023413015.1 Pseudomonadota bacterium
CGGTCGAGAAGGGTATCCGCGAGGTCGCCGCTTCGGGCGCGCTGATCGGCTTCCCGATCATCGACTTCAAGGTCACGCTGTACGACGGCGCGTATCACGACGTTGACTCGTCGGCGCTGGCGTTCGAAATCACCGGCCGCGGTGCGATGCGCGAAGCCGCCGAGAAGGCGGGCATCAAGCTGCTCGAGCCGATGATGAAGGTCGAGGTCGTCACCCCTGAGGAATTCATGGGGGACTGCATCGGCGACCTGAACTCGCGGCGCGGTCAGATCCAGGGCACCGACACCCGCGGCAACGCGCAGGTGATCGAGGCCATGGTGCCGCTGGCGAACATGTTCGGCTACGTCAACCAGCTGCGTTCGATGACGCAGGGGCGGGCGCAGTACACGATGCAGTTCAGCCACTACGACGAGGTTCCGTCGAACGTCGCGGAAGAGGTGAAGGCGAAGCTGGCGTAACGCCGAGCAATCGGCTAAGGCGCGCGCTCTTCAAGAATTATCGAGCTAACACGCAACGAGGTTAGGACAATGGCGAAGGCTAAATTCGAGCGGAACAAGCCGCACTGCAACATCGGCACCATCGGTCACGTCGACCATGGTAAGACGTCGCTGACCGCGGCGATTACGAAGGTGCTCGCCGAGACCGGCGGCGCGACCTTCACCGCGTACGACCAGATCGACAAGGCGCCGGAAGAGCGCGAGCGCGGCATCACGATCTCGACGGCGCACGTCGAGTACGAGACGACGAACCGCCACTATGCGCACGTCGACTGCCCCGGCCATGCCGACTACGTGAAGAACATGATCACGGGTGCGGCGCAGATGGACGGCGCGATCCTCGTCGTGTCGGCGACCGACGGCCCGATGCCGCAGACCCGCGAGCACATCCTGCTCGCCCGTCAGGTCGGCGTTCCGGCGCTCGTCGTGTTCATGAACAAGGTCGACCAGGTCGACGATCCCGAGATTCTGGAGCTCGTCGAGCTCGAGATCCGCGAGCTGCTGTCGAAGTACGAGTTCCCGGGCGACGACATTCCCATCATCAAGGGTTCGGCGCTCATGGCGCTCGAGGACAAGAACCCGGAGATCGGCCGCGACGCCGTTCTGAAGCTGATGGCGGCTGTCGACGAGTACATCCCGCAGCCGGCGCGTCCGCTGGACCGTCCGTTCCTGATGCCGATCGAGGACGTGTTCTCGATCTCGGGTCGCGGCACCGTCGTCACCGGCCGTGTCGAGAGCGGTCAGGTGAAGGTCGGCGAGGAAGTCGAGATCGTCGGCATCACCGACACCAAGAAGACGACCGTCACCGGCGTCGAGATGTTCCGCAAGCTGCTCGACTCGGGTCAGGCCGGCGACAACATCGGTGCACTGCTCCGCGGTATTGGCCGTGAGGACGTCGAGCGTGGCCAGGTTCTCTGCAAGCCGGGCTCGATCACGCCGCACACCGACTTCAAGGCGAGCGTCTACGTGCTGTCGAAGGACGAGGGCGGCCGTCACACGCCGTTCTTCGCGAACTACCGTCCGCAGTTCTACTTCCGCACGACCGACGTCACCGGCACCGTCGAGCTGCCGGCCGGCACCGAGATGGTCATGCCGGGCGACAACATCGAGCTGACGGTAAAGCTGATCGCGCCGATCGCGATGGATCAGGGTCTCCGCTTCGCTATTCGCGAGGGCGGCCGTACCGTTGGTTCGGGCGTCGTTGCCGAAATCGTAAAGTAAGTGTAATGCCGCCCGGCCCCGGCGGTTTCGCCAGGGGCCGGGCGGCTTCGCATTTGTGGACTGCAAGACGGTATTGAGATGGAAACGCAGAACATTCGCATCAGGCTGAAGGCCTTCGACCACCGTGTGCTCGACCAGGCCACCGGCGAGATCGCGGACACCGCGAAGCGGACCGGCGCCATGGTGCGCGGGCCCATCCCGATGCCGACGCGCATCGAGAAATTCACGGTGAACCGCTCGCCGCACGTCGATAAGAAGTCGCGCGAGCAGTTCGAGGTCCGCACCTACAAGCGGCTCCTCGACATCGTTCAGCCGACGCCGCAGACGGTGGACGCGCTGATGAAGCTCGACCTCGCCGCCGGCGTCGACGTGGAGATCAAGCTGCAGGCGTAAGCACGGCAGCCAATAAGTAACTCAAGCCCGCGGGATGGTCTCGCGGGCCTCTGATGGAAAGGACCAGATCATGCGCATAGGCGTGATCGCAAAGAAGGTGGGCATGACCCGTCTGTTTCAGGACGACGGTCGCCATGTCCCGGTTACGGTTCTCTCGCTTGAGAACTGCCAGGTAGTTTCGCAGCGCACCGCGGACCGTGACGGCTATGTTGCCGTCCAGCTCGGCGCGGGTGTCGCGAAAGCCAAGAATCTCACCAAGCCCGAGCGCGGCCACTTCGGCAAGAACGAGGTCGAGCCCAAGGCGACGCTCGCCGAGTTCCGGGTCGCGGAAGACGCGCTCGTCGATGTCGGCGCGACGATCTCGGCGGATCACTTCGTGGCCGGCCAGTATGTCGACGTGACGGGCCACACCGTCGGTAAGGGCTTCGCCGGCGCCATGAAGCGCTGGGGCTTCGGCGGTCTGCGCGCCACGCACGGTGTGTCGGTCTCGCACCGCTCGCACGGTTCGACCGGTCAGCGCCAGGATCCGGGCAAGGTCTTCAAGAACAAGAAGATGGCCGGCCACATGGGCGACCGTCAGCGCACGCAGCAGAACCTCGAGGTCGTTCAGACCGACGCGGCGCGCGGCCTGCTGTTCGTTAAGGGCTCGGTCCCGGGGCACAAGGGCACTTGGCTGCTCGTCCGCGACGCGGTGAAGCTGCCGCGCCCGGACGGCGTGCCGTATCCGGCGGGCATCGTTCAGGCGGCTCCGGCGACGGAAGCTCCGGTCGAGGCGGCCCCCGAGGCCACCGAGGGTCAGGAAGGTTAAGCCATGAAGGTCGATGTAAAGACCCTGGACGCCGGCAAGGCCGGCTCGATCGAGCTCAACGACGCGATCTTCGGCCTTGAGCCGCGTGCGGACATCCTGTTCCGCGTGGTGAACTGGCAGCTCGCCAACCGTCGTGCGTTCGCCCGCGCCTCCAAGGAGCGCTCGGAAGTCGCCCGCACGGGCAAGAAGTTCGGCCGCCAGAAGGGCGGCGGCACGGCCCGTCACGGCAACCGCGCTGCGCCGCAGTTCATCGGCGGCGGCAAGGCGCACGGTCCGCGTGCCCGCAGCTTCGAGCAGTCGCTCAACAAGAAGATCCGCGCGCTCGGCCTCAAGACGGCGCTGTCGACCAAGGCTCGTGAGGGCAAGCTGGTCGTCATCGAGAACCTGACGCTTGGTGAAGCCAAGACCAAGGCGCTCAAGGAGCGTCTGGCGAAGCTCGGCATCACGAACGGCCTGTTCATCGATGGCGAGGGCGTCGACGCCAACTTCCGCCTGGCTTGCGCGAACCTGCACAAGGTCGACGTGCTGCCGACGGTCGGCGCCAACGTCTACGACATCCTCAACCACGACACGCTGGTGCTCACCCGCGCCGCGGTCGAGAAGCTGG
>JAEZQR010000188.1 GCA_023413015.1 Pseudomonadota bacterium
CCTCAAGCGCGACGCGACGGCTGAAGTGGTGCTCAACCAGCTGTGGCGGCATACGCCGGCGCAGTCGAGCTTCGCCTTCAACATGCTGGCGATCCGCGGCGGGCGTCCGGAGCTGCTCAACCTCCGCGACATCGTCGAATCCTTCGTGCGCTTCCGCGAGGAAGTGATCACCCGCCGCTCGAAGTTCGAGCTCGCCAAGGCGCGCGACCGCGCCCACCTGTTGCTCGGCCTCGTGATCGCCGTCACCAACCTCGACGAGGTGGTGCGCATCATCCGCGGGTCGGCGACGCCGGCCGTGGCACGCGAGACGCTGCTCGCCCGCGAGTGGCCGATCGACGAGATCCGCCCCTATCTCGAGCTGGTCGAGGCGATCGCGAACGAAGATCAGGGTGCGGTCTACCGCCTGTCCGAAGCGCAGGTGCGCGCGATCCTCGACCTGCGTCTCCACCGCCTCACCGCGCTCGGCCGCGACGAGATCGGCGGCGAGCTGAAGGAACTGGCGGCGAGCATCGAGCGGCTGCTCGAGATCCTGCGCAACCGCGCGCGTCTCTACGAGGTGATGCTCGGCGAGTTCGACGAGGTCGAAACCTTCGCCACCCCGCGCAAGACGGCGATCACCGCCAACCTCGACGATATCGACGACGAGGACCTGATCGAGCGCGAGGACATGGTCGTCACCGTGACCATGGGCGGCTACATCAAGCGCACGCCGCTGGACGCCTTCCGCACGCAGAACCGCGGCGGCAAGGGCCGCTCGGGCATGTCGACCAAGGATGAGGACGCGGTCACCAACCTGTTCGTCACCTCGACGCACACGCCGGTGCTGTTCTTCTCGACCGCAGGCAAGGTCTATCGCCTCAAGGTATGGAAGCTCCCCGAGGGCGGCCCCGCCACGCGCGGCCGGCCGATGGTGAACCTGCTGCCGCTCGCTGCCGACGAGACGATCGCGACCGTGCTGCCGCTGCCCGAGGACGAGAACGAGTGGGGCAAGCTCCACGTCATGTTCGCGACCGCCAAAGGCACGGTGCGCCGCAACTCGATGGATGCGTTCGCCAACATCCCGTCGCGCGGCAAGATCGCGATGCGCTTCGGTGAAGATGAGGAGGGCGACGAAAGCGACCGCCTCATCGGCGTCTCGCTCCTCACCGAGGCAGACGATGTGCTGCTCGCCACCAAGTGCGGCAAGGCGATCCGCTTCGCCGCGACCGACGTGCGCGAGTTCCAGAGCCGCACCTCGCTCGGCGTGCGCGGCGCGCGCCTGCTCGGCGAGGACGAGGTGATCTCGATGTCGATCCTGAAAGGTGTCGATGCGAGCGCCGAGGAGCGCGAAGCCTATCTGAAGGCCGCGCCCTGGAAGGAAGGCGAGCGCGAAGCGACCCTGAGTCCCGAGCGCATGGCCGAGCTCGCCGCGCAGGAGGAGTTCATCCTCACCGTCTGCGCCAACGGCTACGGCAAGCGGTCGAGCGCCTACGAGTATCGCCGCACCAACCGCGGCGGGCAGGGCATCACCAACATCGACAATCTGGACCGCAACGGCCCCGTCGTCGCGAGCTTCCCGGCGCACGGCGACGACCAGCTGATGCTCGTCACCGATCAGGCAAAGCTCATCCGCCTGTCGGTGGGCCATACGCGCGTGATCGGCCGCAACTCGGCGGGCGTCCGCCTCTTCCACGTTGCCGAGAACGAGCATGTCGTCTCGGCGGCGAAGATCAGCGAAGAGGATGACGAGGAAATGGCAGCCGAAGTGGCCGAGGCGACGGCGTAAGAACGCAGCTTCTTTCAGCTACGTCATCCCGGCGAAGGCCGGGACCCAGTAACCACCGATCTACTGGGTCCCGGCCTTCGCCGGGATGACGCTATTTGGAACATGCGGCTGCCGTGCAAGCGCTTCGCTCACGCCTAAGAAGATCAGCAGCTGCCCAAGATAGTAGAGCAGCCACACCGCGTAGCTTACGAACTCATTGCCGGCGAGCGGTCCCATCCGCGCGGCGATCAGCGTGTCGGAGGCGACGAACATCAGCGCGCCGATCCCGGCCCGGTAGCGCGAAAAGCGGCTGACCCAGGCGGTCGCCGCCATCACCGTCAGCAGCAGCGAATAGATCGCCAGCCCGATGACTTGGCGATCGTTGCCGAGCAGCAGGAAAGGCATCGCCAGTCCGAACAGCGGCAGCAACATCGCGAGCGCGCGCTGCGATCCCGTGGTCGTGGCCCGCCGGTTGCGCCGATAAAGCGCGATCGCCGCCAGGTGCCCCACGGCGAATGCCGCCACGCCGGCCTCGAACCTGATCTCCAGCAGCACGTCGCCGAGCGCACCGAAGGCCATGACCGCCGCGAGCAGCCATCCGTCCGCCGACCGCGCCCGAAGCGCCGCGCATGCCGCCAGCAGCCCGACGCCCGCTCCCTTGAGAAGGATCAGTGCCGCCTCCGGCAGGCCTGCGTTCCAAGCCAGCGGATAGATCAGGCCGGCAGCCACGCTGGCGGCGAGCAGCAGGGGCAGCCCTTCGCGCCGCGCCGCCGCTTCGGTCATGCCCCCTCCGGCGCAACGAACAGATGCTCGACCGCTTCGTCCGGAACACCCATCGCCTCGATCAGCACCGACCGGTGGCATTCCTGCGGCTTGCGCTCGAAGCACAGCAGCGCCGACGGGCTCTCGAGCATCTGGTCGGCGAGCATCGCCATCTCGGCCTGCGCATCGGGCGCCTCAAGATGCTCCAGATAGATGCGCCGCATCTTGTTGATGTCGTGCGCCCGCGCGGCGTTGCGGCCTTCGGCGGGCGTGCCGAGTCGCTGCAGATGGCGGTAGCCGATGCCGCGCTCCGCCAGCGCCGCCTCGAGCTTGCGCTTCGAGAAGCCGGGTTTCCGCGACAGCGGAACGGCGCGCACGTCCACCAGCGTCTTCACGCCGGCCGCGGCGAGCGTATCGAGGAAAGCGTCGATCGTCGCGCCTTCATAGCCTATCGTGTATAACTTGCTCATTACGCCGAGCATGAACGGCTGCCCGTCGCAGTTCAAGCGGGGTTCAGCCGGCTATCTCTATGTCATTGCATCGTTGTCCTTGACGTCGAACGATCGATTGCCGATTTGGCTGATCGTGCCTTTGGGGCGCGGGGACCCAGGCAGAGCATAAGATCCTGGTGGGAGAACACCGCATGAAGAAGTTTTCGTATCTGACGCTCGGCGCTGCGCTGATCGCTCTCGGCGCCGGCACCGTGACGGCTCCTGCCGTCGCCAAGGAGAAGAAGGCCGAGGCCGCGAAAGGGCCGAAGCTGTCGAAGCCCGTCGCGGCCCTGCTCAGCCAGGCGCAGACGGCGCAGACGGCCGGCGATCACGCCACCGCGCTGAACCTGGTCCAGCAGGCGCTGGCGGTGCCGAACGCGACCGCCGAAGACAAGCTCTGGTCCTACCGCCTGATGATCAACTCGGCGCAGGCCACGAAGAACAACCAGCAGCTCGCCCAGGCGCTCGAAGGTGCGCTCTCCACGGGCATGGTCTCGCCCGAGGACGAGGTGAAGTTCCGCAGCGCGCTTCGTGCGCTCGCGCTGCAGGCGAACAACTATCCGGCGGCGATCCAGCAGGGGCAACGTCTGGCGCAGCTCGCGCCGAACGACGCCAAGCTGCAGTATGAGCTCGCCGGCATCTACCAGATGGCGAAGCAGCCGCGCGAAGCCTATGCGGCGATGAACCAGGCGATCACCATCGCCAAGGCTTCCGGCCAGCCGGTGCCCGAGGATTACTACAAGAACCTCGCCAAGATGGCGCTCGACAACAAGATGCCGGCCGAATTCTCGACCGCGACGGCGAGCTGGCTTGCTGCCTATCCGACGCCACAGAACTGGACCACGGTGCTGTCGCTGTATCAGGACGGCGCGCAGTTCGACGACCAGGGTTCGCTCGACATGTATCGCCTGATGCACGCCGCCGGCGCCCTCAACAGCGAGAAGGATTATTTCGACTACGCCGAAACCGCCAACCGTCGCGGCTTCCCGGGCGAGGCCAAGATGGCGCTCGACGAGGGGATCGCGAAGGGCAAGCTGTCGGCGGCCAAGCCCTACACCAAGGAATTGCAGAACCTGGTGAACCCGAAGGTCGCGCGCGACAAGGCCTCGCTGGCCGGTCTCGAGGGCGAGGCGAAGAAGTCGGCGAACGGCAAGTCCGCGCTCAGCACGGCCGACGCCTATTATGGCTACGGCAACTACGCGAAGGCGGCCGAGCTTTACCGTCTTGCGCTGCAGAAGGGCGGCGTGGACGCCGCGACCGCCAATCTGCGCCTCGGCGCGGCGCTCGCCCGCGCGGGCCAGAAGGCAGAAGCACAGACCGCCCTGCAGGCCGTCCAGGGCGGCCCGCGCCAGCAGATGGCGCAATATTGGCAGATCTGGCTCGGCAATCACGCCGGCGCCTGACCTCCGATCGAGGGAAGGGCGGTGCCGCAAGGTGCCGCCCTTTTCCGTTCTTCGCTCCTGATTTCCACGACCCTGCCAGGGCGGCCCCGATCGTCAGGCTTCTTGCTTCCACGGCAACCGCCGGGCGGCTAATAGGGTCGTAATGACTTTCCGCTCCGCCACTCTTCTCGCTCTCCTGCTCGCTGGCTGTGCGACCCAGGCCCCCTCGAGCCATGGCCCGATCGACGCAGCGGCGATCGCCCGCCATGTCGAAGTGCTGGCCTCGGATGCCTTCGAGGGGCGCGCGCCGGGGACGGCCGGCGAGACGAAGACCGTCACCTACATCGTCGATCAGATGAAGGCCGCAGGCCTGCAGCCCGGCAATCACGGCAGCTGGTTCCAGGAGGTGCCGCTCGTTGAGGTTGCCCCGAGTACCGCCGCGATTCTCAGGGTCGAGGGCAAGCAGGGCGCTGCCGCGTTCGAATGGGGCGAGGACGCGGTCATCACCAACCCGCGGATGGCGCCGAACGCGCAACTAAACGGTTCCGACCTCGTCTTCGTCGGCTACGGGATCGAGGCGCCCGACCGCGGCTGGAACGATTTCGCTGGTGTGGACCTGCGCGGCAAGACCGCGGTCATGCTGGCCGGCGTGCCGGAGACGCTGAAGGGCGCGGCGCAACTCGGTGCCTCCGCAGCCAAGACGGCGACCGCTGCCCGGCTGGGAGCCGCCGGTGCGCTCGTCATCCTCGCGCCCGACTACACGGAAAAGCAGTGGGACGCGCTCGTCGCCGGCGCCCGTCATCCCGAGGTCCATCTCGAAGGCAAGGGCGGCGCCCTGACGATCGACGCGCGGTTGCTGAACGAGGCCGCGGATCGCCTGTTCGCAGCGAGCGGTCACGACTATGCCGCGCTCCGTGCGACCGCCGGCAAGCCAGGCTTCAAGCCGGTGCCGCTCGGCAGCCGCGCGAGCGTACGGCTCGACGGCCAGGTGCGGCACTTCAAGTCGAAGAATGTGATCGGCCTGCTGCCCGGCGCCAAGCGCCCGGATGAATATGTCCTGTTCCTCGCCCACTGGGATCATCTCGGCCGCTGCGCACCGGGCAAGCCGGACCCGATCTGCAACGGCGCGGTCGATAATGCGAGCGGCGTCGGCGGCCTGCTCGAACTCGCCAACGCGTTCGCAAAAGGCAAGCGGCCCGAACGATCGATCCTGTTCATGGCGACGACCGCCGAGGAAGCGAACCTGCTCGGCACCCGCTATTATGCCGAGCATCCCGTGGTGCCGCTCGCCCGCACCGTCGCCGGGCTGGGGGCGGACACGATCGCGATTGCCGGTCCCGCCGACGTCGTCGTGCTCGGCGCCGGCCTGTCACCCGATCTCGACCGGCTGATCTCCGGCATCGCCGCCCGCCAAGGGCGCAAGGTGATCGCCGACAAGGCCAGCGAGAGCTTCTTCGAACGGTCGGACCATTATCCGCTCTCGGCGGCGGGCGTGCCGGTCCTCATCGCCACCAGCATCTTCGCACCCGGCGCCCAGGCCGAGACCGCCAAATATTTCGCCGAGCGCTATCACAAGCCGTCGGACGAATATCGCCCGGACCTCCGCTTCGACGGCGCCGCGCTCGACATGGACCTCGCCTACCGGTTCGGGCTGGCGCTCGCGAACAGCCGCGCCTGGCCGGCCTGGAAACCGGGCACGCCCTATGCGGCGGCGCGTGCGAAGCAACGGTAGCCAAGCCGCAACCCACATCGTATAGAGCGGCGCTTCCAACATTCCGGCAGGGGAGCGCATATATGGACATCCGCCTAGGTCTCACCTTTGACGATGTCCTGCTCGTGCCTGCCGAATCCGACGTCCTGCCGAGCCAGGCCGACACCGCGACCCAGCTCACCCGCGAGATCGCGCTCAACATCCCGATCCTCTCTTCGGCGATGGACACCGTCACCGAAGCCGACATGGCGATCGTCATGGCGCAGTCCGGCGGCATCGGCGTGCTCCACCGTAACCTCACGGTCGAGGAGCAGGCACAGGCCGTACGGCAGGTGAAGCGCTTCGAGTCCGGCATGGTGGTGAATCCCGTCACCATGCGCGCCGACCAGACGCTCGCCGAGGCGCTCGAGCTGATGCAGCGCCACAAGATCAGCGGCATTCCGGTCGTCGAGCCGTCGCCGGCCGGCCGGCCGGGCCGGCTCATCGGTATCCTCACCAACCGCGACGTCCGTTTCGCCGAGAATCCGAAGCAGCCGGTTTCCGAGCTGATGACCAAGGACAATCTCGCGACGGTGAAGCCCGGCGTCAGCCGCGCCGAGGCGCAGCGGCTGCTCCACCAGCGCCGGATCGAGAAGCTGCTCGTCGTCGACGACGACTACCGCTGCATCGGCCTCGTGACGGTGAAGGACATCGAGAAGTCGGTCACCTATCCGAACGCCACCAAGGACGCCGCCGGCCGCCTGCGCGTCGCCGCCGCCACCACGGTCGGCGACAAGGGCTTCGAACGGTCCGAGGCGCTGATCGACGCCGAATGCGATCTCGTCGTCGTCGACACCGCGCACGGCCACAACCGCGAGGTGGCGCGCGCCGTCGAGCGCATCAAGCGGCTGTCGAACAGCGT
>JAEZQR010000224.1 GCA_023413015.1 Pseudomonadota bacterium
CCGTCTGCACCCGCCAGCGATCGGGCGCGTGGACGTCGGTCGCGATGCGCGAGCGCAGCGCCTTCTCCCGGATCTTGGACCGCCAGCCCTGCGCGAAGGCGAGGAAGAAGCGCTGGTCGCCGGTCAGCCCGTCGATCACCGGCGCCTCCTTGCCGCCGAGCGACTTCCGGTAGGCGTCGTAGGCGGCGGCGAGGCCGGCGACGTCGGCGATGTTCTCGCCCAACTCCTGCCGCCCCTTCAGGTGGAGCCCCGGCAGCGCCTCATAGGCGTCATACTGCGCCGCGAGCGCCGTGCCGGCCTGCTCGAACCGCTTCATGTCCGCCGGCGTCCACCAGTTGCGCAACCGGCCGCTGGAATCGAAATCGGCGCCGAGATTGTCGAAGCTGTGGCTGATCTCGTGGCCGATCACCGACCCGATCGCGCCGTAGTTCGCCGCCGGATCGAAGCGCGCATCGAAATAGGGCGACTCCAGGATCGCCGCCGGGAAGTTCAGCGCGTTCTGGAGCGGGAGGTTGATCGCATTCACCGTCTGCGGCGTCATCCACCATTCGCTGCGGTCGATCGGCTTCCCGATCTTGCCGATCTGGTGGAGATACTCGGCCAGTTCCGCGCGGCGCAAATTGCCGACCGGATCGTCGGCGCGGACGTCGAGCTTCGAATAGTCGCGCCACCGGGTTGGATAGCCGACGCCGACCTTCAGCACATTGAGCTTGCGCCGCGCCTCCGCCTTCGTCGCCGGCGCCATCCAGTCGAGCTTGGAAACGCGCTCGTCGAAGGCCGCGACGATGTTCTTCACCATCCCCTCGATCTGCGCCTTGGACGACGCCGGGAAGTAGCGGTCGGCGTAGATGCGACCGACCGCATCGCCGAGCGCGGCGTCGGTGGCGGCGAGCGCGCGCCGCTCGCGGGTGCGCTGCTGCGGCGTGCCGTTCATGGTCCGGCCGTAGAAGTCGAACCGCGCATCGTCGATCGCCTTCGGCAGGACGCTGGCGACCTGATTGATCCGGTGGAAGGCGAGCCAGTCCTGCCAGCTTTGCAGCGGCTCGCTTTCCACGAGCGCCGCGAGCTTCGTGATCGCCTCGGGCTGCCACAGGATGAAGTCCTGCTGGTTCGGCAGCCGCGCCGCGCGCCAGAAGCCGGCCCAGTCGAAGCCCGGCGACCGGCGGTTCAGCTCGGCGCGCGTCACCGGAACCGCCTTGTGCGCGTCCTGGCTGCTCTCGATGTCGGCATGCGCCTGCGCGATCTTCGTCTCGAGCGCGAAGATGCGGTCGGCGCGCGCCTCGGCATCGTTCAGGCCGGCAAGCGTCAGCAGCTTGCCCACATACGCCCGGTACGCGGTGCGCAGCTCCTTCATCTCGGGATTGTCGGACAGATAATAGTCGCGGTCGGGCATCCCGAGGCCGCCCTGCATCAGATAGGGGACGGTAACGTTCGGCCGGTCGAGCGCCTGCGTGACGAACAGCCCGAAGAGGTTCTCGGTCCAGAAGTTGGTGGCGTTGAGCGGGTCGGTATCGGCGCGCATGTTGGCGCCCAGCATCGCGGCAAGTTCCGGCTTGCTCTTGATCGCCGCGATCGCCTTCAGCTCCGCCTGGATCGGCGCCAGCCCCCGGCGCTCGATCGCCGCCGTATCGAGATAACCCTGGTAATAATCGGCGATGCGGCGGGCGTCCGTGCCTGCCTTGGGATTCGTCTTGCCTAGACCCTGAATGATGTCCGCGTTGCGCTTCTCGGCCTTCAGGAACACCTCGTAGCCCACGCCGGTGCTCGACCGGTCGGCCGGGATCTCGGTCGCCTTGCGCCACGCGCCGTTCGCATAGGCCTCGAAATCGTCGCCCGGCTTCACGCTGTGGTCGATGTAGCTCTGCTCGACGCCGCTCAGCGTCTGCGCGACAGCCGGCGCGACGATGGCGGCGCAGCCGACAAGGAAAGCGTAGGTCAACATCGGCTTGCGCATGGGAATCTCCGGGACCGTTGGTTGCTAAACCTCTACTCCTGCATTCGTATCGCCGCCAGCCTCCGCATCTGCGTTCGGCTTGCTAGGCGGCGTCCTCCGCCTGGGGCGTTGCCGGCAGCTGCCAGTCGATCGGCGGCGGATTATATTGCGCCAGGAACTCGTTCGCCTTCGAGAAGTGGCGGCTACCAAAGAAGCCGTTGTGGGCCGACAGCGGCGACGGATGCGGCGCCTTCAGCACGAGGTGCCGCCCACCCTTGTCGACGCTGTCGACGAACGCCGCCTTCTTCTGCGCGTAGAACCCCCACAGCATGAACACCACCGGCTCCGGCTTGGCGTTCACCAGCCGGATCACCGCGTCGGTGAAGCGCTCCCATCCCTTGTCGCGGTGCGAGGCGGCAAGGCCCATCTGCACGGTCAGTACGCTGTTCAGCAGCAGCACGCCCTGACGGGCCCAATGCTCGAGATGGCCGTGCCGCGCCGGCGGAAGGCCGAGGTCGCTTTGCAGTTCCTTGTAGATGTTGACGAGGCTCGGCGGCAGCGGCGTGCCGGGCTTCACCGAGAAGGCGAGCCCATGCGCCTGCCCCGGTCCGTGATACGGGTCCTGCCCCAGGATGACGACGCGCACCTTGTCGAGCGGCGTCAAGTCGAGCGCGCGGAACCACTCGCTCCCCTTCGGGAAGATACACTTGCCCGCTTCCTTCTCGCCGACAAGGAACGATCGCAGCGCTTGCATGTACGGACTGGCGAACTCTTGGCTCAGCGGCTCCCGCCAGCTCGAATCCAGCTTCACGCCCTCGCTCATGCCGTTCTGCTCCGCCGCCTGATCGTATCTACATCTCGAATGCCTCTCCCTAACGGCGAGATTGCAGTCAATCCTCCACTTCGGCGAAGGCCCGTACCGTCAT
>JAEZQR010000234.1 GCA_023413015.1 Pseudomonadota bacterium
AAGATCCTGGTGCAGAACCACTGCTACCGCGCCGACGAGATGGTCAACGTGATCGATATGTCGAAGGAGTTCGGCTACAAGGTCACGACCTTCCACCATGCGGTCGAAAGCTACAAGATCGCCGACATCCTCGCGCGCGAGGGCATCTGCTCGGCGGTGTGGGCCGACTGGTACGGCTTCAAGATGGAAGCCAACGACGGCATCCGCGAGAATCTGCCGTTCCTGCACGCTGCCGGTGCCTGCGCGATGATCCACTCGGACGATCCCAACGGCATCCAGCGGCTGAACCAGGAAGCGGCGAAGGCGCTGTCCGATGGCAACCGCGTCGGGCTGAACATCACGCCTGAGGTGGCGTGGACCTGGCTCAGCTACAATCCGGCCAAGGGGCTCGGCATCGCCGACAGGACCGGCAGCCTTGAGGCCGGCAAGATGGCGGACGTGGTGCTCTGGAACGGCGATCCTTTCAGCGTCTACACGCGGCCCGAGAAGGTGTGGATCGACGGCGCGCTGATGTTCGACGCGACCAATCCGCGCCTGCGTCCCGTCAGCGATTTCGAGCTCGGCCAGCCGGGCGAGGGAGATGTGAAGTGATGCGTCTCAAGGCTCTTCTGGGTGTGGCGGCGCTCGCGCTCGCCGCACCGGCGATGGCGCAGACCATCGCGATCACCAACGCCAAGGTCGCGACCGGCACCGGAGCGGCACCGATCGATGGCGGCACCGTCGTCATCCGTGACGGGCGCATCGCAGCCGTCGGGACGGGCGTGGCGGTTCCGGCCGGCGCGCAGGTGCTCGACGCGCAGGGCAGGTGGGTGACGCCGGGCCTGATCGGCGGCTTCTCGCGGCTCGGGCTGGTCGAGGTCGATGCGGTCAATCAGACCAACGACACCCAGGCGGAGGATTCGCCGTTCAATGCCTCGCTGGATGTGACGCCGGGCCTCAACCCGCGGTCGGTCAACATCCCGATCAACCGCATCGAGGGCATCACTCGTGCGGTGGTGGCGCCGAACGCGGGCAAGAGCGTGTTCGCGGGGCAAGGCGCGATCATCCAGCTCGGCGATGCGGACGACATCGCGGTTCGTCCGCGCGCCTTCCAGTTCGTCGAGATGGGCGAGACCGGCGCGGACATCGCGGGCGGCTCGCGCGGCGCGGCCTTCGCCGACTTCCGCAACGGCCTGAAGGAAGCGCAGGACTATGCGCGCAACCCGGCCGCCTACCAAGGCGGCAAGGAGCGCGACTCGCTCCTCACCAAGGTCGATGCGGCGGCGCTGGTGCCGGTGCTCCAGGGCCGGATGCCGGTCGTCGTGCACGTCGAGCGGGCGAGCGACATCCTGCGCGTCATCGACCTCAAGCGCGAGTTCCCGAACCTGAAGCCGATCCTCGTCGGCGTCAGCGAGGGCTGGATGGTGGCCGACAAGATCGCGGCGGCGAACGTGCCGGTGATCGCCTCGGCGCTCAACGACCTGCCGAGCGGCTTTGAGATGCTCGCCGCGACCCAGTCGAACGTCGGGCGCATGGTGAAGGCCGGCGTCAAGGTCGCGCTCGGCATGATCAACGACGAGGAAGGGCGGCAAATCCGCCTGCTGCCGCAATATGCCGGCAACCTCGTCGCGGTCGGCCGCGTGCCGGGCGGCACGGGCGTCACGCAGGACCAGGCGCTGATGCTGATGACCCGGATGCCGGCGGAGATCTTCGGGCTGACCGACCTCGGCACGCTCGAAGCCGGCAAGCGCGCCGACGTCGTGGTGTGGGACGGCGATCCGCTCGAGGTCATGAGCGCGCCGGTGGCGGTGATGATCGACGGCAAGTCGGTGCCGCTCGTCTCGCGGCAGACCAAGCTGCGTGACCGCTACATGCCCAACCGGCCGATGGACATGCCGGAGCATTATCGGAGGTAAGAAATGGTGGGATTGCTTCTCGCGGTGCTGAGTTTCGTCGGTAGTCACGAGTTGCTTTCCCACCCGCTCCGCCGGCCGCTCGTCGAGCGGCTCGGCGAGCGGGGTTTCCAGGGCCTCTACTCGCTCGTCGCGCTCGCGACGTTCGGCTGGATCATCTACGAATATCGCCGCGCCCCCGAACTGCTGCTCTGGGTGGCGCCGGCTTGGGCCTGGACCGTCGGCGCGGTGCTGATGTTCATCGCCTCGGTGCTGTTCGCCGGCTCGCTGGTGCGCAACCCGGCGCTGCCGGGCACCCCGCGGATCGACCCCACCTCACGCGGTGCCATGCGGATCACGCGCCACCCGATGATGTGGAGCTTCGCCATCTGGGCACTGGTCCACGGCTGGCTGGCGGGGACGGCGGCGACACTGATCCTGTGTCTCGGGATCGGTGGGCTGGCGCTGATCGGCGCGGCGATGCAGGATCGCAAGAAGGCCGGCATTCACGGCGAGGCCTGGGCGGCCTATGCGGGCGCGACTAGCTATCTGCCGTTCGGACGGGGCTTCGCTTGGCCGGGCTGGTTCGCGGTCGTCGGCGGCACGATCCTGTTCCTTTTGGCGACTTGGCTCCACCCGCGCCTCGGTGCACCCGTGGTCGGGATATGGAGCTGGCTATGAACCTTGCAGGCAAGACGGTCTGGATCACGGGCGCTTCGAGCGGCATCGGCGAGGCGCTGGCCAAGGCGTTCGCAGCACAGGGCGCGGCGGTAATCCTGTCGGGACGTCGCGTCGAGGAACTGGAGCGCGTTGCGGGCCAGTTGGACGGCGAGACGCTGGTGCTGCCGTTCGAGGCGACCGACTATGACGCGCTGCCGTCCGTGGTCGAGCGTGCGCAGGACTGGCGCGGCGGCATCGATATGCTGGTGAACAACGCCGGCATCTCGCAGCGCAGCCTCGGGCTCGACACGCAGTTCGACGTCTACCGCCGGCTGATGGAGATCGACTTCTTCGCGCCGTTGCGGCTGACGCAGCTCGTGCTGCCGGCGATGGTGGCGCGGGGGTCGGGGCATCTGATGGCGATCAGTTCGGTGGCGGGCAAGGTCGGCTCGCCGCTGCGCACCGGCTACTGCGCGGCCAAGCATGCGGTGGTCGGCTACTTCGACGCGCTGCGCGCCGAGATCGACCGGCACGGCATCAAGGTGACGGTGGTGACGCCCGGCTTCGTCCGCACCGCGATCGCCGCCAACGCCGTCCAGGGCGACGGCTCGACGCGGGGCTATTCCGACGAGAATATCGACGCCGGTATCAGCCCCGAGGAAGCCGCCGAACAGATCATGGCCGGGCTCGCCGCCGGCCAGCGCGAGATCCCGGCCGGCAAGCCGGGCGGCGGCGAGATGATGCTGCTCGACATGAAGCGGCAGAACCCGGACGCCGTATTCGACATGATGGCCGGGATGGCGAAGAACCTGTGACCGCGACGGCGGCCGGATGATCCGCCCGTCATCGGCATGACCCTGCAGGTCGAAGCCGCTACCTACCCGCCATTCTGCGCTGTCGTTCGTCGGGCGAGGTCGGGCTGGCCGAGGCGCAGCGGGATTTCGATCCGGGCCCGGAAGCCCCGGCCTTCGAGGGGGGCAGCCTCGAACCGGGCCTCGCTGCCGAAGTGGCTTCGCAGACGCTGGCGTACGTTTTCCAAACCAACGCCGGTACCGCCGCCGTGCTCCCCGTCGCCGCTTCCATTGTCCGTCAGATCGATGATCAGCCGGGCCTGTGCGGCATGGACACGGATCGCGAGGTCAATGCTCGCCTCCGTTGATGCCAGGCCATGTTTGACGCTATTCTCGACGAGCGGCTGGAGAATGAGGTTGGGGACCAGTGCCGCCTGCAGATCCGCCGGCAGATCGACCGTCAGCCGCAGCTGATCGCCGGTACGGATGTTCTCGAGATCGAGATATTCGTGCAGCAGCCTGATTTCCTGCTCCAGCGGAATGACGGCGGCCGGGTCGAGCGTGAGGCTCGAACGGAAATATCTCGCCAAGCTGAGCGCCATGTTCTCGGCGTCGTTGCTGCGCCGGGCGAGGATCAAGGCGGAGAGCGAGTTCAGGCTGTTGTAAAGGAAATGCGGATCGACCTGGTAGCGGAGCGCACGGAGGCGTTCCTCGCGTGCCTGGATTTCGAGGACCGATGCACGCTGATCCCGCAATCGCAGCTCATAGCTGTGGAGCAGGGTCAGGATGGCCGTCGTGTAGAAGGCGAGGGGGAGCCAGCCGTTAACGGCCAGTTGCCTGAAGACATAGGGCCCGGAGGTGGCGACATCTTCATTGTACATCAGCCAATTCATCGCGAGACTTGCCAGCGCCATCGCCAGCACGCCACCAAAGCTGCAGGCGGCTGCTACGCCGACCTGAGCCGGAACCGGAAGCTTGCGGAAACGGCTTTGGACGAAATAGATGCCGTAGCAGATGACTCCGTAGGGAATGATGCTTATCAGCTGGAACGTCGCCCAGCTCAATATCGTGACCTGAGCCAGGTTGGCGCCGAGAGGCTCGTCGAGCAGCGTTATGCGCAGCAGCTGCATAACCTTGATGATCAGCCAATAGCTGCCGATCAGCAGAAAGACGGTGCGCCGCTCGCTTCTGATCAATGTTCGTGGCGGCGTTTCCTGCGGTGGACCGACATCGTCCGGTACGACATTCCCGCTCATGCCTGCATAGTGCACAAAAGCACCGGGCTGTCGACGGCTGCCGTCTGATCGTCTTCGTCAGGCGGGCTCCGATACCTCCACCGGGACGTCGCCGCTGCGGGCCGACACGGTGGCAGTGAGCGCCACATCCATCGTGACGTTGCCGGCGGTGCGGATGATGTCGGGGATCGTCTCGACCGCGACGAGCAGCCCCAGCGGCTCGACCGGTACGCCGAGTGCAAGGCAGATCGGGGCGATCGAGGTGTAGAAGCTCACCTGGCCGGGCAGGCTGACCGCCCCCATGGTGGTGATCGCGCCGGCGGCGATGCCGGCAGCAATCTGCGTCGGCCCGAGTTCGACGCCGTACCAGTGCGCCACATAGAGCGCGACGGCGAAGTTCATCGCCGGGCCCGTGCCGCGGAACAGGGCGACCGCGAGCGGCAGCACGACATCGGCGGTTGCCGCCGGCACGCCGAGCGTCTGCGTGCCCTTGAGCATCGCTGGCAGCGAGGCGAGCGAGGAGCGTGTGCCGATCGCCACCGCCTGGCTCGGTGCTGCCGCGCGCGCGAAGCGGGCCAAGCTGACGCGTCCGCCGATCACCCCGAGCGGATAGGCCGCAAACCACACGACGCATCCGACGGCCGATACGATCACGACATAGTGCAGGAGCGCGCCGAGCGCGGCGCCACCGGCGAGCGCGCCGACGACGAAGGCGAGCGCGGCGACGCCGATCGGGGCGAGCGCCAGCACCCAGTTGATGACGATCAGCATCGTATCGGTGACGGCGCTGAAGAAATCGGTGAGCAGCCGGCGCGAGCCGCCCGGCAGTCGAGTCATAGCGAAGGCGAAGACGCCGACGAAGAGGATGAGCGGCAGAATGCTGTCCGACGCCGCCGCCTGGAGGGGGTTCGTGGGCACGATCGAGCGCAGGAACTCGCCCATGCCCGGCACCTCGCCGGTCGCCTCGCTGCCGTGGAGCGCCACCTTCAAGGCCGCGGCCGAGTCCGCCGGCAGCGGCCACAGGTTGAGGAACAACGGCATCGTGAGCGCAGCCGTGAGCGACGACGTCCAGAGGATGACGAAGATCAGGACGAGCGCGCGACCGGCGAGGCGGCCGGCGCGCGCGGCTTCGGCCGCCGAGGCGATGCCGGTGATGAGCAGCGCCACGACGAGCGGCACGATCGTCATCTGGAGCGCGCGCAGCCACAGGTCGCCGATCGGCTCGACGATCTTGACGGCGTCCTCGACCCAGGCGCCGCCGCTGGCTGCGCTCGCGATGCCCGCTGCGAGGCCGCCGGCAAGCGCGATCAGGGTCCAGGTCGCATTGAGCGTCGTTCCGGCGGCATGATCGGCAACTTCCGGCTGGCTTGCTGTCACTCGGTTCGCTCCAACAATTTTTTCGATCTTAGAGCGGACGAAGACGTTATAAGCAAGGGCTGCAACAGTTGGCGTACAAGGGTGGATATGGGGCGGAAGTATTTCGGAACGGACGGTATTCGCGGGCTGACCAACAGCGCGCCGATGACGCCCGAGATGGCGATGAAGGTCGGCCAAGCCGCCGGCGCGCACTTCCTGCGCGGTGATCACAAGCACCGTGTCGTCATCGGCAAGGACACGCGACTGTCGGGCTACATGATGGAGTCCGCGCTGGTGGCGGGCTTCACGAGCGTCGGCATGGACGTGGTGATGGTGGGTCCGATGCCGACGCCGGCCGTGGCGATGCTCACCCGCTCGATGCGCGCCGATCTCGGCGTCATGATCTCGGCGAGCCATAATCCCTACCACGACAACGGGATCAAGCTGTTCGGGCCCGACGGCTACAAGCTGTCCGACGAGGCCGAGACGGCGATCGAGGCGCAGCTCGATCAGTCACCGATGCTCGCCAAGCCGGAGCAGATCGGGCGTGCCCGCCGGATCGAGGACGCGCGTGGCCGCTACATCCACTTTGCCAAGTCGACCTTCCCCGACCGGCTGCGGCTCGACGGCCTCAAGATCATCGTCGATTGCGCAAATGGTGCGGCCTACAATGTCGCGCCGACGGCACTCTGGGAGCTGGGCGCGGAAGTCATCGCGATCGGGGTGGAGCCGAACGGGTTCAACATCAATGGCAACTGCGGATCGACGCATCCGGACGCGCTCCAGGAACGCGTGGTGGCGACGGGAGCCGACATCGGCATCGCGCTCGACGGTGATGCCGACCGGCTGATCGTGGTCGACGAGAAGGGGCAGATCGTCGATGGCGACCAGCTGATGGCGCTGATCACCACGAGCTGGGCGAGGAGCGGGTTGCTGAAGGGCCGCGGCCTGGTAGCGACCGTGATGTCGAACCTTGGCCTCGAGCGGTTCCTCGGCGGGCAGGGCCTGGTGCTCGAACGTACCAAGGTCGGCGACCGCTACGTGCTCGAGGCGATGCGCGCCAAGGGGTTCAACGTCGGCGGCGAGCAGTCCGGGCACATCATCATGTCCGACTATGCGACGACCGGCGACGGGCTGGTGGCGGCGCTTCAGGTGCTCGCCTGCCTTGTCGAGAGCGACCGGCCGGCCTCGGAGACGCTCAAGCTGTTCGAGCCGATGCCGCAGATCCTCAAGAATGTGCGGTTCAGCGGCGGGGCGCCGCTCGAGCAGGATATCGTCCAGCGCGCGATCCGCGACGGCGAGGCGCGATTGAACGGCTCGGGCCGTCTCGTCATCCGCAAGTCGGGCACCGAGCCGCTGATCCGCGTGATGGCCGAGGGCGAGGACCCGCAGCTCGTCGAGCAGGTAGTCGACAGCATCTGCGAGGCGGTCAAGCAGTCGGCGTGAAGGGCAG
>JAEZQR010000236.1 GCA_023413015.1 Pseudomonadota bacterium
TGGCGCCTCCACATGGGGGCCGGGGGCCGCCTGCGCGGGGGCCCCGAGGCCGAGCTCATCGAGCGGTATCTGAAACGTATCGCGTGGCCGGTGACGATCACCGAGCTTCCCGACACCGGGCCGGCAAAGCTGCCGGACCCGCCCTCACCGTTCGTCACCATCGTGCTCGACGAGCGCGGACGCGCCCTGTCCTCGCGCGAGTTCGCCGACCGCATCGAGAAGTGGCGCGACGGCGGCGTGCGTGAGGCGCGCTTCATGATCGGGGCCGCGGACGGGCATGACGACGCCACCCGGAACGCCGCCGACCTCCTCCTCAGCTTCGGGCCCGCGACATGGCCGCACATGATGGTGCGGGCGATGCTCGCCGAGCAGCTCTACCGCGCGACCGCGATCATTGCTAACCATCCCTACCATCGGGAGGGATGACGATGATCAGGCGGGCCGCGGCAGCGGGATGCGCGCTTCTGGCGCTGAGCGCGACGGCCCCGCGCGAGGCTGCCGAGCGCCGTTCCGAGCTCGCGCAGACGCAGGCGGAAGCGCGCGCGACCACAACCGCCATCGCCCTCATCACCAAACGGATCGCGTCGAACGAGCCCCGGATAGCCCAGCTTCAGGCCCGTATCGCCGGGCTCGACCGCGACTGGCGCATGCAGCGGGCGGAACTCGCCGCACAGCAAGCCGGAGCCGCGCGCCTGCTCGCCGCGCTGCAGAACCTGTCCCACCGGCCGCGCCTGCTGCTGCTCGCCGAGCCGCAGAGCGCCGTCGACACCGCACGCGTCAGCCTGCTGCTCGACACGATAGTGCCGGAGCTGCGGACACGCACTGCAAGCCTACGCGCTCAGATCGAGCGCACCGCCGCGACCCGACGACAGCTCGCGGCCGAGCGGACGCGGCTCGATGCCGCTCAGGCCGGGCTCGAAATCGACCGGCGCCGGCTGGAGGAGGCGGGGCAGAGGCTGGCGGCTCGGGCCCGGTCGCTGCAGGAGCTGCTCGACAAGCTCGCGACACGCAACGAGGCGACCCGCCCACAGATCGCCATGCGGGCACCGGCGCAGGGCCGGCTGGTCGCCGGGTTCGGGTCACAGAACGAGCTCGGCGTGACGCTGCAGGGCCTGCGCTGGCGCACGACGCCGGGAACCGCCGTCGTTGCACCGGCCGACGGGCGCGTGGCGTTCACCGGGCCGTTCCGCACCTACGGCCGCATCGTCATCATCGAGCATAAGGACCATGTCCTGTCGCTGGTCGCCGGATTGGAGAACGCCAGCGTGGCGACGGGCCAAGCGGTACGGGCTGGACAGTCGGTCGGGCGCATGGGCGCCGCGGAACCGACGCTCTATTTCGAGGTCCGCTCGAGCGGCGAGCCGGTAGACCCCCGCCCCTGGCTGACGTTTGGGCGCAAATCGTCGCAAGGCTGATGCAGCAGGGCGCATGCGGCGCTTACACCCTCGCACAATCGATCCGGCGTGCTATCTTGGGTGGGTACGAGAAGAGGATCACGCCTACATGTCGTCGCGTCGCCCGACCCGTTATGCCATCGGTGCCGCTATCGTCGGCCTGGCCGCCGGTTACGCCACCTCCTCACTCACCACGCCGACACCGGCGATCGCGCAGTCCGCGAACAGCGCCGAGACCTACCGGCAGCTTGACCAGCTGATGGACGTGTTCGAGCGCGTGCGCGTCGAATATGTCGACAAGGTTGACGACAAGACGCTGCTCGAAGGTGCCATCAACGGCATGCTCGCCAGCCTCGATCCGCACTCGAGCTTCCTGAACGAGCGCGACTTCGAACAGATGCGGACCACGACGGACGGCGAATATGGCGGCCTCGGCCTTACCGTCACGACCGAGGACGGCGCGGTCAAGGTAGTTGCCCCCACCGACGACACACCGGCCGCGCGGGCGGGCATCAAGGCCAACGACTACATCACGCATATCAACGGCGAGCTTCTCTACGGCGTCAGCCTCAACGAAGCGGTCGACAAGATGCGCGGCGCACCGGGCACGCCGATCAAGCTCACCATCGTTCGCGAAGGGGCGCCGAAGCCGTTCGACCTGACGATGAAGCGCGAGATCATCCAGCTGAAGCCGGTGAAGTGGGAGGCCAAGGGCAACGTCGGCGTCATCCGTATCTCCGCCTTCAACAAGCAGACCGGCGAGGCGACGCGCGAGGCGATCACCTCGCTCGAGAAGCAGATAGGGCCGAAGCTCACCGGTTTCGTCGTCGATCTGCGCTCGAACCCGGGCGGCCTGCTCGACCAGTCGATCGAGGTCGCGGATGCGTTCCTCGAACGCGGCGAAATCGTCTCGCAGCGCGGCCGCCGCAAGGAGGACATCCAGCGCTATTACGCGAAGCCGGGCGACCTCGCCGAAGGCAAGCCGGTCATCGTGCTCGTCGACGAAGGCTCGGCGTCAGCCGCCGAGATCGTCGCCGGCGCGCTCCAGGACCAGCGGCGCGCGATCGTGCTCGGACAGCGCAGCTTCGGCAAGGGTTCGGTGCAGACGCTCATTCCGCTGAGCCAGGACACGGCGCTACGGCTGACCACGGCCCGCTACTTCACGCCGTCGGGCCGGTCGGTACAGGAAGCCGGCATCGAGCCGGACGTCGTCGTGCCGCAGCTGTCGGATGAGGATTATGCCAGCCGTCCGCGCATCCGCGAGGCGGACCTGCGCCGGCACCTCGTCAACGAGGCCAAGGTCACGGATCGCGAAATCGAGCGCGACCCCAAGCCCGATCCGCGCTTCACGCTGACCGCCGCCGACCTCAAGAAGCAGGGTGTCACCGATTATCAGCTCGATTATGCGGTGAAGACGCTCAACCGCCTCAACGGTCGGGTGACGACCGCCGAGCTGACCCGGCGGTAAGTTGCCGGAGCGGGGGCACATCTTGAACCATCCTGTCGCTGCGTTCGCGGCGCGTGCAGGCCTGTCGGCTTAGAAGCGGGGAGCGGGTGAGCCACGCCGACCAGCCTCGCGCGGGGTTGCCGCTGCCGGTCCGCATCCTGCTGATATCCGCGCTGTTCGTCGGCGCCGCGCTGTTGTTCGTGCAGCTGCTGCGCCCCTTCGTCGAACCCGGCGCGGTGGTGCCGGCATCGGTCGCGGCGGCGCCTATCGTGCAACCCGAAAGATTGGCGCCAGCGACCGGTGGTGTGCCCCAGCCGGCCGCTCCCATCGCCGCCACGCCGGCTGCCGCTCTACCGGCCGAGCCGGCACCTTTTGCGCCAGAGTTCAAAGGCCCCCGCATCGCGATCGTGCTGACCGAGGTCGGCGACAACCCCGCGCTGGCGCGTGCCGCGATCCAGGCGTTGCCCCCCGCGGTCGGCTTGGCGCTGACGCCCTATCCGGACGTCCGTGCCTTGGGCAAGGCCGCGCGTGCCGACGGGCATGAGGTCTGGGCCGGCCTGCCAATGCAGCCGAAGTCCTGGCCGCGCGTGAGTCCGGGCAAGAACACGCTGCTGATCGGCAACACGCCCGACGAGAACCTCCGCCGGCTCGACTGGGCGCTGGCGCGCGTCGAAGGCGCGGTCGGCGTCACCGGCATCATGGGATCGGCCTTCACCGAGAACGCCGCCGCGTTGCATCCGGTGCTCGGCGAGCTCACCAGGCGCGGTCTCGTCTATATCGACGCCCGCTCGTCGGGGCGCAGCGTGGCGCTGCCGGCAGCACGCGAGACCGGCACACGCGCAGCCGCGAACGACCGCTTCCTCGACGAGAGCGGCAACGTCGCGGCCAACCTTGCCGCGCTCGAGCGGCAGGCGAAGGCGCAAGGCCAGGCCATCGGCTTCGCGCGCCCCCTGCCCGGGACGATCGAAGCGATCGAGCAGTGGGCACCCACGCTCGAGGCCAAGGGCATCCTGCTCGTTCCGCCGAGCACACTGGCGAAGTAACGACGCCTTGCTGGCGGGTGCGGCGACTTCGTCGCAGCCACCTGATTTGACCTGACAACCGCCGAACGCTCGCGCATAAGTTCATGCAGGAAGCGGGGGCTTCAGGAATGATACGCAGTTCATTCCGCCGGCTGGTGCTGGCGGTCGGCATGGTGGCGTTGACCGCGTGCGGCGGCGAAGGCGACGGCGGCTCTAGTCCCGTCCCCCCAGGCGGTCCGACGGGTCCTACGCCGCCGGCCGGCGCCAGCTGCTCGCTGCGGGACCGCCAGCAATGGGCCGCCGGCGTACTACGCGAATGGTATCTCTTCCCCGAGACGCTCCCTGCCAGCCTCGACCCCGCGCCCTATGCGACGGTGGACGACTATATCGACGCGTTGACCGCAACCGCGCGGGCGCAGCGTCGCGACCGCTACTTCACCTACCTGACCTCGATCGCGGAGGAGAACGCCTATTATTCGTCGGGCGCCACGGCCGGTTTCGGCTTCCGCGTCTCGGCCGATGCAGGCACCCGCCGAGTCTTGGTGACCGAATCCTTCGAGAACACTCCGGCGCTCGCCGCCGGCATCGACCGCGGCGACGAGATCCTGGCGATCGGCCTCAATGGCGCCAACCTACGCAACGTGGCGGACATCATCGCTACGGAGGGCGCCGCCGGCGTCACCTATGCCCTGGGACCGAACAACGTCGGCCTGACGCGCACGTTCAAGGTGTCGGGCCCGTCTGGCACGCGCGAGGTGACGATCGCCAAGGCCGATTATTCGCTGTCGCCGGTATCGACGCGCTACGGCGCGAAGATCATCGAGGACGGCGGCCGGCGCGTCGGCTATCTCAACCTGCGCACCTTCATCTCCTCGGCCGACCCGCAGCTTCGCGCCGCGTTTGAGACGTTCCGCGCCGCGGGCATCACCGAGTTCGTGGTCGATCTCCGCTACAACGGCGGAGGACTGGTCTCGACCGCCGAACTGCTCGGCGACCTGCTCGGCGGCAACCGCAGCTCGACCGAGGTGTTCTCGCACACAAGTTTCCGCCCGGAGAAGGCATCGGAAAATTCGACCAAGCGCTTCGCGCCGCAGACCGCATCGGTCTCGCCGGTCCGCATCGCCTTCATCGGAACCGGCGCCACCGCGTCGGCGAGCGAGCTCGTCATCAACGCCTTCATCCCCTACTTCGGCCGGAATGTCGCGCTGATCGGCACCAACACCTACGGCAAGCCGGTCGGCCAGATCGCGCTCGACCGCAGTGCCTGTGACGACCGCTTGCGCGTCATCGCGTTCAGCACGCGCAACGCGGCGAACTCGGACAGCTA
>JAEZQR010000239.1 GCA_023413015.1 Pseudomonadota bacterium
TCGAGTTGGTCCATGACGGACAGAACGGCGCGGGCGCCATTTCGGATGCGCGATTTCGCTGCCCGATCAACGGCAACATGCACTAGCAAGGCCGGCGACCGGCGCTATAAGCTCCGACATGGCCGAGCCGCACGATATCGAGACCGAAACGGCGCGTGAGGCGGTTGAGGACAACCGCCTGACCCCCGTATTCGTCAACGACATCGCCGCTGCCCTGAAGGCGGGCGACATCGAGCGCGTGCGCGGCCTCGTCGAACCGCTGCACCCGGCCGACGTCGCCGACCTGTTCGAGCAAGTGGCCGAGGATGAGCGGGCGGCGCTCGCCACCGCCGTCGGCGGCAAGCTCGACGCCGACGCGTTCGCCGAGATGAACGACTATGTCCGCGAGGAGTTGATCGACGCGCTCGAGCCGAGCCAGGTCGCCGACGTTGTCGTGCAGCTCGATACCGACGATGCGGTCGCGATCATCGAGGACATGGACCTCGACGAGCAGCGCGAGGTTCTGCGCTCGCTCCCCGCTGATGACCGCGCAGCGATCGAGGAAGCGCTGTCCTACCCGGAGGAGTCCGCCGGCCGCCTGATGCAGCGCGAGCTGATCGCGGTGCCCGAGCACTGGACGATCGGCCGGGTGATCGACTTCCTGCGCGAGAACCCCGACCTCGCCACCGACTTCTGGGAAATCTTCGTCGTCGACACCCGCCATCACCCAGTGGGCACGCTGCGGTTGTCATGGGTGCTGCGCACGCCGCGATCGGTCCTAGTGTCGGACGTCATGCAGCGCGAGCAGACGCTGATCCCGGTCGACATGGACCAGGAGGACGTGGCGCTCCGCTTCCAGAAATATGCGCTGATCTCGGCGGCGGTGGTCGACACGTCCGGCCGGCTGGTCGGCATGATCACGGTCGACGACATCGTCCATATCATCCAGGAAGAAGCGAGCGAGGACGTTCTGCGCCTATCGGGCGCCGGCGAAGGCGATATCAACGAGCCGGTGGTGAGCACCTATAAGGTGCGCGTGCGCTGGCTGGTGGTGAACCTCGCGACCGCGCTCGTGGCCTCGTTCGTCGTCTCGCTGTTCCAGGGCACGATCTCGAAGATGGTGGTGCTCGCCGCGCTTATGCCGATCGTATCGGGCATGGGCGGCAATGCCGGCACGCAGACGCTCGCGGTCGTGGTGCGCGCGCTCGCCACCGATCAGCTCACCGAATCGAACACCCGCCGCGCCGTCGTGCGCGAAATGCGGATCGCGGCGCTGAACGGCCTGTCGCTCGGCGTCCTGATCGGGCTCGGCACCTTCCTGGTGTTCCAGAACGCGCACCTCGCCGCAGTGATCGCGGCGGCGATGCTGATCAACAACATCGTCGCCGGCCTGTCGGGCGTGATCATCCCGCTCACGCTCGATCGCCTGCGCATCGACCCGGCCGTCGCCTCGGCGGTGTTCGTCACGATGATGACCGACGTGATGGGGTTTTTCTCGTTCCTCGGCCTCGCGGCACTGACCGGCCTGACCGGCTCCTGACCGCGACGTCGCGCCCCGCTTGACCCGGCGGGCCGGCCGGACGAACTCGCCGCCATGCCACTTCACATGACCAAGGTCGCGGTCGGCTGTCGCAGCCTCGCGCAGCTGACGCAGCGACAGGCCGGCCGCGTGTCGATGCACGCGGGCGTTCCCGCCGTGCCGTGCTGGACGCGCTTCATGCCCAAGCGCGCCGATGAGCTGGTCGGCGGGTCGATGTACTGGATCGTCAAGCACACGCTCGCGGCGCGGCAGACGATCCTCGGCTTCGAGATGATCGAGACCGATCGCGGCAAGCGCTGCCAGATCCTGCTGACGCCTGACGTGGTGCCGGTGCTCGCCGCACCGCTGCGGGCGCATCAGGGCTGGCGCTACCTGGAGCCGGAGGCGGCACCGCCCGATCTCGACAGCGTCGGCGGCGAGATCGGGACGATGCCGGTCAAGCTGATGCGCGACCTGCGGGGACTGGGGTTGATCTAGCAGCTTGCGCCGCAGACCGGCACGCGTGAAGCGCGCCGGCCGAGCGGCCCAGCTAGCTGCAGCGGACCGAGCCGCTGCCCATCTTGCTGACGTCGCATTTGGCGCCGCCAGAGACGACGACGTCGCCCGAGCCCATCAGCGAGATCTTGGCGGTCTGCGTCGCATTGGCGTTGATATTGCCCGAGCCGGCGATGCTGCCGGTCAGCGACTGACAGCGCAGCCCGCCGATGTTGACGTCGCCCGAGCCGGCGATCGAGGCCGAGGCCGTGCGGCAGCTGCCCGACGCGGTGAGATCGCCCGAGCCAGCGATCGAGAACTTGGCCGTCGTCGCATTGAGTGAGGCGATGGAGAGATCGCCCGAGCCGGCGATCGAGCCGGTGAAATTGTCTGCCTTCACCCGATCGATCTGCATATCGCCCGAGCCCGCGAGCGAAGCTGCTTTCAGCGAGGGGACGGTCACCCAGAGCTTGACCGGCTCGGTCTTCGACCAGTCGAACCAGCCACGCTCGCGGGTGCCGATGTGAAGCTCGCCGCCCGATACCTCGACCTTCAGCCGGTCGAGGTCGCGCTGCGCGCCGACTGCGCGGACGCTGACGCTCTTGCCGACGTTCACCACCACATCGAACGGCCCGGCGACTTCGATCTCGTCGAAGTTACTGACCGTGAACTTGCGTTCAGCTGCCCAGGCACTTGCCGCTGCCAACGCCGCGAGCCCGCCTGCCGCTATCAGACCAATCCTGCGCATTCCTGCCTCCCTGTCTGTATTGTGTAACTAATACAGACATGATTTTCGACTGTCGAGACCACGCATAGAAAAAGGGCGGCCTTGAAGGACCGCCCTTTTTCCCGCTCCCGCTGGGGAGTTTATGCCGCCTTGAGCACCGACTCGATCTTGGCCTGCGCCGCCGGCTCGTCGATATTCTCCATCGCGGCCAGTTCGCGCGCCAGACGGCTCACGGCCGCCTCGTAGATCTGGCGTTCGGAGTAGCTCTGCTCCGGCTGGTCCTCGGCGCGGTGCAGGTCGCGGACCACCTCGGCGATCGACACGAGGTCGCCCGAGTTGATCTTCGCCTCATATTCCTGCGCGCGGCGCGACCACATGGTGCGCTTCACCTTGGGCTTGCCCTTGAGCGTGGTCAGCGCCTCGGCGAGCGTGGCGCTCGACGACAGCTTGCGCATGCCGACCGATTCCGCCTTGGAAATGGGCACGCGGAGCGTCATGCGCTCCTTCTCGAAGCGCAGCACGTAGAGCTCGAGGGACGCGCCCGCGATCTCGGTCGACTGGATTTCGATGACACGGCCGACACCGTGCTTCGGATAGACCACATGGTCCCCGACGACGAAGCTGAGCGCTTTTGCTGCCATTCCGCTTCCTTTTCTTATTGCCGGCCCTTCGGAACGGAGAACCGGTCGACCCGTCACTTGGAGCGACGATTTTGTTTTTGGCGTCCCACCGATGCGTGTCAGCTGTCCGCCCCCGCCGCGGCGGTTCGGGACCAAGACTTCACGAAAGCTACCGACCCAGCCGGAGGGCAGCAGCAGACGCTCCCGCAAACGGCGATTGCGCGATTCTATAGCAGAAATGTCACATGAGTGCCACGGCCATGTTGCCGCGGCGGTCGAACGGAATCGACGGTTTGTCGAAATTACTGGCCGTCGGTGCCCGGGTTCGGCGAGAAATATTTCTCGAACTTGCCTTCCTCGCCCTTGTGCGCGTCGGCGTCGGCGGGGGTGTCGCCCTTGACCGTGATGTTCGGCCACTGCTGCGCATAGGTGGAGTTGAGCTCGAGCCACTTCTCGAGGCCGCCTTCGGTGTCGGGCAGGATCGCCTCAGCCGGGCACTCGGGCTCGCAGACGCCGCAGTCGATGCACTCGTTGGGGTTGATCACCACCATATTCTCGCCCTCGTAGAAGCAGTCCACGGGGCAGACCTCGACGCAATCCATGTACTTGCACTTGATGCAAGCTTCGGTGACGACGTAGGTCATCGGGCGATCCCTCAATCAGGCGTTTCAGTTACCGCCCTGCTAGCCGTTGGCTGCCTGCGCCGTCAACGGCATTGGTGCAGACAGGTCGGTATAGAGGTGCTGTGCTTCTGAATAGGGTCCGCGCCGCGTGGCCAGCGCCTCGACGCGCACTACCTTCACCCGGTCGTGGTAGGGGAAGCTCAGGACTTGGCCGGGCCGTACCAGCGCCGAGGCCCGTTCGATCACCCGTCCGTCGAGACGGAGATGCCGGCTCTCCGCCAACTCCTGCGCCTGACTACGGGACTTCGTCAGTCGCGCGAACCACAGCCACTTATCGAGCCGCAAACCGGGACCGTATACCAAGTTCAGCCTCTCCTCATGCCAGCCAATATAGCAAAGGGTGAATGTTCGACGGGGCCGCGCGGCACCGGGCGCCGGCCCTCGCCGCGCGGGCCGCGCCATTCGAAGGCCGCCTGCCCGTCGACGAGCTTCGGCCGGTAGCCGAGCGCGCGCATCAGCTTGGCGAAGCCCTCGCGGCGCATGCCGACGCTCGCGACCCACATGTCGTCGGGAACGAAGGCGGCGCGTCCGTCGCGCTTCTGGTGCATCGCGCGTGCCAGCCGCTCGACCATGTCGATGCGCACCGCCTGCCCATCGATGGGCCAGAAGCCGGCGACGTCGTAGAAATCCGCCGGCGCGCCCGCCTCGATCTCGACCGCGACGCGGCCCGGTGCCGGCGGCGTCGGCGCGGTCTCGACGCCGCGATGCACGGCCCACAAGGCCAGGCGCCAGCGGGTCGGCTCCGGCCGCAGCAGCTCCTTCACGAACACATGCGCCACGCCGAAGCGGACGCCGGCGGTCGCCAGCGTCTTGCGGTCCGCCTTGTCGAGCGCGACGATCTGGCTGCCGACCCGGTCGCGGACGAGGCAGCCGAGGTTCTCGACGAGCTGGACGATCAGACCGCGTGCCGCCGGCGACACCGCCCCCTCGCCTCGCGCCAGCTCGGCGATCCGCACCAGCGCGCCGATCTGGCGTTCGCGCTGGGTGGCGAACCAGCGTTCCAGCCGCTCGCGAACGGCTGCCCGGTCGGCGGCGGCTAGACTGCCCAGGCTGCGGTCGAGCTCGATCTTCGGATTGAGCGCATCGCGTCCCTGCACGATCGCGCCGACCCGTGCCCCGTTCCAGATGATGCGCGGCGGCATCCCGCCGTCGAACTGCAGCAGCAGGGCGGCATCGTCGGCCTCCGATAGCAGCTTGGCGCGCTTGGCGAATTCGCCGGCCAGCCGCCGCTCGGCGGCAGCGAGCAGCATGCGCTTCTCGCCGGCTCGCGCCGTCGGATCGGCCTTGAAGCGGAAACCGTCGAGCGTGCCGATCGCCTCGCCTTCGACCGCGACGGTGCCGTCGTCGTCGATCTCAACGCCGAAGTTGCGGTCGCGCACCTTGAGGTCGCGCAGCAGCACCGCGGTGCGGCGATCGACGAAGCGCTGCGTCAGCCGCTGATGGAGCGCGTCGGACAGCTT